>CAXTVC010000007.1:19059-56542 GCA_964247615.1 uncultured Acidobacteriaceae bacterium
CGTCGTAGTACCCCGCCGAGAGCACATAGGTACCCAGCAGGATGCGCCGCTTCACTTCCGCGCCGAAGCCCTCGTCCCGCGTCCGCTGGTACATCGCCGACAGCGTGTTGGAGTCGTTCGCCCGCAGCCCGAAGCGCACACCATCCATCCGTGACAGGTTGGAGCTCGCCTCTGCCGTTGCGATCACGTAATACGTCGGCACCGCGTACTTCGTATGCGGCAGCGACACCGGCTGCACCGTGCATCCAGCCGCGCGCAGGCTGTCCAGCGCCCGCTCCACCGCAGCCCGGATCTCCGGATCCAGGCCCTCACCGAAGTACTCCTCCGGCACGCCGATCCGCAGCCCGGCAACGCCCTTGGCCAGCTCCGCCGTGAACTGTGGCACTGGCGCGTCCGACGCCGTTGCATCCATCGGATCCGGCCCGGCCAGCACCTCCATCATGGCCGCCGCATCGGCCACCGACCGCGTCAGCGGCCCCACCCGGTCCAGCGACGACCCGAAGGCAATCAGCCCATAGCGCGACACGCGCCCGTAGGTCGGCAACACACCGACCACCCCGCAGAACGCCGCCGGCTGCCGGATCGACCCACCGGTGTCCGTCCCCAGCGACGCCACACACAGTCCCGCAGCCACCGCCGCAGCCGACCCGCCGGAAGACCCACCCGGCACCCGGTCGGGCGCCCGCGGATTCCGCACCGGCTTGTACGCGGAGTTTTCGTTCGACGATCCCATTGCAAACTCGTCGCAGTTCAGCTTGCCCAGCATCACGGCTCCGGCCGCCTCCAGCTTCGCCACGACGGTGGCGTCGTACGGAGGATGCCAACCCGCCAGGATCTTCGACCCTGACGTCGTCTCCACACCTTTGGTCGCCAGCACGTCCTTGATGCCCACTGGCACACCCGCCAGCGGCCCCAGCGGCTCACCCGCCCGCACCGCCGCATCCACCCGTTCGGCCTGCGCCAGCGCGCGGTCCCGGCTCAGTGTCAGGTAACAGCCAAGCTCGCCGTCCCGCGCGGCGATCCGCTCGAAGTGCGCGTTCGCCAGGGCCACCGCCGTGGTACGGCCCTCCACCACGGCAGACCGGGCCTCGGACAGGGACAGGGTTTCGACAGTGCTTAGGGTGTCAGTCATGCGATCAATCATCCTTGCAATGGTTCAGGTCCGCACTGAAGCAGACAGGTGACGACGTGAGCTAGCGCTCGATGACTTTGGGCACCTTGAAGAAGCGTCCATCGGTCTCCGGCGCCTCGGCCATCACCTGCGTCCGATCCACAGAGGGCCGCACCGCATCAGGCCGCAGCGTTTCGCCCGCCTGAGCCGGCTGCAGGCCCAGAGCTTCCCCCACCTGCGCCATCGGTTCAACCGCCTGCGTGTCCAGCTGGCTGAGCTGATCGATATACCCAAGCACCGCGTCAAGATCACGGGCCATACGCGGCAGTTCCTCAGCCGTCAGTTCCAGGTTCGCCAGCGCTGCCACATGACGAACGTCTTCGATCGAGACACGCGCTGTCTCGGAACTCCCACTCATGCGGATCTCCTTGGGCGATACGAGGCGCTTGACCCGGACGAGCCAGTGTCCTCCGGCTCCGGCGCATCGGACGACCTCTGGCGAAACCGGTCGGTCCGAGATCCCGCCTCCACGAAGTGTAAACCGGTCAGCGGCACCCCGGCCACGCGCTGCAGGTCGTGCTGCACGCGATCCCGCATGCCCAGCAGAGGGCGCAGCCATTCGGGCGCGTCAACGCGCAGGTGCAACGTGCGCCTCTCGTCCAGCCACGCCACCTCGCAGTGCGCAGCCAGCGCGGTGCCGCAGACCACGGGCAGCGCCGCCGCCAGGCGGTCCTCCTCCGTGAGCGTGCGCAGGCTCCGCGCCAGCGATCCACGGATCACCTCACGCATACGTTGCATCAGCTCACCTCCTGGGGAGCGACCACGGTCGTTTGAGTGGCCGTGGCTGCCAGCAGCGTGTCGCAGGCATGCGCCACCGCATCGACCGTAATTTGCTCCATACAGTCCTCCGGATTGCCGTCAAAGTTGAAGCCCAGATGCAGGAAGCCGCAGCCTTCGCCCGGTGCCTCAACACCCACAGCCCGAGGCCCAATCGGTCCCCATCGACCGTTGCGGTTGGGGCCATTGATCGCCACGGTACGGGCACCGGCGATCGCCGCCAGGTGCATCACGCCTGTATTGACGGAAACCACCAGCCGGCAGCGCCGCAGAAGGCCCGCCAGCGTGCGGAAGCCATCCGGGCTCACAAAGCTCTCCGCACGGTGGCCTGCAGCCCGCATCCGCTCGACGAAGAGGTCCATGCGTGGACGGTCGGACGGCGCGCCCGTCACCAGGAACAGGGTGTCCTCGCCAGCCATACGCCCGGCGAGCTCGATCCACCGCTCTTCCGGCCACTCGCGCAGATGCGCCCGCTGACCGCTGGCCCACAGATGCAACGCGACCATGTCCTTTTCCGCGGCGAATGGCAGGTCGGCGTTCCCGGAGATCGCAACAGCCGGATCATGCGCCGGTCCCCATGTCACCGGCAGCCCCGAACCGAGCAGCAAAGCCCGGAAGTTCCCCGTCTCATGCCGATCGTCCCGGTGTTCCACCGTCCGATCAAAGCCGCGGCTGCGGCGCTGGCCGGCGGTGCGAAAACCGACGGTGTAATGGGCACCGGCGGCCAGCGTGTAGAAGGCGGTCAGGCGTTGCCAACTTGTAAAGTCCACGAAGACATCGAACCGCTGATCACGAAGGTCCCGTATCGTCTCCCGTGGGCGGGTCAGCTGAATTAGAAGCCGCCGGTCAGCGCCGGAAATGATCTCGGCAGCCGCTGCGTTCTGGCGCATGCAGACATGCGTGATCTCGGCCCCGGGCAGGGCTGCCCGCAAATCCTGCAGAGCTCCGGAGAAGAGCAGGGTGTCACCCAGGGCGGGAGAACACATCACTCCAATGCGGCGGGGTACACCTTTCGGAGGGGGACGGCGACGACGAAACGTCGCTAAGAGGTTTAGCGCGGCTGTCCCAAACCATAGATCCAGCCAGCGGTTCTTTTTACTGCCGCGCTTCATACAAACAGTATCGCCGAATCGAGAACTTCACAGCCCGGCACGATGTCAGTACGCTCCGTCCTGATTTGCTACAGAGAACAGGGTTCGGCACAGAATCTTGCCATCGCCAACCAGGCTCCAGTTGCGGGAGTACTGCCGATCCAGCTGAACGCGCTCAGGATAGCTGAGCTGGCTACGACCTGAGACCTGCCACAATCCGGTCACGCCGGGCTTGACCATGCAGTAGTCGGCAAAACACTCGCCGTATTTTTCAACCTCGGCAGCAACGATGGGCCGCGGCCCCACGAGGCTCATGCTTCCCGTAACGACGTTCCAAAGCTGGGGCAACTCGTCGAGACTGGTCCGTCGGAGAAACTCGCCGACCTCAGTCACCCGCGGATCATGTTTGAGCTTGTGGGTCTTCCGCCACTCAGCCCGGGCTTCGGGATTTGCGGCCAGGTAGGTTTCCAGAACTTCAGAGGAGTTCACGCACATGGTGCGGAACTTCCACATGGAGAAAAAACGGCCATGTCCGCGGATGCGGCGATGAGAAAAGAAGATTGGCCCGGGGGATGTTACCCGAATAGCCAGTGCGATCACCGCGATGAAGAGCAGAAGCACCGGCAGGCAGATCACCACGAGCAGCAGATCCATCGATCGCTTGATCACCCGGTAGCGGAAGAGTCGCTCAGGGCTTGGCAGGATCGGTGACGCAACCCGCGGATGAAAGCCGGCAAGCCGGGAATCATGCGAGAGAAAGGCCCGCTCGGGTATAGCTTCAGCTTCGTTTGATTCCCATTGCTCAACCATGCCGGGGCGATCATCTCCTCGTCTCCCGCAATAACTCAGGGGGAAGACGAATGTTCAGGGCGGAGCCGGGCAAGAAGGCTCGCTGCCGTTGCTCGTGAGCCACCGTCCCCTTATGCGTTCAGAGGTGGGTTTTCACGGTCAGGGTCGCTCGGAAAGTGCAGCAGCAAATCTGACGGGATAATACATCCAGTTTACCGCTATGGGACAGTTCCGTCTGCTTCCAGGCGCCTGCCAGTTACCAAAGTTTCAAGACCTCCTGACGTCCACATGCCGCGTCAGGATCATTATCGGCGGTCAGGGCGGAAACTTCAGTGCCGGTGTGTCCGGTTTTGACACAAACGGCCTAAGTTTCGCATATCCTTATTCTTCAGAGCAGTGCGGGGTGACGACGAGGTCCGGCAAGGCAGGACGTCAGCCGTAAGTGACGAGCCAATCCCTCGCCCCGTGGAGGCTATCGATGGGGAGATACCTTCCCTCGGGACAGGTGCCTGCCTCGGTTCCGCTAAGCAGAAAGGCCTGACGAAGGCCCGCAGCGTTGGCTGCGCCAATGTCCGTACACCGATCGCCGACCATGACTGAGCGCGCGAGATCGAGGTGGAGATCACGCGCTGCCCGCAGCAGCATGCCGGGGCCGGGCTTGCGATCCTCGTGCTCACGACGCCATGCCCCGACCCCGTGCTCCGGGTGGTACGGGCAGTGGTAAACCCCATCGAGCACCACCCCCTCCTGACGCATCGCCTCCCGCATCCAGTCCATCAGCGTCTCGAACTGCCCGGTGCTGTAAAGGCCACGCGCGATGCCGGATTGATTTGTGACGACCACCAGCCGGTAGCCGCGTCCCATGGCCTCGCGGCAGAGGGCGAAGATGCCGTCCACCCAGCGAACGTCCTCGCTCCGGTAAAGGTAACCAACCTCGTGGTTGATCACACCATCACGATCCAGGAAAAGGGCGGGCGCTTTCGTTTCGCTCATGCGTGGTGCACCCGTTCAATCTGTACGGAAGGGCTAGGGTCCGGTAAGAGCACACGCGGGGGTAGCTTCCGGCCTTCGGAACGCGCCTGCAGCAGCAGGTTCACCTGTTCGAGGGCCATCCCTGGCGTGATCTGGGACATGCACCCGTTGTGCGAACACGGGGCGTAGTCCCGACCGTCGTAGCAGGGCCGGCACGCAAATCCCTCACCGCCCCAAAGGGCGACGGTGTTGCTCCTCCGGGGAAGGCGACCGTGCGGATCTGTCGGCCCGAAGATGGACACGATCGCCGTGGAGGTGATCCCGGCCAGGTGCAACGGCCCGGTGTCATGCGTGACGGTGACCTGCGCGGAGTGCAGCAACGCCAGCGTTTCGACCAGGCTCAGACTGCCAAGGAGGTCTGCAAAAGCCTCCGGAGCAGCCGTTGCACCGAGGAACGCAAAGTGGGGAGAGGCCCAACGGTCCTCGGGACCGCCGACCAGCAACACCTCGCAACCGGCATGGAGCAGAGCCGCCGCCAGGGCGACGTAATTCTCGATGGGCCAGCGACGAAGGGCGTCATCCCGCAGCACGTTGCGTGCGCCGGCGGGGACCAGAATCACCCGCGGCTTCCCAGGATGCAGGTCCCGTGAAGGCGGTAACAGCACCGGGGGCGAGACGGGCGCAAGCTGGTGAGGGGTCTCGCCGTCCGGCCGTTCGCAGAGGATGCGCGCGTACTCATCCGTGTGATGACGGCCCGGCAACAGAGCCATGCGGCGGTCCGTATGGGAGAGGCTGATTCTTCGCCGTGCGGGGACGAAGGACGTGAGCCAGCGGTAGCGGCGATCGTAATAAAGGGTGGCGAGGATGTCATATGCCCCGTGCCGCTGGATCCCCTGGCGCAGCGTTCGCCAAAGTCCAAGCCAGGTCTTCAGGCGAAGGGGATAGCTGCCCCGCAGAAGACTGGGCTCATCGACGGCAATGACGTAGATCCAGGGATACAGGCGGAGCACCGGGGCGATGCTCTCACTTGCGACCCAGTCAATCGAAAAGCCTGACGCATACAGCGCCGCGGCGCCCGGGATCGCCATAATGACGTCACCGATCGATCCGAATTTGACGATAAGAGCGCGACGCGGCAGGGACGTCCCCCGCTCTGACACTGACAGAGGCAGACCGTCGTTCAAACCGCTTGCCGGGGCGTGGTTCACTCTTTTGCGCCATCTACGGCATCCTGTGGCCAGCGAGGGTCACGCAGAAATGCCCCTTGGTGCCGCAGGACGCTGATGTAGGCAAGGTAGCGCATCAACAGCTCGTAGCGCGAGGGTCCCAGGACCCGTAGGGTCCAGCGCAGCAGACGATGTACTGCGCTCACGCGCCGGTCGGTTGCGTCGAACTCCTTCCAGGTCGTCTTTGCGGGCGCAACCTGGCCTTTCACCAGACCCTGTCGGCGGGCAAACTGGGCAAAGCTGCCCCCAGCGTTAAACGGGTCAACCTCTTGCCCGTCCTCAGGACGGAATCGGGTTTCGTGGGCGGCGAAAAGGCGCCTCGCGAGCCGGGTCAGGGTTGTTCCATCGGAGAACTGGTCGAAGCCGTAGGGCAGGCGCTCGGCCGCGAGCCCCCCCGCGGCAAGCACAGCTGCCTTATATACAGAGAACACTTCGACGAGATCCGACCGGCTGGCCAGCGTGAATCTATTTGTGTTGCGAGAAAGAAGACTGGGCTCGGACGGGCTTACCCCTGAGAAATGGAAAAAGCGCAAAGGCACAGCTGGCCGGTCCGGACTGCTGACCTCGAACCCTGACGCGGTCTTCGCGAGTGTCCGCTCATGGAGATTCCAGTAGGCCATATTCGAACCTGGGTCGCGCGAGATGACTACGCCTTCGAATAATCCAGGCGCAAGGTTCATCCATTTCTGATCAACAAACAGGCCTGTGCGTCCCTCGCTGAAGCCGAGTTGAAGGCAACGCACCTCCCACCAGTCCAGCAGGCGCTGGCTCCCCGCGCCGCTCCCCACCCCAATGAACCCAAGGTTGTATGTCCCGTTGTAGAGCAGATCCTGCTCGGAGGGCGATCTGCCGTCGAACACGGGAGTGGTCATGTGGGGCGTCAGCACAGCCGTCGCGCCGTGGGCGAGGGACGCAAAGACGAGGTCGAGGGGCGCGTAGACGAAGATATCGGGATCAAGGTAAACCAGCGCGTCCAGGCCGTAGGTCTTCAGGAGGTGCTTCATGAACGTCGGTTTTACGTTCGTGTTCAGCTCCAGGATGTCGTATTTCATCGCGGCGGAGCGCAGGTCCGGCACGCCGATGTCGTGCAGCATAACCGGGGTAAAGCTTCCGTCCACAGCAAACGGGGCTGAGTCATGCAAATCCGCGACAATCAGCACAAAGAAGCGCTGTTCCGGATGCTGGGCCAGGTAGGAACTGGCAAGCGTTCTTGCAAAGGACAGGTAGTTCGGCGAGACGATCGTACAGCCGGCTTGCATCAGGTGCGGGCTGCCAGGGTGAAATTCAGCACCGCGCTAGTCTATCAAGGCCTGCGAGTCCCGGTTTGGGAAAGCACGCCAGGTTCGGGTGACAGTGTCCCAGGATCGGACAGGACGGGCCGGTACCCCCACCGCGACCGTTCCCGGAGGGATCACCGAGTTCACCACGGCGTTTGCCCCGATGACGCAGCCGTCTCCTATAGTTGCCCCGGCAAGAACCGCCACACCGTCACCAAGCCAGACGTTGTCGCCGATATGAACCGGCGCGGGGGAGAACAGCGGGCGGGAGGCCGGTGGCACGGTCGGGTCACTTGCACTGGCGGTGCTGTCGTAGCGGCCGTGAAGGTGGTCGGTGATCAGGACGTGGCTACCGCAAAGCAGATGGGCTCCGAGGGTGATGTGATGAAGGCAGGCTATGTGAACGCTGTCGGAAAGGCGCGCGTGGGGGCCAATCGTCAAATTCGGCGCAAAAGACTGACCGGCGTAGGTGAACACCGCCTCGAGCCAGAGATCGTCTGCGGCGTTGAAGTCCTCGCCTATCTGCATGTGGGTCAAGCCAAGCAGGCGCGGGGCACGGCCGGCACGGAAGCCCGGGGACCGCAGGCGGTTCGCCGTGAAACCGTCGCGCAGGCGGCGATGAAGTCCAGGGCCGACGCGAGACAGCAGCGTTGACCAGCCATTCGCGCGGGCAAAGGAACGAGCGTTTTGCAGTGGCTTCATGAAGCGCCTGCGAGGTTGGGCGAAGGCCGTCGGCGCGTCCCACGGCCCCGCCACCGGCGACGCAGGTCAGTGGCATACCGCCAGGGTTTGAGGAGCGGCTTCGGCTTCGGCAGAACAATCGGCCGATCCCCTGGCCAGCCATACAAAAACACCGCGTAGACGAACCAATAGAATGCCATGACCGGGATGAAGTCGAGCGCCCCGTCGGTTGCGGCCATCAGCATGTAAATCACGAGGCCCTTCAACGCCGCGCGCCGCAAGGGAGAGCGCACCGCCTGCGGGTCACCCAGCAGGATGAGGAACGGGCTGAACATGATGAGCGTAAAGGCGATCAGGCCAGCGATGCCCCAGTATTGCGCCGCAGAGGCGTAGAGCACCTCCCCGAAGCCGTAGAGTCCGGTTTGCGGCAGAAAGCTTGTGCCCTGGGCGGCGTAGACCTGGTTGATGCGCTCCCCACCCGTGACGTCCAGTAGAAACTGCATACCGCCGCCCTGATAGCTGATGAAGAGCACGGAAAAGAGACTGAAGCCCACGATAGCGCCAATGGCGATGAAGCGCCTGCGCGCGGCGCCCAGGTACAGCACGGGGAACGTGGCGATCTGACGGAAGAGCACCAGGGAGAGGGAGAGCACCTCGTTGAAGATGAGCCCTACCCAGACTGATCGCGAGAGCGTGAGGAACAGCGCCGTTTTGACCGTGGCCCGGCGAAGCCGTGAGCCCTCCAGCTTGTCGAACAGGGGCAGGAGCAGCAGCGTCGCTACGCCGTAGAGGTTGCCGTTGTTGTAGGTAGATATGAGCTTGAAGAAGACGCCGCGCGCGATGTTCTTGGTACTTTCGAGCTCTCCGTAATCGGAGGCATTCACCGTGAGGTAGGGAACCTCAATGAAGTGATGGGCGACGGGATGGAGGAAGAAGAGAAAGATGCCCCAGGCTGCGGCATAGGAGATACAGGTGCAGAACCAGCGAGCCAGTTGCTGGCCATCAAGCAGGGGGAAAAACGGACCGAAGATCAGTAGAAAAATCCATGGCAATGCCGCCAGGCCCACAAAGGTACTAAAGACAAAGGGCGGGTTCGAGATGCCGTAGAACTTCCCCGCATACCAGGAAAGCATCTGAAACGGCACCAGAATAGCCGTAACCAGCAGAACCGGGCGTGGGAAGCGCAACGGGAACTGGAGGAAGCGGATCAGGAACGCCGGCGGAGTGAAGATGCCGAGCAGGAGATAGCCCCAGGTAAGGGGGAGGGGGCCGAGCCGGAAACCGCCCTTGGGAAACAGGACCAGGAACACAGTAAGGAGCAACGCACCGACCATCGCGAAGGGCGATCGGGCACGCGTCCACCGCTTGCCCGGCAGGCGGAGGATGCCGCTAAAAGGCACCGCGTAACCGCCTGAACATTGCACGGTACTCCGGCGTAGCGAAGATGCGCCACAAGATCAACTTCAGAATGACGGCCACAAACGCGGCCAGCAGACCGCCGCCGATGGACGCGTACTGGTACGGCTCACGAGGAGGCCACGCGCGGAACTCGGGGGGGATAGCGGGGTCAATAACCTGAAAGGCCGCGTGCGTGAACTCAGCGTCGGAGCGTGCCGCTCCATATTCGCCATTCAGCGAGGCTACGCGGCCTCTAAGCCCAGCCACTTCGCGCTGTGATCTCTGCAGATCCAATGCCGCAGTTGGGATTTTAGACGCGGCGATCGGGGCACCGACGCCATTGCTGCCGGCCCCGCTTTCCTGCACGCGCTTTTGCCCTTCCACCGCAGCGATCTGTCCGCGCAAGCGCACCACATCCGGGTTGCTCTCGCTTTCACTTTGCAAGAGGGTCGAGAGCTGCACCTGCAGGCCGATTAATTGCGACTGCAATCCGGCGATATTGCTGATGCCAACGGCCGCCTGAGTGTCCGGCGCAACCTGTCCCGTTTTTATTTGGTACGAGGCGAACCGGTCTTCGGCCTTGTCGAGCGCAACCTGCTCTTCGACTAGCTGATGCTCGAAGAAGCGACGGGTCACCGCCGATTGCGACTGCGCCATCTTGTCGCTGAGGTCCTGCAATGCTTCGAGATAGGCGTTGGTGATAAACGCGGCTTTTGCGGCATCGCCATCACGGACCCCGATGAGCATGATGGAATCACCACCCTGCACGACGAAGGTGCGGCTGCCCAGGATGCTTCGCGTGACGTCCCAGCTTGTTGAGCCGTAATACTTCATCAGGTCCGCACGGGTGATGACGTCGTCCAGCACGCTGCGGCTGTGGAGCAGGCCGATGTACAGATTGGCCGGTCCGCTTGCCTGGAAGATCGAAGCCAGACTCTGCGCCTCGGTATTTCCTCCCTTGGGAAGAAACGTCGCAACGGCAACGTACGCGGGTTTGAGCGTCGAGACGTAATACAGACCCGCTGCTGCGACCAGAATGAAGGTAACCAGCGCCAGCTTCCACTCAGCGAGCATCGCGACGATCACCGCAACAAGGTCAATGCCGGTTTCGCCAGTCTCCGCATCGATGACGTGCAGATGCTCCATGACTTCGGGTTCATTCACCATTGCAGCGCGCCGATCCTTTCTCTGAGTGTACGAAGCGGATTAAGAGGAAATTAGTTCCCTAGGCCCGCCTCAGCGCGAGATCAGGTACAGCGTGGCGACACCGTAACCTAAGCTACTGACGACACCAGCGAGATCTAGAACTCGCTGGAAAATGGACAGGCGGTCGAGGATAGGCGGCACGACGATGGTGTCGCCAGGAAACACGGGGGATTGCTTCACATTGGCGTACTGTTCACTAACCACCGAACCGTCCGCGCGGAGAATGAAAGCACGCTTCTTGTCTGCCTGGCGGTCCGGTCCACCGGCGCGGTGCAGGTAGTCGACCATGCGTCGGCCTGGGTCGAACACGAAGGAGTTAGCGTTATAAACCTGCCCTTCCACGTTGACCGAGGACGGGACGCGGGGCACGGTGAAGCGGTCGCCGTCTTCGAGCTGCAGGTCCGGAACACTGTCAAAGCCCATACTGTTGGGCTTCAAATCCAGCACGATGCGGCCGATGGGCTGCAACTGCCGGAGGCGCTGAACGGCGGCACGCGCGTCCGCAGCCGAAGCGCCCGCGGCGACCTGGTCGGTTGCGGAGACAGCTCGAGCCGTGTTGTTGGCCGTGGTGGCCGAGATTTGCGCGTCAAGTGTATCGGCGTACTCGCGAAGCCGCTGCGTTTGGACGCGACGCACGGATTCCCGCGTGAACTCCGAGGCATAAAGGTAGGCGTCGGAGGTGAACCCACCGGACCGTGCCAGCAGGCTGCGCAACGTTTCGCCCGGATGGACGCTGTAGACGCCCGGAGCCATGAACTCGCCCTCAAGACGTACAAAACGCGTCTGCTGCGAGGTAGGAACGCGAATGTCGGCGGTAGAAAAGACCGTCACAACGTCGCCGGGTTCCAACTCGAAGTTCTGCGAGGCGTCCCCGTTCAACACCAATCGACCGAGATTGAATGGAATCAGTGACGTCTTCAAATCTTTTGTGCTCAGGCGCTCGACGACCGCATAGCTCCAGTCGATATCGGGTGCACTGAGGATGACGTCGTTCTGCGCCGTAAAGGTCGTGTTGGTCCCGGTCAACGCGGAGCTGACGGTGGTTCCAGCCTGGGTGACGGGAGCGGTGCGCGACCCGGTATCGGGGCTTGTGCCCGCGCCAGTGCCCGTTGCGGCCACATTGCTATTGCCAGCTGTGCTGTTTGCCACGCCGGCGTTGGTTGCGGTGGCTCCCGTTATTGTTGCCGCTGCCTGACTGGCAGCCGCCCTCTGCTCGGCTGTGCCGTTCAGTTGCAGGGCTCCCTGACCCGCCTGCGAAGATGCACCGGTGGGGGTGTAGTCCTGCACGGACTGGCCGAGCTGGTTGCGCTTGCTCCAGTAACTCCGGCTGATCAGCGCAGCCTTATCCGGAAATAGGTCGCTCAGGCGCATGCCGTCGTGCCAGGTGTACCGGCCCGGGTTAGCCACATTGCCCCGCAGCGTCACTGCATTGCGAAAGCGCTCGATGATCGAGGCGATGCTTAGAATGTCGCCGTTGCGCAGGACCTGGGAGCCGTTGGTGGAGAGGTTCACGTCTTCCACGCTACGCATGGAGTGCTCGTAAATACGCTCCAGCCGAGCGAAGGCGGTAGACGCCACCACGGTCTCGCCGCCCGCCAGCTGTATCGCTCCGGTGATATCCGTGTCACCTTTTAGTTCGTAGATGGCCGGGGTGTTGACGCTGCCGGTCACGGCGATCTGTGGACCGGAGAAGGGGATGAAGATCACATCGCCGGAGGCCAGGCGGATGTCGTTGGTCTTGTCGCCCCGCAGAAGGAGGTCGTACAGATCGAAGTGCGTGATGACCTTGCCATCGCGCCTGACCTGGATGTCGCGCAGGGAGCCGTCATTTGCAGGCCCCCCAGAGGCAAATACCGCGTTCAGCAGGGTGCTCAGCGAGCTGATCGAGTAGGTGCCGGGACGGCGGGCCTGCCCCACGACAAAGACCTGAATGGAACGGAGTGAGCCCAGATTTGCAGTCAGGGTGAAGCCGCGATAGAGGCGGGAAAACTGTCGGGTAAGGAAGTCTGAAAGCTGTCCGAAGGGGACGCCCGCCACATGTACCGGCGCCAGACCCGGTACGTTGATCGCTCCTGTGCGATCCACGGTCAGGTTGTACTGGAGATTGACCTGGCCCACGGTCTGGATCGATACGGTGTCGCCGGGTCCGAGCACATAACCGGCATCCACCGGCAAGTCGGTCACGGGCGCAAAGGTGCTGGGGACGCCATTAAACAGCGAAGCGCCGAAGATAGGCAGCACACGATCCGTGGAGGTTGCCACGAGCTGCTGAAACTGGGTTGGCGCCTCGGCTACGGTGGAACCGTCGACCCCGCCGGTGCGCTGGGCGGTCGGGTTTGCTGCCACGTTATTACTGGTAGCGGAGGGCGTTGCGGCAGCACCGATGGCCGAAGGCGCCGCGGTCTGCACGGGAACCGGAGCAGCAATCTGCGGGGCGGCAGGAGCAGCGGCCGGCGCTGCTGCGGGCGCCGCCTGGGCCCACGCTCGGGTAGATAGACCCAAAACGGAGAAAAACGCGAGCGCTGCGGCAAACGATGCGCGCCGCATGGGAAGAACAACTCTCGGGATGGTTCGGTTCACGCCTTCAAAATCCTGCTGCTGGCCCGCGCTCCACACATAACTACATGGGTCCGGGAAGCGGTCTCAGTGTACCTTATCGCGTCCGCGCCGCACTGTCCTGGTCTGGGACAGGGTAGCTTCCGGAGCAGGTGTCAGAACTTCTTTTGCCCTCACTTTCGACCATCCGTCCAGGGTCACTCAGGCTGGAGCGATCTGTCCTTGGCCTGCGAGCGACGCCGCAGATCGGCCGTGACCTCGCGATGGCATGGAAGGCAGAGGGTGCGCATGTTTTCGAGATCGCACCCGCCGCCGCCCTCGGCGACCGGCAGGATGTGGTCGGCGTCCCAGAGCGATCGCCGCGCCGCGATCGATGCCATACCCCACATCGACAGCAGCTGCTCCCGTGCCGTGCCGCGGCTGCGTTTCAGCAGCGACCAGGCAGCGGTGGTGTCCGTATCGCAAAGGGCACAGACGCCGCGATCGCGAGCAAAGACCAGATCCCGGAGATAGCCGGGGTCCGAGCGCAGACGCCACTGGTGTACACAGTAAGCCGAGCAGAAAGAGCGGCGGCGTGGGGCAAGGATCTCCAGCTGGCACCAACGGCAAAGAGGCCGACCGTGAGTTCCCCGCGGCGCGGTTGCGGCGGATCGTACCCGGCCAGCCTCGGGCAGGGTTCTGGGGGGTCGAGCGGCGGCCATGCCTGCAGCATACCCACCGGCAGCCCTATGATCAGGAGACGGAGAGATCTATGTCTCGTACGGAATCAACCATGGTGCAGCTGGGAACGGCCGCTCCCGCTTTTGAATTGATCGATGTCATCAGCGGTCGCGCCATGGGGCGTGACGACATCTTCGCGCTCAGTTGGGACGAGGATGCGAGCGACGCGGTGAACACAGCCACGCACGGCGGCCCCAAAACGAAACATGGGTTGCTGGTGATGTTTGTGTGCGTGCACTGCCCCTATGTGAAGCATATCGAGGAAGAACTCGGGCGCCTGGGACGTGACTATTTTGGTCAGACCGGCGGTGGTCCGATCGCGATGGTGGCCATCCAGTCCAACGACATCGAACAGTACCCGGATGATGGACCGGATGGCATGCGGGAGCAGGCCACGCGCCTGGGATGGCCCTTCCCTTACTTGCTGGATGCCACGCAGGAGGTGGCACGCAGCTACGGGGCAGCCTGCACGCCGGACTTCTTCCTGTTTGATGGGGAGATGCGCCTGGTATACAGAGGTCAACTGGATGCAAGCCGACCCCGCCGAGGGGACGCTGGCAATGACGATCCTGTGACTGGAATGGACATGCGAGCGGCAATGGATGCCGTGATTGCTGGCAAACGACCTGACCCGAATCAACGTGGGTCGATAGGGTGCAACATAAAATGGCGTGACGGGTAAGGAAGTCCAAGTCCAGCCACAGGCATCTAGACCGCGCAGGAGCGGTTTAGATGCCTGTCTCGTTCAGCCACGGGTCTGTGCGTCGGAGCCGTGCTGCTTGACCATCTTGTTATAGATACCGAGCAGAAGGAAGGGGGCGACCCACTGTCCGACAAACAGCGCTTCATGCTTCTTCCCGGCAAGCTGGAAGGATACAGAGCCCAGGATGGAAGCGAACGCCATGCCGAGGTAGGCGCTCGACGGAATTTGCGAGGTGTACTGCTCGATGGAAGCGGTGAACTGATCTTCATTGGCCTGTCCGGCCGATACGCGGTGGTCCGACATGTGCTGATCTCTCTCCGGCCAGTTGCCGTGCTCAGGAAGATGCTTCCGCAAAGGGATAGGTCGTCTCGACACGCTTCGATTTCGATATCGTGAACGGCAACTCAGGCAAATTTCATCAACGGGAGATAGGTGCACCACGGTGCGGGCTGAAGCCCTGGGAATGTGTCAATCACCCGCGTTGACTTTCAGCCTATCCGGGCATACCGTTACCGGAGATGACGCATTTTCACCACATCTCGGAGCACCACCACCACGACTACGGCATGTCGGTGGCAGTCTCCGGTGCGGCACTCTAAGCAGAACGCATCACAGGATAGACGGCCCGCCGACGCGATCACCGCGAGCGGGCTTTTTGCTGCGCGGGGGCTGGCAGCCGACTTTGGAGAGGGTATGACGCAGACTGAAGAGTCGATCTCGATCGACTTTGCAAAAGCAGGGGGCATGGTGGCTGGCATCGTCCAGGACGCCCGTACGGCGGAGGTCCTGATGCTGGGTTTCCTGAACGAGGAGAGCTGGGCGCGCACCCGGGAGACGGGCTTTGTAACGTTCTGGAGCCGCTCGCGGAGCAAGCTCTGGATGAAGGGCGAGACCAGCGGCAACCGCCTGCGGATCCTCAGCACGGCCACCGATTGCGACAACGATGCCCTCCTGTTCCGCGTCGAGGTAGAAGGCGACGGCCTGGTTTGTCATGAGGGCACGGTGAGCTGCTTCACCAAGCCGCTGGCAATGGAGGCGAGCGCGTAACCATGGCCAACAAACTGAAGCTCGGCATACCCAAAGGCAGCCTGCAGGACGCCACAATCGCCCTTTTCGCACGCGCCGGCTGGAACATCTACGCCAGCGGGCGAAGCTACTTCCCTTCTATCGACGATGCCGAGATCGAGTGCATGTTGGTGCGCGCACAGGAGATGGCTCGCTACGTGGAGCACGGCGCGCTGGATGCCGGCCTGACGGGCAATGACTGGGTGCTCGAAAATGAGAGCGACGTGGAGCGCGTCACGTCACTCACCTACTCCAAGCAGAGCCGGGTGCCTGTCAAATGGGTGCTGGCCGTGCCTGAGGATTCGCCCTTTCAGACGCCTGAGGACCTGGCCGGCAAAGTAATTGCAACCGAACTGGTGGAGTTCACCAAGCGCTACTTCGCAGGCAAGAACATTCCCGTCAAGGTGGAGTTCAGCTGGGGCGCGACTGAAGTAAAGCCGCCCACACTCGCGGATGCCATTGTTGAGGTCACAGAGACAGGGTCGAGCCTGCGCGCGAACCGCCTGCGCATCATTGAAACCCTCATGGAGAGCGAGACGCAGCTGATCGCGAACAGGCAGTCCTGGGAGGACGGCTGGAAGCGCGAGAAGATCGAAACCTTGAGCCTGATGCTCAATGGCGCCATGGCCGCGCAGACGCAGGTTGGCTTGATGTTGAACGTGCCGAAAGCTGCACTCGACGCCGTGCTGGGCGTGCTGCCTGCCCTGAACTCGCCGACGGTGAATCACCTTCGGGATGAGAACTGGATGGCCGTGAACACGATTCTCGATCAGGGTGTAGTGCGGGACGTGATCCCAAGATTGAAAGCTGCGGGCGGCACAGGCATTGTGGAGTACCCGCTGAGCAAGGTCGTTCTTTAACCAGTAAGGGGCGGAGTCTCCGATGAAGATCTTCTGGATTGTCCTGGCTGTCATTGTCTTAGGGCTCGCCATCAACGCGCTGGTGATGTATCTGCTGCAAAAGCGCCGGCAACAACGCGCCGAGAAGGATGGCCTGGTGCTCTACGCGACCGTCGTCTCGGCCGCCCCGCTCGGTGGCGTACTGAAGTATGCCGACATGAAGAAGGTCGTACTGCGCATCCAGGACCCCGGCACCAACACGCCGCGCGAGGTCTCCCTGCGCACCCGTCTGCCCGCAGGGCAAGAGATCAGCTACGGCATGAGGCTGGCCGTGATTCTGGACCCTACGAACAAGGAGCGGGTCTACCCGGCCAGCCCGGAGGCAGCCAAGCGTGTGGTCGTCACCGGCACCCGCCTCGAGCGGCGGCACATGCGGGTTGGCGCTACGGGCAATGGACAGCAACCTCCGCGCGATGCAATCCCATATCCCAAGCACCTGAACCGCCGCTGAACGTTTCTCCTCGCAACACGCACGTAAAGGAACCGATGAAGATCCTCAAGACATTTGGCGAATGCGCCGGGCAGGCTGAGAGCGCTCTGAAGCAGATCGAGCACCGAGGGTCGATCAATACCGCCAAGGTCGATGCCACGGTACGGACCATCCTCGCTGACGTGCGCCAGGGTGGCGACGAGGCTGTGCGCGAGTACGCAGGGCGCTTCGATGGCCTGACCACGGACGCGCCACTGCTGGTCTCCCGTGAGGAGATGGCAGCCGCCTGGAATGAGACCTCCGACGAGCTGCAGGCGGCGATGCGGCTTGCCCAGGCCAACATCCGCGCCTTTGCCGAGAAGCAGCTGCCCCGCGCCTGGAGCTTTCGTCCCCAGGAAGGCATGGAGGTTGGCCAGATTGTGCGGCCTCTGGATTCGGTGGGTTGCTACGTGCCTGGCGGACGCTATCCCCTACCCTCCACGCTGTTGATGACGACGACCCCGGCGCAGGTTGCGGGTGTGGAACGCATCGTGGTCTGCTCGCCCAAGCCGGCGCGCGAGACGCTGGCTGCCGGCCATCTTGCGGGAGTCACGGAGTTCTACCGCATCGGTGGCGCCCAGGCCGTGGCCGCCATGGCGTACGGCACAAAGACGGTGATGCCCGTGACCAAGATCGTGGGTCCGGGCAATCTGTATGTCACTGCCGCCAAGGTAGCCGTGTCCTTTGAAACCGGCATCGATATGTCCGCGGGACCGACGGAGATCGTGGTCACCAGTGAAGAGGGCGATGCAACCGGCATCGCCGCTGACCTGGTCGCGCAAGCCGAGCATGATCCTGAGGCGCTAGCGATCCTGATTACGAGCAAAGCGGACCTGGCCGAAGAGGTTGCGCTGGAAGTTAAACGCCTGGCGCGAGGCAATGAGATTGCCGAGCACGCCCTGGGTGCGCAAGGATTTGCCTTTGTTACCGCCACGGTAGGCGAAGCGCGCGAGTTGACCAATCGCCTTGCCCCGGAGCACCTCACCGTGGATGCCGGCAGTGATCTTCGCTGGATCAAGAACGCGGGCTCGGTGTTTATCGGCCATCACACGCCCCAGTCGATGGGCGACTACATCTCCGGCCCGAACCATGTGCTGCCCACGGGGCGTAGCGGCCGCATCCGTGGCGGGTTAAGCGTGCTGGACTTCGTGAAGATCATCACGGTGCAGCAGTACACGAAAGACGCGCTGCGTGAGGTTGGACCGCATACCATTGCACTGGCGACGGCAGAGGGCCTTGCAGGCCATGCCGAAAGCGTCCGCGTTCGCATGCGCTAGGCGTTAGTTCATAAGGGAGTAAGGATGAGCATCGCACTTGAAGCCGAGTTGTCTGTAAAGAAGGCCGCAGTGCTGCCGCAACCGCGTGCGCGGGTAGTCGGTATGCCGGAATACCATCCTCCCCTTGCAGGGCGCGATGCCCTGCGGTTGGACTTCAACGAGAACACCCTGGCGCCAAGCCCGCGCGTGCTCGCAAAGATGCGTGAGCTTACCGCCGAGGGCCTGACGATCTACCCGGAACGCGAGCCGGTAGAGCGAATCGTAGCTGCGCATCTGGGTCTGGCTCACGATCAACTCATCCTGACAAACGGCGTCGATGAAGCGATTCACCTCATGGCCTGCGCGTTTCTCGACGAAGGCGATGAGGCCCTGATTTGCACCCCAACGTTTTTCATGTACGACGTGTCAGTCAGCATGATGACGTCGAAGCTGGTGCGGGTGCAGACCGATGAATCCCTCGCGTTTCCTTTCGAGCGCTTCCTGGCGGCCATCACGCCGCGCACGAAGCTGATCATCGTGGCCTCGCCCAACAACCCGACCGGCTCCGTGGTGAGCCGGGAGCACCTGCTGGCTATCGCCGCGGCGGCTCCGCAGGCCGTGTTGATGGTGGACGAGGCCTACTTCCACTTCTTTGGCGACAGCCTTTTGGGAGACGTACCGGACGTGCCGAACCTCATCGTGGCGCGCACGTTTTCGAAGGCCTATGGGCTGGCAAGCCTGCGCATCGGCATGCTCGCCGGGGACGCACGGCTGATCGGCTTTCTACGCAAAGTGAGCTCGCCCTATAACGTGAATGGCGTCGCGCTGGCCGTGCTCCCCGAGGCCCTTGCGGACACCGAGTACCTGGACTGGTATGCAAGCGAGGTGCATGCGGGTCGCCAGCGCGTGGAGGCTGCCCTGCGGGAGCTCGGAGTGCACACCTGGCCGAGCGCGGCCAACTTCGTTTTGATGGATATTGGCCCCCGGCACAAGCTGTTTTGTGATGTCATGCGCCGTCGAGGCGTGCTGCTGCGCGATCGCTCGTCCGATCCTGGATGCGAAGGGTATGTGCGCATCACGATCGGTCCCGAAGAGCACGTCACGCGGGGCATTGAGGCCCTGAAGGCGTCGCTTGCCGAGATCGGCTGGACTTCCGCCGAAGGCATGCATGCGCGCAACACGGGAACAGAGGCGCGTGAATATGAGTAGCCTCGCGCGTCATCTAACTCCTGTGATGTAAGGAGTGGTTATGAATCTTCGCGAACGTCGTTCGATGCAGCGTAAGGGATGGGTAGGACTGGTGGCCCTGGCAGCCTTGCCCCTTGGCGGCGTGATGCTGCTGAGTGGTCGCATGAGCCTGTTCTTTGTGGCGATGGTTGCTGCGCTGTTATGTGTCCTGTTTGCCACCGGCTTTGCCCTTCTGTACGTAAAGCTCAAGGCAAGTGCGGCAGACCGTCAGCTGGTTGCTGCCGGCAAGCTCCTGTAGGCATTTCTCCGTAGAATGGCAGATGTCATGCGCACCCGTCGTAGTCGCCCTTTCCTGATTGCTCCGCTGATTCCCTTTGTCGGGATCGTCGGCATCTTTGGGGTAGAACAACTTCACGGGACACGCTACCTCAGCGCCTTTGTGGTGGTCTGGTGCCTTGTCCTGGCTGCCCTGTTCAGCTACGTTTTGGAACGAGCGCTGGAGGCAAGGCGCCTCAGGAAAGGCAAAGGATGAGTGACCTATTGCAGGAGCTCGGTACGTCCGTCGAACCAGCTTCATCGGCGCGTGTGGGTACCGTTGAACGCAACACCCTGGAGACGAAGATCTCATTGCGCCTGCTTGTGGATGGCACCGGTCAGTACCGCGTGTCCACCGGGATCCGCTTCTTCGACCACATGCTGGAGAGCTTCGCCAAGCATGGTGGCTTTGATCTCGAGCTGACTTGCAAGGGCGACCTGGATGTGGATCAGCACCATACTGTGGAGGATGTCGGGATCGCTTTAGGTGAGGCGTTTGTCGAAGCGCTGGGTGACAAGCGCGGCATTCTGCGCGCAGGCTACTTCGTGATGGCAATGGATGAGACGCTGGCGGTTGCCGCGGTGGATCTCTCCGGGCGGGTCAGCTGTGTTGTCACCGACGAACTCACGCAGCCGCTGGTGGGCGACTTTCAGACGGAACTCGTGCCGGACTTCTTTGACGGCTTCGCCCGTGGCGCCAAGGCTAATGTCCACGTGAAGACAATGTACGGACGTTCCAACCACCACAAAATCGAGGCGATCTTCAAGGCGTTTGCGCGAGCCATGCGCGGGGCCTGCTCGCGGGACGAGCGCATGCGCGATCTGCTGCCCAGCACGAAAGGTTTGCTGTGATTGCCGTTATCGACTACAAGGCCGGCAATTTGACCAGTGTTGCCAAGGCGTTGCGTTACCTGGGCGCCGATGACGTGCTGGTGACGCAGGAGCCGGGGGATCTGCGAAGGGCGGAGCGGATCGTGCTCCCGGGTGTTGGGCATTTCCGGTCGACGGAGCTGTTGCACACGCTCGGTCTGACGCAGGCCGTCCGCGAGGCGATCGCCCAGGGAACGCCGTTTCTGGGCATCTGCGTGGGGCTGCAGTGGTTATATGAGGGTTCGACGGAGGCGCCTGGCACCCCGGGGCTGGGGCACTTCGCGGGGCAGTGTGAGCACTTCCCTGCGGCGCATGACGGTGCGGAGTTGAAGTCGCCGCATGTGGGGTGGAATTCGCTGGAGGATGTGCGGCCCGACTCGCGGCTCCTTGCGGGCGTGGAGCCTGGGGCGTTTGTGTACTACACGCATTCCTGGCGGGCCCCTGTGTCGGCGGATACGGCTGCGGCCACGCTGTATGGCGGGGCATTTACCGGGGCGGTGGAGCGCGGCAATGCCATGGGCGTGCAGTTCCATCCGGAGAAGTCCGGGGACGCCGGTTTGCGCGTACTGCGTAACTTCCTGGCTTTTTGAGCATCTGAACGGACGAGGTGAGCCGATGAGCGTGGCGACAGATACCGAGAGTACGGAGCAGGTCGACCTTGACGGTCAGAGCACGGCGAGCGGCTCGGTGCCGATGGTCAAGCTGGACATCACAAACAACTGGACCGGCGTGAACGAGCTGCCTTTTGAACTGGTTGCCGAGCGCGTGCTGGAGATTGAGGCCGAGGGCGAGCGGGGGCCCATGACTGTCAGTTTTGGCAAACCGGTGCATATCGAGGGCCAGGGTTGGGCGTGTGTGTTTCGCATGAGCGCCATGGGGCGGGATCATGCCTCGCCGGCTCGTGGGGCGGACGCGGTGGAGGCCTTGCAGGAGGCGTTCAGCATGGTGCACAAGCAGCTACAGGGCATGAGTCGACGCCACCGGATCACGTTCGGCGGCGGTGACGAGCTTGGCTTCTCAGCGTCAGGCGATGCAGGCGCGGCCAAGGCGGCTGGGTGCCCGGTGATGAACGGCACCCTGAGTCTCTAGATCCGTGCTGACGAAACGAGTGATTGCCTGCCTGGATGTCCGTGGTGGGCGCGTGGTCAAGGGCGTCCAGTTCGTGGACATCGTCGATGCGGGCGATCCGGCGGAGCTGGCGCATCGGCATGCGGCAGCGGGCGCGGACGAGATTGTTCTGCTGGACATCACAGCCACTCACGAAGGCCGCGGAACCTTGCTGGACACGGTGAAGCGCACAGCGGATGCGCTGTTTGTCCCCTTCACTGTCGGGGGTGGGATCCGGTCGGCGGACGATGCGGCGGCGGTGTTTGACGCGGGGGCTGACAAGGTTTCGATCAACTCTGCAGCGATCCTGCGGCCGGAGTTGATCGAGGAGATCGGGTCGAGCTTTGGAGCGCAGGCCGTGATCGTGGCCATTGACGCCCGGCGGGCTGCCGGCGGCGTTGATCCGGTGGGCGAGGCCGAGGTGTATGCGAGTGGTGGACGCAAGCCGACAGGCTGGCGCGTCGTGGACTGGGCGCGCGAGGCGGAGCGCCGCGGGGCGGGAGAGATCCTGCTGACGTCAATGGACGCGGATGGCACGCGGGCGGGCTTTGACTGCGAGTTGACGGCAATGGTGTCGGCTGCTGTGCAGATACCGGTGATTGCCTCGGGCGGGGCTGGGTCGGCGGCGCACTTTGCCGAGGTGTTTACGCGGGGCCGGGCCGATGCGGCGCTGGCGGCGAGCATCTTCCACTTTGGCGTGACGGACTGCCGGGCGCTGAAGGGCGAGGTGGCCCGGAGTGGTGTGCCGATGCGTCTGCCCTGCTAGAGGGGTAGACCCCCTCCCCCTATCTTTTGATCCAAGATCTTCATTCCATTGCGCTTAGGTGGGGATCAAAGAGTGCGGGCGCAACACTGAAGAGTGGCAAGAGGGATGAGCAGAGCTCTTGAAAGGGTAGCGAAGCGCTGTCTTAGGATTTAAGTTCGGGCTCTTTCATAAGTGTAGCCAAATCGGGCTAATTCCCGGCAAAGGTCTGGTTGGATCGATACATGCGGCCCCTGGAGATGAGCCGGGCTGACCTTAGAGGCTAAAGCCTCTCCCTTTGCTTGGGAAGACGGCGCGGCTAAAGCCGTGCCCCTCCGAGAGTGATTTGCCACGGGAAGTAACGGCTCGGCTGGAGCAGTGTCTCTTCAGAAAGGGATGCGCGGAATGCTGGGCGGTGATCTTCAGAGAGAGAGAAAGAGTGTGTCTGGAAGAGCTAAGCCTTTTCCAAACGAGGATGCGGAGGGAGGCTTGAGACCTCTCCTCCGCATAGGTGTGGACACGTTTGGTGGGAATGGGAACTAGTGAGGGGCGTCGGCTTTGACTGCATTCTTCTGCTCGGTCATGCCGTCTTTGACGTCCATCTTCTTCTCTTTCATCTTGTCCTTGGCGGCCGTGGTCTTCTCGTGCTTGTCGCCGAAGAGCTTCTGGGTGCCTTCCTTGGTCTTGTCAAAGCCCTTGACGGAGGTTTCCTTGGTCTTGTCGACAGCAACTGTGCCGCCCTGCTTGGTCTTATCGTAGGCCTTGGCGGTGCCGCTCTTGGTCTTGTCCGTCGCGGTTTCCGTGCCGCTCTTGGTCTTGTCGGCGGCCGTTTCTGTGCCGCTCTTGGTCTTGTGATAGGCCTTCTTGGTGACCTTCTTCGTCGCGTGGCCGGTATCGACAGCGGCGTTCTTGGTGTCCTGCCCGGCATTGTGAACGTCCTGCCCGGCAGTCTGGGCCTGGGTGAGCGCGGGCGCGAACAAACTGGACGCCAGGGCGAGGGACGCAAAGGCTGTGGCGATACGGTGGGTAGTCATATGCTCTAAGGTTCCGTTTCTGCCGAGGAGTTGTCAACCCTTCAACAGGAAAATCATCTTTCCCGGCAACTTTTGGAACCCGGTATTCGTCTGTGGGTTGCGATCCCCGTCCTTCTGCCCCATGGGCTTATCCATAAAGCACCATCCAAAGCTGCTCGAGGTACTCTGTGCGCATTCGATCCGCCGCTGTTGCCGCCCTGTTTTGTTCGCTTCCCTTTCTGCCTCTGCGCCCTGCTCACGCGCAGGGCAAGCCGTCGCCGCGGCCGTCCCTTTCGCAGCCGGCGCTTTCGCCCGATGGCAAGGAGATTGCGTTCGTCTCCGGGTGCGATCTGTGGACCGTGGCGGCGGGGGGTGGTGAAGCGCACCTGCTGATTTCGGATCCGGCGGAGGAGTCGCGGCCGTTGTACTCACCGGACGGGACGAAGCTGGCCTTCATGTCAACGCGCACGGGTGGCGGTGACCTCTACGTGCTGACGTTTGCGACTGGGCAGCTGCAGCGGATCACCTATTCGGACTCGCCTTCGAACCTGGATGGGTGGTCACGTGATGGGGAATGGCTCTATTTCACGTCGGCCACGACCGACGTGGCGGGACAGGGGGACATTCAGCGGGTGCGGGCGACGGGTGGGACGCCGCTGGAGGTGTCGCGCGAGCGGTACCTGAACGAGTTTGAGAGCGCCCCTTCGCCGGACGGCAAGCAGATTGCGCTGGTGGCCAAGGGGATCTCAAGCGTGCAGTGGTGGAGGGACGGGCACGCGCATATCGACGAGACCGAGATCTGGCTGAAGCCGATTGCGGGTGAGGGTGGCTATCGCAAGCTGGTGGCGGCGGACGCGAAACACGCCTGGCCGATGTGGTCGAAGGATGGCAGGACGTTGCTCTTTATGGGCGACCCGAGCAGTGACGGCGGGCCGGGACACGAGAATCTCTACCAGGCCGATGCCGCCAGCGGAGCCGTGAAGGAGCTTACACACTTCAAGGACGGGCGATTGCTGTGGCCGACGATCAGTTATGACGGATCGACCGTGGTTTTCGAGCGGAACTTCGGCATCTGGCGCGCAGACGCCCGCACAGGCAAGGCGGAGGAGGTGAAGGTCACTCTACGCGGTCTGCCGTCCGGCCCTGGAGTGACGCATACCGCCGTGAACGGATGGGCGGACCTGGCGCTTTCTCCGGATGGCAAGAAGATTGCCGTGGCAGGGCATGGAGAGATCTTTGCGGCGAGCGCGAAGGAGGGTGGCGAGGCGCAGCGGCTGACGCATACGGGCGCGGAGGAGTCGCAGCCGAAGTGGAATGCGGCTTCGGATGAGGTGGTGTATGCGTCGGAGCGTGACGGCGGATCGCAGCTGTATGCCTACAGCTTCGTGAATAACGCTGAAAGGCCGATCACGCACAGTGCGCACCCGGCAGTTGACCTGGATGTGGCTCCGAGCTACTCGCCGGATGGCAAGCTGCTGGCGTATCTGCGCAATCGCAAGGAGCTGCATGTGCTGACGCTGGCCACCATGGCGGACAAGGTAATTGCGACGGGTGACCTGGATGACTCTGCGCTGGCATGGTCGCCGGATTCGCGCTGGCTGGTGTATGTGCCGACAGGTACCAATGGCTTCACGAATTTGTGGGCGGTTCCGGCGGATGGATCCGCGGCCGGGCGAGAGATCACCTTTCTGGCCAACGGGCAGAATGCCAGCCACATCGCGTGGTCGCCGGATGGGAAATACCTGCTGTTCGATACCTCGCAGCGAGCGGAGACGCCGCAGTTGGCACGGGTGGACCTGACGGTCCACCTGCCGACGTTCCGCGAAGACCAATTCCGGGACCTGTTCCGCAAGCAGACCACGCCGGGCGCACCGGATTCGCCGGGAGAGCCGGGCCGAACGACGACGCCGGAGGAGCATCCTGCGCCGACGGGCGATGTCCCGGGCACGGCAGACGAAGCGGGGCAGGAGCCGGGACAGGCGGGGCCAGGTGCGGCTGCGGGTGCTGGCAAGACGGCGGCTAAGAAGCCCGTGGAGCCTACGAAGATTGTGTTTGACGGGATCCGCGATCGTCTTACCTTGTTGCCGTTGGGCGACCTGGGTGTGCGCTACCCGGTGATCAGTCCGGATGGCAAGACGCTGGCATTTCTGGCGGATGCAGCGGGCGAGCAGAACATTTACACGTACTCGCTGGATGAACTGGCGCCGGAGCCAGCCTCGCCGAAGCAGCTTACGTCGACGCGTGGGGCGAAGAGCGACATTGCCTTTTCGCCTGATGCGAAGACAGTGTTTTACGTGGAGAGCGCGGGTGGGCGGGCCGGGGCGCCGGGTGGTGCCGGTGAGGGCGCCGGGGTGCGTGCGGTTGCCTTGGAGAGCCGCGTGGTGAAGCCGGTGAACCTGACAGCCAGCCTGGATGTGGACTTTGAGCAGGAGAAGATGGTGGTGTTTGACGAGGCGTGGTCGACGCTGGATCATCGCTTCTTTCGCGGCGACTTCAACGGACGGGACTGGGCGGCGCTGAAGACGGAGTGGACGCCGTATATCGAGGGCGCGAAGACTGGTGGCGAGCTGCGGCGGGACATCAACCTGCTGATCGGGGAGCTGGATGCTTCACACTCCGGCATTGGCAAGCCGAGTGTGCCGGCGGTGCGGACGGGGCGGCTGGGTGTGCGCTTTGAGCGGCCCGCGTTTGAGAATGGCGGGGCTCTGGTGATTCGCGAGATTGTGCCGCTGGGGCCGGTGGCGCTGGAGGGCTCGGCGCATGTAGGCGATCGGCTGCTGGCGGTCAATGGGACGCCGATCACGCCGGCGACCAATCTAGATCAGCTGCTGGAGGATGGGCCGGGGCGGCGCGTGGTGCTGAGTGTCGCCCCGGGTGGCGATACGGCGAAGAAGCGTGATGTAGTCGTGCGGCCGGTGACGCTGCAGGTGGAGGCCGGGCTGCTGTATCGCGCGTGGGTGGAGAGCCGGCGAGCGTACGTGGACAAGATCTCCGGCGGCCGGCTGGGCTATGTGCACATTGCGGCCATGGGCGATGCGGACCTGGCGCAGCTGTACGTGGACCTGGATGTGTTGAACCAGGCGAAGAAGGGCGTTGTGGTGGATGTGCGCAACAACAATGGCGGGTATGTGAACGGGCGCGTGATCGACGTGTTTGCGCGCAAAAACTACCTGATCGGGACCCCGCGGGATGAGTCGGCGATGCCGATGCGGCAGGCCCTGGGGCAACGTGCGCTGGGGTTGCCGACGGTGCTGGTGACGAATGAATCGACACTGAGCGATGGCGAGGATTTTACCGAGGGGTATCGCACGCTGGGGCTGGGTAAGGTGGTTGGCACACCGACGGCGGGGTGGATCATTTTCACCGGGGCGCAGCGGCTGATCGACGGGTCCGCGGTGCGGGTGCCGGGCGATCGCATCCGGGATACGCGGGGGCAGGATATGGAGATGCATCCGCGGCCTGTGGATGTTGAGCAACTGCGGTTGTTGGGTGAGACGGAGACAGGGACAGATGCGCAGCTGGAGAGGGCCGTGCAGACCCTTATGGGGGAGATGAAGTAAACAGGAGCAGCTGATAGGCTGTGTCCACGTAGAGCTCCTATGAAGAGGCTGGACTGGCGGGCAATCGAGCTGGAATCGGCTGCCGGGGGCGGACGTCGCAACGCCGGTTCGGCCTCACTGAGCACGGGTCTTGTGTACCACTTCCTTGCAGCCAGCAGAAGGTCCTAGCTGCCGGGAAAGGCAGGGGCAGGGTGGCCTGCCTCGCCAAGGTAGTGGGGATGGACGTGCGGCGGGGCAGCGTGCAGGCGAGGCCGCAACTTCATCGATGTTTTCAGGTGCCGCAAGCGAAACGCGCCCGTGCGACCGGCTGGCGCTGCGACCGTCTAATCTGTACACAGAGGGCCAGAGACGCATGAAGCTCACGCGCTATACGAAATTTACGGGGGATCTCTCCACGAGCTTCGATCTTGAAGATCTGATGGAGGCCCTGAGTGACTTCTTTCTGGATTCGGGATTCCAGGATCCGTACTCGCAGTTTCAGAACTCCGGCGATAACTCCATGCAGGATTTGCGTGAAGCGGTGCGCCAAGCCCTGGATACAGGGGACCTGCTGGATGAGGATGCGCAGGAGAAGTACGAGGAGCTACCCGAGGAGGGTAAGCAGGAACTGGTCGAAAAGGTCATCCAGCGCATGAAGGATGAGGCGTTTCTGAACGCCGAAGATCCCGGCGAAGGGCAAGGCAAGCAGGGCGAAGGGCAGACCGAAGACGCTCGCTTCGAAGTGACCGACAAGGGCATGGACTTCCTGGGGTTCAAGGCGCTGCGCGACCTGCTGGGGCCGCTGGGCAAGAGCTCGATGGGGCGGCATGACACGCTGTTTGAGGCTGCGGGCGTGGAGACGAATGGGTCGTCGAAGCAGTATGAATTCGGGGACTCGCTGAACCTGGATATCGGGCAGACGCTGAACTCGGTATTTGCGCGCGAGGGTGCGCCGGATGGCTCGGGCACGATCAACCTCGAGTACAGCGATCTGCATGTGCAGCAGGCTGATTTCCAGAGCTCGTGCGCGACGGTGGTGCTGCTGGATTGCTCGCACTCGATGATTCTTTATGGCGAGGACCGCTTCACGCCGGCCAAGCGCGTGGCCATGGCGCTGGCTCACCTGATTCGCACGCAGTATCCGGGCGATCAGGTTTCGCTGGTGCTGTTTCATGACTCAGCAGAAGAGATACCGATCTCGCAGCTTCCGCGTGTGAAGGTGGGTCCGCATTACACCAATACTCGCGAAGGTCTGCGCATCGCGCAGCGAATCCTGCGGTCTTCCGGCAAGGATATGAAGCAGATCGTGATGATTACGGATGGCAAGCCGTCCGCGCTGACGATGGAGGACGGGCGCATCTACAAGAATGCGTTCGGGCTTGATCCGCTGGTGATTTCGGAGACGCTGGAAGAGGTTGGGCGGTGCAAGCGCGCGGGCGTGATGATCAACACGTTCATGCTGGCCGACGATTTTCAGCTGGTGCAGTTTGTGCAGAAGATGAGTGCGATGTGCCGGGGCAAGGCGTACTTCACCACGCCGGAGACACTGGGCAACTACCTGCTGCAGGACTACATGACGCGTCGCTCGAAGATGGTGAACTAGTCTGGCGGGGGGCGCGGATGAGGTGATACCAGGCCGCGGCAGGCACCCTCGGTTCGCTTACCTGCGTCGCGCCCGGCACTGGATAGCCAATCGTGGATGGCGAGGCTTCCTTGCGGAGCTCTGGTATCGAGTTTGCCTGCTTGCGCGGGGCAAGCCCGTACCGGGACGAGAGATCGGCAGCGCCGTGCCCTACCCGTTCGACGTGCAGTATGGCGTCGACACCGGTGGGTTGGTCTGGGGTGAGTCGCTTGACCGACCGAGCAGCACCGAGGCGGCGTACTGGGCAACGGGCTACTACGGCATCTCACCTTCGGCGTTCACGGCCGCGATGGCTCGGCTGCAGCTTGACTGGCCGCGATTTACGTTCGTGGACGTGGGCTGCGGCAAGGGGCGGGCCTTGCTGCTGGCGCTGCGCTTTCCTTTTCGGCAAGCGCTGGGCATTGAGCTTTCCCCTGCGCTTGCCGCGGTAGCGCAGGCCAACCTGGAGAAGTTTGCTGCGCCCTGGCGACAGGTGGATCTCCCCGCAGAGGCGATTGTGGCCGACGCCACCACCTCGCCTATCCCTGATGGACCCGTGGTGATGTTTTTGTATCATCCCTTTGCCGCGCCGGTGATGAGACGGTTTCTGGCACATGTGCTCGAGGCAGCGGGCAGAGAACGGCGCGAGATTTACGTGCTCTATGCCAATCCTGAGCTGGGGCAGATGGTGGCTAGCACGCCTGGTATTGAGTGGCTTTGGAAGGACACGTTTTCTCTAACGGTGGAGGAGGGTGCTGCCGATCGCTTCGGCTCCTACGGGGAGCAGTTCAGCGCTTACCTGGTATTGCCCGCTGACTAGATGCCGCTGTTAGGTAGCGCAGGTTCAGTGTGCGTCGGCGTGGCGGTCACGCCAGACGCGGTAAAGGCCCCAGGCCGCAGCGGTGCAGTTGTCCATGATGCGCCCATCGAGGAGCATCGTTTCGAAGTCTGCTACCGCGACGCGATGCACCGTCATATCGTCCTCTTCAGGATCACGGTCGTGTTGGCCCTGCGTGAGCTCCTCGGCGAGATAGATGTGGTGCAACTGGTTCATCACGCCGTAGCCGATCCACAGCTTCCCGAGCAGCGTCATACGTCCGGCGCGTAGACCGGTCTCTTCCCTTAGTTCCCCACGCGCCATCTCTTCCGGATCCACCTCGGCCTGTTCCCAGCCGCCCTGGGGCAGCTCGAAGTAGGTTTCGCGGACCGTGTAGCGATACTGGCGCACAAGCCAGAGGAAGTCACCCTCCGGCGTGCGCTCCAGGGGAAGGATGATCGTTGCGGGGTCTTTATCGACTACGCCGTAAAGACCGCGCTTTCCGTCTGCTCGTTCGATGATGTCTTCGCGCACGCGAGTCCAGGGATTGCGATAGACCTCGCGGCTGCTGATGGTTTTGATCGACACGCGTTCCCTCTCCCCGACTGCTGTTGACGACGAAGTTATCGCGCAAGAATGGCAAGGCTCATCTTGGGAAGAACGGCGTCCTTGCCTTCAACTCTGACATCCGATCGCGAAGCGAGCTTCAGAGTTTCCCCATCGAGAATAGGGCACTTCATCACATCGTCCCCGAGGTACATCAGCACGCGAAGGGAGCCTCGGCGCATGGTGAGACCTTTCCCGTCAGCGGTGCAGCACACGTCCATGTGATGGAAGTCGCCGTCGTTGAGATCGATACTGCTGCGGCGCAGACGAATCAGGTCTTTGACCCAGTTCAACATCTCCGCATGCTGCCCTTGTTTGACCTCACTCCAGTTGAGCTTGGAGTCAGTGAAGGTCGTTTCCGCTTCTGGATCGGGGATCTGCGACTCGTCCCAACCGAAGGCAGCGAAGTCCCGCTTGCGCCCTTCCGAGACAAGCTTGCGCATCTCCTCTTCTTCGTGATCGGCGAAGTACAGAAAAGGGTTGGTCGCGGCAAACTCCTCGCCCATCCAGAGCATGGGGATGAAGGGTGCCATGAGCGTGAGCCCGAGCGCGACCTTGGAGGCTTCCATGCCCACAAGGTGCTCCAGCCGCTCGCCTGTCGCGCGATTGCCGACCTGATCGTGGTTCTGGATGTAGCCGAGAAAATGGTGCGCAGAGAGGCCTTCTACAGGGCGTCCGTGGGTGTGGTGACGGAATCTGGAGTACTGCCCGTCATAGACAAAAGCGCCCTTGATGGACTTGACCAGGTCATCCATGGAACCGAAATCATCGTAGTAGCCGCGGCCCGGATCGCTCCAAAGCAACGTGAAGAGCGAGTGGTGGAAGTCGTCGCTCCACTGCGCATCCATCCCGTAGCCATGGGCTTCGACGGGACGTACGAACTTGGGGTCGTTCAGGTCGCTTTCCGCGATAAGAATGAAGCGCTTGCCGAGGGTTGTGCCGAGGCGCTGCACCTCCGTGGCGAGTTGCTCCATGAAGTGAATGGCAGAGCGGTCAATGTACTCGTGCGTGGCATCGAGGCGCAGGCCATCGCAATGGTAATCACGCAGCCACATCAGGGCGTTATCGAGAAAGAAGCGGCGCACTTCATCGCTGCCGCCCTCATTGAAATTCACGGCTGCGCCCCAGGGCGTGTGGTATTTGTCTGTGAGATAGGGGCCGAAGCGATTGGTGTAATTCCCTACCGGGCCGAAGTGGTTGTAGACGACATCGAGGATGACGGCCAGGTTGCGCTCGTGGCATGCGTTAACAAAGCGCTTGAAGCCGTCAGGACCGCCGTAGGGCTCGAAGACGGCGAAGAGAAAGACGCCATCGTAGCCCCAGCCGCGGTTGCCGGCGAACTCGTTGATCGGCATCACTTCAACGTGCGTGATCCCGAGTTCGACCAAGTGGTCGAGATGTGGGATGGCACTATCAAAAGTGCCCTCGGCACTGTACGTACCGATGTGCAGCTCATAGATCACACCGCTGGAGAGCGGTGGTGTGTGCCACTGATTGTCATTCCAGACGAAAGCGTTCTGATCGTAGACGCGCGAGGCAGCATGCACGCCTGCGGGCTGCCAATCGCTGCGTGGATCGGGAACAGGAAGCTTGTCGTCATCGATCAGGAACGCATAATCACTGCCATGCTTCGCACTCTCGACGTCAAGCTTCCACCAGCCACGATCCTCTACAGGATGCATCGGCAATGGGTCGCTGCCGTCCACCTGGAGATGCATCGTTTGTGCGCGTGGCGCCCACACTTTAAATTCGTGCATTGCTTCAGCCTCTGGCGCCGTGGGGCGCAATGTTGCTTAGGTTGCTAGTTCGAGCGTACCAACAGCGCGACCGGGAAAGTCTTCAGCAAGACCTGCATGTTTTGCGGACCGGCTGCGTGCTGTTCTGCGGTGAGCAAATTTGTCCACTCACCCGCCGGCAAGGTAATGCGCGCGTCGGGAAGTTCACCTGCCTGCATCCAGCGTGGCACCACGGTGATGAGGTTTTCCCCGCGTCCGAAGGCAACGACCCGCAACGCATCAGGACCTGTGACTTCGAGCGGTGTGTAGTCCGCCTCTTTGCCGAACCACTCCGGATGTTCCCTGCGCAGCGTGAGCACCTTGTGCACGACGAGCAGCTTGGGCAGGCCTTCGTCGATGCGCTCCATCGTCTGCGCTGCCGTGAGCCCCCCGAGCTCGCCCAGCAGAGTGGAGCGAAGGGCGTAGTCTACGGGCCGGCGATTGTCTGGATCGACGAGCGACAGATCCCACAGCTCGCCACCCTGATACAGATCGGGGACACCCGGCGAGGTCTGTTTGAGCAGGGTCTGCGCGAGCGAGTTGACGCGGCCTGCATAGGTGATCTCCGTCACAAACGCTCCCAGGTCTGAGGTGAACGTCCTATCTTCCAGGAGCCTTTCCTGGTAGGCGTTCAGGGCGTCTTCGTACTCCGCGTTGTTGTTGGTCCAGCTGGTACGCAGCTTGGCCTCACGCATGGCCTTCTGCATGTAGTTCTTGATGCGATCGACCGTGAGTGGCCAGGCACCGACGAGGGTTTGAAAGAGGAACCACTCTGTGCCGGGGTCGACTGCCTCCCCACGATACGCCGCGGTGCTCTCATGCCAATGGCGGGCCTTTTCCGCGAAGCGATCCGGGATCTCGCTCAGCACGGACAGACGGGCACGTACGTCATCGGCTCGCTTGGTGTCATGCGTGCTCAGCGTGAGCATGGTGCCCGGGAAGGTCGCCTGCATTTTGCTGTTGTAGCCGTGGAACTGTTGCGGCGTGAAGCCATTGCAGGCGGGATTGCCACCTACTTCGTTCAGCGCCGTGAGGGGGTTGTAGCAGTAGAAGGCGGTGTCTTCTACACCCTTCGCCATGACCGGGCTGGTGAACTGCTGGAAGCGCTCAAGGAACTCGGTTTCCTTGTCGCCAGGAATGTTGCCCTGCAGGACCTCACCCATGAAGTCAAACAGCTGGCCGTCGATGTCGGTGCGATTATTTTTGGCACAGGCTGTGGCCTTGCCGATGACCTCGCGGTCTTCCCCCGTGATCTCTTTGCGCTGAGGGACAACGTAGGTTCGATAGATGGAAAAACACGAAGCCATCTCACGGATGGTCCTGCGAATTTCGGCACGAGCGAAGTCGCGGTAATCGCGATTATCTTCGCAGATCTCGACGAAGAGGGTAGCTAACCGATTGACATCGGAGCCCAGCGCCTCCTGCGTGACATTGAGCTTTTTATCGTGGGCAGTTACTGGGAAAGTGGCCTCGTCACCGGTGAAGTGGCGGTAGTGCTCGCCGAGCTTTGATAGACCTTCCGGCTGCACCATAAGGCCAAGAACCTGGTTCATGAAGTCGTACCCGCTGGTGCCTTCGATGGGCCAGTCTTCCCGCAGCCATTCGCCAGGTTCAAGGATTTTTTCACCGATGATCCACGCATCCGGTGCGGCCTTGCGCAGGCGTTGGAAGTACTGCAGGGGGTCACGGAGACCATCGGGATGATCGACGCGGAGGCCGTCGATGACGCCATCTTTCACCCACTTCAGGATGAGCTCATGCGTCTCGTCGAAGACGTACTCGCGCTCCATGCGCACGCCGATGAGGGTATTGACGTCGAAGAAGCGGCGATAGCCGAGCTGCTGATCGGCGGTCTTCCAATAGGAGAGCCGGTAGTTCTGTTGCTGCAACAATTCATCCAGCGCATCAGGGCTTGTGTTCATCTCTTCGACGACGCTGTCGATTGCACGGCAGGTCGGGCCTTCTTCCATACAAACGCGATTGAGTAGGCTGAAGAGGACACGCTTGTCGCGGTCGCGAGCATTGAGCTTCCAGCGATCCCACTCTTCTGCCGAGGGCAGGCGGCCGAAGCTTGCAGACAGAAAGCGCAGGGTGTCGCTGCCTGCGCGGTCTGCTGCCTTGCCGAGGATCAGCGGCAGCGTCGTTGGTGAGACCGGCAGCGATTGCTCTGAGGCTTCGATGGTGAACGTTGAGCTTTGCCGCTTGATCTTGACGCCACCGGCCTGCAGTACGCGACCATACTGATCGCCGAGGATGGGGACTAGCACCTTGTCGCGTAGACGCTCCTCACTGGACTGCCAGTCGATATCGAAGAAGCCCGCATAGCGGCTGTTGATGCCGTTTTCGAGAACGTCCCACCAGATGCGGTTTTGCCTGCCGAGGCTCATGTGATTCGGCACGATGTCGAGCACCTGGCCGAGACCAATCTCGCCCAGTGTCTTGCTGAAGCGCTCGTGTGCGGGGCTACCGCCGAGCTCTTCATTCACCTTGCGGTGATCGGTGACGTCATAGCCATGACGGCTGTGGGGGGCTGCCTGCAGGTAGGGGGAGCTGTACACATGCGTCACCCCTAGTTTCTTCATGTACGGCGCGATCTCCGCTGCCTTGTCGAACCCGAACTCTTCATGCAGCTGCAACCGGTAGGTTGAGCCTGGAATACGCACCATCGTGATCTCTCCTGATCTGGCTATGGGGAGGGTCAGGGCGTGAGGCAGGCGCATCGCGGCACCAGCCCTCAAACGCCCCACATCTCGGGTGATAGAGGTTTAACCTTCTGTTTTGGGTTGTATAGCCCAGACCTAGGCGGGCTCGTAGGGCTCAGGCTTCCACTGACCGGAGAGTGTAAAGGCGGCATGCACCAGCCCAAGATGGGAGAGTGCCTGGGGAAAGTTTCCAACCTGCCGCTGTGCCTTTGTGTCGTACTCTTCGCTGAGCAAACCGACGTCATTGCGCAGGGTAAGCAAATGCTCGAAGAGCGCTTTGGCTTCCTCCCTGCGATCCTGCAGATGAAGACAGATTACCAGCCAATAGCTGCAGGCAAGAAACGTTCCTTCTTCCCCCTTGAGGCCGTCCGGAGATTTTTCCGGATCGTACCGAAGGACGAGGCCATGTGGCATCAGGTGCTTCTGAATGGCATTGACCGTGCCGATCATGCGCGGGTCCTTGGGAGGTAGGAATCCGGCAAAGACCATGCGGAGACAGGAGGCGTCCAGCGCGTCGGAGCCATAGCTCTGTACAAAAGAGTTCAGTTCCTGGTTGAAGCCCTTTTCGCAGATTTCCGCGTGCAGCGTGTCGCGATTTCTGCGCCAACCTTCGAGATCGGCCTTTCCCTCAAACTGGTCGCTACGTTTGATGGCGCGATCCAGCGCGACCCAGGCCATGGCTTTGCTGTGGACAAAGTGCTTGCGGCCACCTCGCGTCTCCCAGATTCCTTCATCCGGCTGGTCCCACACTTGGCACAGGTGATTGGTGATGGAGAGCTGGAGCTGTGTGGAAGGGGTTTTCAGGTCGTCCTCGGCATCAGGTGTGCGCCCAAGCGCGGCCGCAACCTCGCCAAAGACGTCCAATTGAAACTGATCGGCAGCAGCGTTGCCGACACGGACCGGTTTGGAGTGCTCATAGCCAGGCAGCCAGTCCGCCGTCCACTCGACGAGGCGGCGCTCGCCATCAATGCCGTACAGCGTCTGCAGCTGGTCCGGGGCGCCGGCGATAGCGCGCAGCAGCCACAGCCGCCAGCTCACGGCCTCCTCGGTGAAGCCCGCGAGGATGAGAATCAGCAAGGTGAAAGCGGCGTCGCGCAACCAGCAGTAGCGGTAGTCCCAGTTACGCTCGCCGCCAATAGACTCTGGCAGCCCCATCGTAGGCGCGGCGATCAGTCCACCTGTGGGACGGTAGCACAGGGATTTCAAGGTGATCAGGCTACGCAGGACCGCTTCGCCATAAGGCCCCTTATAGGTTGAGCTGGAGGACCAATCGGTCCAAAAAGCTTCGGTTTCCTGAAGCGCAGACTCCACCTCTGGGGCATCCGGAACTTTCTCATTGGAAGCGGCATAGCTCAGGATGAAGCACACTTCCTGCCCTTCTTCGAGTGTGAAGTCCGCTACGGTAGTCAGGTCCTCGCCATGCAGGTGCGCCGCGCTTCCCTTCACACACTGGCTGCGGAGCACGACCATGTTGGGGCCGGAGACCGCTCGTAGCTCATGGTCTCCCTCCGTGACCCAGGGAATCGTCAGGCCGTAATCAAAACGAAGCACGAATTCCATCCGCATGTCGACTTTTCCACGAAGGCCGCGGACCTTGCGAACCACGTGGGAGTGCTTACCTCGCACGGGCATGAAGTCCGTCAACAACACCTCGCCCTGTTCGTTCTCGAAGTGAGTGTTCAGAACCATGGTGCCTTGCCGATATTCCCGCTTCGACGGACGTAGATTGCCGTTCGGCTTGATGCGCCAGTAACCGTTGCCCGCGGTACCAAGCAGGCTGGCAAAGCAGGCCGGGGAGGAGAAGGTGGGCCAGCAAAGCCAGTCGATAGAGCCGTCACGGCTGACCAGCGCCGCAGACTCTAGATCGCCAATCAGCGCGTAATCTTCGATGCGGGCGCCGTGAAGCGGCACCTCGTTGGGCTGGGCGGAGTTTTCAGGCAAAGTGGCGCCTCCTTGCGACGCACGTTCCTTCGCAAAGCCGACAACCAGCCTCACGCAGAGAGCATCACCCTCTTTGCACGTGGACTGCGGGAGTTTACGGGGACCGTCGCCTAGTAGGATGCGAATGCAGGCATGGGGTTCCGCGATGCGGTTTCGCCGGCCACTGAAAGATTGCCAGGGAAGGGTTTGACCAGCATGAAACCGAGTGAAGGACGCAAGCGGGTCGTTATTGAAGAGGTGGAACCAGCGGTGAATAGCGGCCGATACCCTGCCAAAAGGGTCATCGGCGACCAGGTCACCGTGACGGCCGCCATCTTTTCTGACGGGCACGATCATGTCGCAGCGCGCCTGCTGTATCGGCACAGCACGGAGAAACAGTTCCGGAGTGTACCTTTCTCGGCACTCCCGAACGATCTCTGGACGGCACGTTTTCCCGTCGACAAGCTCGGCACCTGGTACTTCACAGTGCAGGGCTGGGTCGATCACTTCGACACGTGGGTGAGCGACCTGGGCAAGCGGCTTGCGGCACAGCCCGACCCCCATGAGCCGACGCAGCAGGTGGAGCCGCAGGATATTCCCCTGCAGCTGGAGATCGGCGCACGCCTGCTGGACGAGACCCAGGCCCGCGCCAAAGGTCCGGATGCGGCGAGGCTGAAGGCAGCGGCAGCGGCGCTGCGCACGGAGGCGGCCAAGGGCCTGCCGCGGTATGAGGATCCGCTGACCCCGGAGCTGGTGGAACTGGTGGCGCGCTACCCGGATCTGAGCTACGCCGTTCTGCACGAGACGGAGCTGCCGGTGTGGGTGGATCGTGAGCGGGCCCGGTTTTCTGCCTGGTACGAGCTGTTTCCACGCTCAGCAGGAGCCAGCGCGGAGGTTCATGGAACACTGCGGGATGTGGTCACGCGGCTGCCGGAGATCGCGGCCATGGGCTTTGACGTGGTGTACATGCCGCCAATCCATCCTGTCGGTACGCAGTACCGCAAGGGCCGGA
>CAXTVC010000007.1:56642-71478 GCA_964247615.1 uncultured Acidobacteriaceae bacterium
CTCCAGGAGGCAGCCAAGGGCTACGGGATGGAGTTGGCGCTGGACATCGCTTTCCAGGTAGCTCCCGATCATCCCTGGGTCACCGAGCATCCGGACTGGTTCAAGAGCCGACCGGATGGCACGATCCAGTATGCCGAGAACCCTCCGAAGAAGTACCAGGACATCTACCCGATCAACTTTGAGTCGGCGGACTGGCGCGGGCTTTGGGATGGGCTCTATGGTGTGTTCAAGTTCTGGGTGGACCGCGGCGTGCGGGTCTTCCGGGTCGATAACCCCCATACCAAGGGCCTGCCGTTCTGGGAATGGTGCATCGCCGAAATCCTGAAGGAAACGCCTGAGGTCATCTTTCTGGCAGAGGCGTTCACCCGGCCGCATGTCATGTACTCGCTGGCAAAAGGCGGCTACACGCAGGGGTACACCTACTTCACCTGGCGCAATACGAAGAAGGACCTGGAGACGTACTTCGCGGAGATCGCAAACCCGCCGGTCTCGGACTACTTCCGGCCAAACGTGTGGCCGAATACGCCGGACATCCTGCACGAGCAGCTGCAGGTGATCGATCCGGCCGAGCGCCGATCGGTGTTTATGCAACGAGCCATTCTGGCTTCGACGCTGAGCGCGAACTGGGGCATCTACGGACCGGCATATGAGCTCTGTGAGGGGCGCGCGGCCAAGCCATCGGCCGGCAAAAAGGGATCGGAGGAGTACCTGGACAGCGAAAAGTACCAGCTGCGCGACTGGGACAGGGCGGATCCGATCTCGATTGCCCCGCTGATCTCGCAGTTGAACCGCATGCGGCATGAGCACGTTGCGCTGCAACGCAATGAGCGTTTGCACTTTCACAAGACCGAGAACGACCAGGTGATGTGCTACTCGAAGTCGAGCGAGGACGGGATGGACACGATTCTGGTGGTCGTAAGTCTCGACCCAAAAGCCGAGCAGACGGCGTGGCTGCAATGGAGGCTGGACTCTCTGGGTGTTCCCTGGGATAGCTCGTTTGAGGTGGAAGACCTGCTTACAGGGGAGCGGTACACGTGGAAGGAATGGAGTTACGTGGCGCTGAAGCCGGATCTGCCGGCGCATGTGCTCCGCGTGATCCCGCCTGCGCTTCCCCTCACGGCGACACCACTTTCCGCCTAGGCGCATCCAACAGCAGCTAAGACAACGGAAGAAAGGTTTACGCACGCGTGAAGAAGGCTGCAAGCGCCACCGACCCGCTCTGGTACAAGGACGCGATTATCTACGAGATCCATGTCCGCGCCTTTGCCGATTCCAATGGAGATGGCATAGGTGATTTCCAGGGACTGATCTCGAAGCTCGACTACCTGCAGGACCTGGGTGTGACCTGCCTGTGGCTGCTGCCTTTCTTTCCGTCGCCCTTGCGGGATGACGGCTACGACATCGCGAACTACCTGGACGTGAACCCAAGCTATGGCACCATCGCGGACTTCCGCGAGTTCATGGATGCCTCGCACGCGCGCGGGATGCAGGTGATGATCGAGCTGGTGATCAATCACACCTCGGATCAGCACCCGTGGTTCCAGGCGGCGCGCAAGTCGCCGAAGGGCTCGCCCGAGCGCGCGATGTATGTATGGAGCGATACGGACACGCTTTACAACGGTGTGCGCATCATCTTCACGGACACGGAGAAATCGAACTGGACGTGGGATGAAGAGGCGGGCCAGTACTACTGGCATCGCTTCTTTTCCCATCAGCCAGACTTGAATTTCGACAATCCCCGCGTGATGGATGAAGTGCTGGATGCCATGCGCTTCTGGATGGATATGGGTGTTGATGGACTGCGGCTCGATGCAATCCCCTATCTGCTGGAGCGCGATGGTACCAGCTGCGAGAACGTGCCGGAGACGCATGACAAGATCAAGGAGATCCGGCGCGTCATTGATGAGGAGTATGAGAACCGGCTGATTCTGGCTGAGGCCAACATGTGGCCCGAGGATGTGCGGCCTTACTTTGGCGATGGCGATGAGTGCCACATGGCCTTTCATTTCCCGTTGATGCCGCGTATCTACATGGCCGTACGCCAGGAAGATCGTCTGCCCATCACCGACATCATGGCGCAGACACCGGATATTCCGGAGAACTGCCAGTGGGGCCTCTTCTTACGCAACCATGACGAGCTGACGCTGGAGATGGTGACGGACGAAGAGCGCGATTACATGTACATGGCCTACTCGGCCGACCCGCGCATGCGTATCAACGTGGGGATCCGCCGGCGGCTTGCGCCTCTGCTGGATAACAATCGCCGCCGCATTGAGCTGTTGAATTCGTTGCTGTTCAGCTTTCCCGGTACGCCGATCATTTACTACGGCGATGAGATCGGGATGGGTGACAACATCTATCTTGGCGATCGCAATGGTGTGCGTACGCCCATGCAGTGGAACTCGGATCGCAATGCGGGCTTCTCGAAGGCTGTGCCTGCCAAGCTGTACTTTCCTGTGATCATGGACCCCATCTGGGGCTACCAGGCGATCAATGTGGAAGCGCAGCAATCGGACCCATCCAGCCTTCTGCACTGGACCCGCAACATGATTGCGTTGCGCAAGCTGTTTCGCGTGTTTGGGCGAGGCTCGCTGCAGTTCCTTCATCCCGCGAACCGCAAGATTCTCGCGTATATCCGCAGCTACGAGTTTGACGATGGGCACTGCGAGACGATCCTGTGTGTGTCGAACCTGTCGCGTTTTGCGCAGCCTGTGCAGCTTGATCTAAGCAAATACGTGGGACGGCAGCCAGTGGAAATGCTGGGCTATGTGCCCTTTCCGATAGTAGAGCGAATGCCCTACGCACTCACGCTTGCGCCTTACAGCTCCCTTTGGCTCGAGTTGCAGGAGGGCGCACCGATCCCGGAGTCACCGGTTGTGGAAGAGCCCGCTCTAGCGTTGGCTGAGCGTGTGGGGCAGGTTGCCTCAATGCCTTCCGGCACGCTGGGTGCCCTGCTGAGTGAGAGCGGTGAGGCGTTGTTGGAGCAGGTGCTGCCGAACTACATTGCGCAGCGGCGCTGGTTTGGCGGCAAGTCGCGAACGATCCGGTCGACGCAGCTGGCTTCGGTGACCTCGATTCCCGGGACGGATGCAGCACTTGCGGCAGTGACTTTGCTGTATGAAGACGGCACCTCCGACCTGTACCAACTGCCCCTCGCGATGGCGGCCGACGGCGAAGCGGATGCCGTGCGCGAGAAATCACCCGGAGCGGTAATTGCGACGCTGAATCGCGATAGCGGACCCGTGATTCTGTTCGACGCAACAGCCAGTGCCGAGTTCCGCGGTGCCTTGTTGCAATTGATCGTGAAGGGCTCGGAGATTGCACTGGAGCTTGGCGCTTCGCAGGCCTCCTTCGCCGCGACCAAGTCCAAGACACTGGATGGCCGCGAACTGTTGGAGCTGCCCTCGCATGTGGGGAGCGCGGAGCAAAGCAATACCTCGATTCTGTTCGGGGAACAAGCCATTCTGAAGCTCTTCCGACGTCTACGTGCTGGCGAAAACCCGGACGTAGAGATCACACGCTTTCTGACAGAGGTTGCCAATTATCAGAACATCCCTGCGTATCTTGGCGACCTGCATAGGACCGACGACGGGACAACGCTGGCATTCCTGCAGGTCTTCGCACCGAATGAAGGTGATGGCTGGGCGTGGACACTGGAGGAGCTGAGCCGGTACTTCGAATCGGTTGCCAACTGCCCACCACCCCGCTCGACCGGGCGACCGGCGGCCATCGCCCCAGGCGAGGAGATTCCCCCTGAAGCGCGAGAACATGCTGGGCTGTACCTTGAAGCAGCGCAGCTGCTGGGACGGCGCACGGGTGAACTGCATGTGGCACTTGCGACCCCCACGGAGAATCAAGCGTTTGCGGCCGAAAGCTTTACGGTTCATACGCTCGCGACGGAGCATGAGCGCATCGTCGACCAGGCCGACGCCGCGCTGGACACGTTGGCTGCAGGAATGGACCGTGTTCCCGCAGAGATGCGTGACGATGCTGATCGTCTACTGAAGGCGCGATCCTCCTTGAAACATTTGCTGGAAGGTCTTGACGGCAACCCAGCTCGCTTCGGTCAGCGCATCCGCATCCACGGCGATTATCACCTTGGGCAGACGTTGCGCTCACGCTCGGACTTCCTGCTTGTGGACTTCGAAGGTGAGCCGGCGCGAACCCTGGAGGAACGCCGGTTGAAGCAGTCTCCCCTGCGGGATGTGGCAGGCATGTTGCGCAGCTTCAGCTATGCCGCGCAGGCTGCCCTGCAACGCGCAACGTTGCGACGTCCAGACACAGTGGAGGCCCTTCGACCCTGGGCGACATTGTGGGAAAACGCCAGCGCGGCGGCCTTCCTCACCGGCTATGCTGAAGCGGTGAAGACACGTGCCGAGCTGATGCCCCAGCCTGAGGAGGCACGCGCGCTTCTCGCCGTCCTGCTCCTGGAGAAAGCCTTCTATGAGCTGCTCTATGAGCTCAACAACCGGCCCGCCTGGCTTTCCATACCCCTTACCGGTTTGCTGACACTGCTTGACTCCGCCGATAAGGCGAAAGACACGGGAGCGAACTGATGTCGACTCTTCCACTGCACGACACGCAAAATGCGCAAGGGACGCACGACGGTAACGGGGCCGCGGGCGCCCGAGCGTCCCTGGCTATCTGCTTGCCCTCGATGCCGTCCGATGTGTTGGCAGGCATGCTCGCGCGCTTGCAGCAGATCTTCCCCGCGGAGCCGCTTCTGATTGCTACGCCGGACCAGGCCGAAGAACAGGCCATTGGAGACGGTCACGTCCATCTAGTGCCCTACCCTGTGCACCGCACCGAGAGTGCATGGGTCCTGAATGCAGCGGACTACCTGGCCGCGGCGCGTCTGGCTGAACAGCGCGGCCTTGCGGGGGTGCTGCTGCTTGGGACGGATTCAACGTCGCTGGATAGCCACGCTATCGTGAACCTGCGCCAGACGCTTGCGAGCGGCGTCGACCTGGTGGTTCCCCGTTACCAGGTAGGACCGCAGGAAGGTCTGGTCAACTCCGCTTTGCTGTACCCGCTCACCCGCGCCCTGTTTGGCGTAGATGTACGTTTTCCTTTGCCTCTGGACGCGGCGCTTTCCACGCGTTTGCTGTCGCGTCTGGCCATTGTTGCCTCGCGATCCAGCGCTCCGTCGGATGACGGCCTGGTATGGCCCGTAGCAGAGGCCTCCATCGCGGGTTTCACTGTGCGCCAGATTGAGGGTGTGGAGCGGTCCATTCCTCGTCCGGGGGAGACCGACCTGAACGTGCTCTTTCCTTCCGTGACATCTTCGGTGTTTGCGGACATCGAGAGCAAGGCGACTTACTGGCAGCGCGCGCGCACGCTTTCCGCGGAGCGATCGGCAGCGTCGACGATCTCGGATACAGGGCTTCCCGACATGGACGAGGTGCGCTCGCTGGTAGACAACTTTCGCCTGGCTTTCTCGAATCTCCGCGAGATTTGGGCGTTGGTGCTGCCGCCTCAGACACTGTTATCTCTGAAAAAACTCTCTCTGACTCCCGCAGAAACGTTCAGCTTTGCCCCGAATCTCTGGGCGCGCGTGGTCTATGACTTTGCAATGGCCTTTCACCTGCGCACCCTGAATCGCGGACACCTGCTGGGCGCGATGACACCGCTGTATCTGGCCTGGGTTGCAAGCCTGCTACGTGAGGCGGGTGGCCCCGGGGAGAGCAACCTGCTGGAGCGAACCGTGACGGCCTTTGAGCAGGAGAAACCCTATCTGGTCTCCCGGTGGCGTTGGCCGGATCGCTTCAATCCCTAACGTGTATGCGGTCGTAGGCCTACGGCGCCCCGCGCCTCGCAGAAAGGAAATGTATGGGACCCCAGATTGAATCGGCTCTTCGTCAGTCCACCTATAGCGTCATCGCCGTGCTTGCGGCGTTTCTGCCCGGACTTGTAGTTTTTCTCCTGGCAATCATCATCCTCACCCTTCTGGGTTGGGGCCTGGCTGTGCTGCTCCGCGCGGTACTGATGCGTCTGCGCTTTGACGAGCGGGTCTCCGTGTGGACCTTTCCCGGGGCAGCAACCACCCTGGGCGACTGGTCGCCGGCTCACTCGCCGAGCGCCCTGCTGGCGCGCACGGTGCTCTGGCTCTTCATCCTGGTGGGCGTAGCCGTTGGCATCACCGGCTTTGACGCGGCCTACAAGGCAAACTCACAGGTCGAGCTCTTCGTTCTGCCTTACCTGACACACTTGGTCGGGGCCATCCTCGTCTTGTTTGTGGGCGGTCTGATTGCGCGGTTTCTATCGCGCTCTGTTCTGATCAGCGCGGTGAACGCGCAGTTGCAGTATGCGCGGGTTCTTTCGCTTGGGGTGAAGTGGCTGGTGCTGGTGCTCACGGCGGCCATGGCGTTGGACCACCTCGGCATTGGCGGGACCATCCTGGAACTCGCATTCGGCATTCTGTTTGGCGGCATCGTCTTTGCGCTTTCCCTGGCGGTGGGACTGGGTTCGCGCGACCTCGTGTCGCGTTCCATCGAGCGCATCGAACGGCCCTCCATCGTTCCTCCGCCTGAGGCTGTCGGGCCTTCCGTCGAGGAAGTGCCTCGACAGAAACTGAGGCACTTCTAGCCCGGTCTACTGGGGTATCTGTCTCGGCGCGTGACCCGCGGCGCAGTTTCGGCTATGCTCAACCGAACCCGCACCCTCGAGGCATACACCGCGATGGCTGATCCAACAGCACCGGTTCTGGGCACCTCGCCCCTTCGCAAGGAGGGCCGGGAGAAGGTGCTGGGTGCCTCACTTTATGTTGATGATCTGACATTGCCAGCGATGTGGCACGGGGCCACTGTTCGCTCGACGGTGGCACGTGGCAGGATCGCCGCGATTCACTTTGATCCCGAAGTGCCCTGGTCCGAATACGCAGTCGTGCGGCCGGCCGATATACCCGGTGAAAACACAATCGTTCACCTGATTAAGGACCATCCCTGTCTGGCGGATACCTGGGTCAATCATCCGGACGAGCCGGTACTGCTGTTGGCACATCCGGATAAGGCAGCTTTGCTTCGTGCGCAGGTGGGCATCACCATTGAGTACGACGAGCTGCCGGGCGTGTTTACCATCGAGGCAAGTGAAGCGGCCGTTGCGGACGACGATGCGGAACGCCTGATCTGGAACGGCAAAGCGTGGGGCGGCACGTCCAATTGCTTTAAGACCTACACGATGCACAGTGGCGAGGCGGAGGCGACCGAACAGGGGTTAGCCGAAGCATTCAGGCAGGCCGACTTCATCGTAGAAGACGAGTACACCACAGGCGCGCAGGAGCAGCTTTACATCGAGCCGAACGGCGTGATTGCGGAGTGTTTTCGTGATGCGGACGGCAAGGTGGACAGCGTTTGCGTGCGCGGCTCGATGCAGTGCCCGTTCTATCTTGTGCATGCGTTGACGCTGGTCTTCGGTCTGCCTGCGGAGAAGTGCCGCGTCATCCAGACAGAGACCGGCGGCGCCTTTGGCGGCAAGGAAGACTTTCCTTCCGTGATCGGGTCGCATGCGGCGTTGCTCGCAATGAAGTCAGGGCATCCGGTCAAGCTCGTGTACGACCGTGCGGAAGACATGGTGGCCACCACCAAGCGTCATCCGTCGCGTACGCGTCATCGCACGGCGGTCAGCAAAGACGGCATGCTGCTGGGCGGCACGATCGAGTTTGCAATTGATGGCGGAGCGTACTCGACACTCTCGCCGGTGGTGCTGTCGCGTGGCACGATCCATGCGCCCGGACCGTACAAGTGGCCGCATCTACGGGTGCGCTCCAAGGCGATGGCGACGAACGTGGCGCCACATGGAGCGTTTCGCGGCTTTGGTGCACCGCAATCGCTGTTTGCGCTGGAACGCCACATGGACAAGATCGCCCGCGTGGTGGGCTTGTCTCCGGAGGAGTTGCGCCGTCGTAACTTCCTGGCGACAGGCGATTGTACGGCGACAGGTCAGCCTTTGACTTCGCCGGTGCCTATGCAGGAGTTGCTGACGCGGGCATTGGAGGAGCACGGCTATTACGAGAAGCTGACGCGCTTTGCCGAGGAGAACAAGCACGGCACCGTCAAACGCGGCGTGGGCTTTGCGTGCTTCATGCACGGTGCCGGATTCACGGGTTCCGGAGAGCGCCGCTTGAACTCGGAGGTGCGCCTTGTTGTGGATGCGACGAGCCTGCGTCCACGCCTGCTTGTATCTTCGGCAGAGTTTGGACAAGGAACCAATACCATCCTCTGCCAGGTGGCTGCGGATGCGCTGTGCCTGCCGTATGACGAGATCCAGATTGACCTGCCCGATACACAGGTCGTGCCCAACTCCGGTCCTACCGTGGCGAGCCGTACCGCGATGATCGTTGGCAAGCTGGTGGAACGCGCCTCGCAGAAGCTTCTTGGCATGCTGCGCGACGATGCCGGCCTGCCCGCAATGCACACCTCTGCCGAATTTCGCCTCGCTGCCGAGCGCTACCTCCGCGAACACGGCGAGCTTGGCAGCAGTGTTCGCTACGAGCCCGTGAAGCCTGTGCACTGGGACGATGAGCTTTATCGTGGCGATGCGTATCCGGACTACGCATGGGCAGTGTACGTAGCCGAGGTCGCTGTTGATCTGACGACATATCAGGCAACGGTGACGCGTTTCGACGCGCTCCAGGAGGTTGGGAAGGTGATCCATCCTGTGCTGGCCAAGGGACAGATCGAGGGCGGCGTTGCCCAGGGCATCGGCTACGCGCTGTATGAGCGCTGCGAGTATCGCGATGGCCGCATGCGAAATAACCAGATGACGAACTACATCATGCCGACGAGCGCCGATCTTCCCGCGATCCATGTGCACTTCGCGGAAATCCCAAGCGCCCATGGACCGGGTGGAGCCAAGGGCATTGGCGAGCTGCCGATGGATGGCCCCGCACCCGCGATCCTGAATGCGATCGAGCAGGCCACCGGTGCGTCGTTCCGCAATATCCCCCTGCTGCCGGAGGACATCTTCGAGCGCTTCGCCGGTGTATCCACATCGGGAACTGGAGGCGCGGAGGACCTGGCGCCCGAGGTAGATCGCGATACTGAAGCCGAGGTACTTTCATGAGCACGGTGTCTATCCAGTTCATCGTCAATGGCATGCCTGCGCAGGTAGAAGTAGCGCCGATGAAGCGGCTGCTGGATGTACTGCGAGGCGATCTGCAGCTGACCGGCACCAAGGAAGGCTGTGGCGAGGGCGAGTGTGGGGCCTGTGCGGTGCTGCTGAACGGCGAGCTGGTGAACTCGTGCCTCGTCCCTGCATTGCAGGTTGAGGGCGCACAGATCGGCACGATTGAAGGCATTGGCTCGGCAGCGTACCTCCACCCGATTCAGCAATGCTTTCTGCAGCGGGGCGGCGCGCAGTGCGGCATCTGCACGCCGGGCATGATCCTGGCTACGAAGCAACTGCTGGAGCGCTGCCCGCAGCCCAGCCTTGAAGAGATTCGCGAAGGCCTGGCCGGCAATCTGTGTCGCTGCACGGGTTATATGCGCATCTTCGAAGCCGTGCAGGAAGCAAGCCAAGCCCTGCGTTCGAAAGCGGCGCAATCCCGGGAACAGATCTAGCCTATGCGTGCGGATGCGGCTCTCTATCAACTCACGGCAGCTACCACCCTGCCGGCGGTGCTGCAACGCATGGCAGATGAGCCAGGAGAGCACACGCCGATGGCCGGTGGAACCGAGTTGATGGTGGCATTCAACAGCGGTCGTCTGCAGGCACACTCCCTTATCTCCATCGGACATCTGCCCGAGCTCCGCTTCATCCGCGTTCTGCCCGGGGTCATCGAGATTGGCGCAGGCACGACGTTCACGGACATACGACGGCATGCCGTGATCGCGAAGGAGCTGCCGCTGCTGGAGCGCGCCGCCTCCTGGACGGGCTCAGTGGCAAATCAAAACCGCGCGACGATCGGCGGCAATCTCTGCAACGCCTCGCCCGCGGCCGATACACCACCCGCGTTGCTCGCTTACGACGCAGAGGTTAGATTGGTGAGCTCGACCGGCGAGCGCACGTTGCCCTATCGCGAGTTCCACCTTGGCTACAAGCGCACTGCACTGCGGCCGGATGAATTGCTGTACTCGATTTCTATCGGGCGATCGTACAGCGGCTGGCAGCACTTCATCCGCAAGGTGGGCGCACGGAATGCGCAGGCCATCTCCAAGATCGCTCTTGCTGGCGTGGCAAGAATCGAGGATGAGCGCGTTACCGAGATACGGCTGGGTGCGGCTTCGTTGGCGGATCGACCGCTGCGGCTGCAGGCAACCGAGAGCAGCTTGCGAGGTGTGTCCCTGGCCAGCTCCGCTTTCGATGAGATCGTACGCGCAGCGAAGATCGCCCTTGCTTCCGAGGTGCAACCCATCGACGACATTCGCTCCACGGCAAGGTATCGTGAAGCGGTGGCAGCCAATCTGGTGGAAGAGTTTGTGCGCGGCCTTGCGGGCTAGATCACGTTGAGCAGGAAATGCTGCTCGGCGCGGAGGAAATCTTCTTCCGTGTCGATATCCAGGGCCAGCGCTTCGTCCTGTATCGCAAAGCAATCACGCAACAGAACACGAGCCCCGACGTCTCCCTGGAGCTCCAGCAGGTCCGGAAAGCACGCGGCCGGGAAGTATGCAGGCACTCCAACGCGTCCTGCATAGGACGATCCTGTAACCTGTCCCCGTTGCGCTGAGAGCGCTCGTAGGTGCTCGGCCTGCAACAGAGGTTGATCGCAGGTCATCAGCACGACGCCGTCCATCGCCGCTCGCTTAGTTAACGCGTGCACACCCAGACGAACGGAACTCGCCATACCTTCTTCCGCGGCTTCGTTCCGCAGCAGAGTCGCACCGGGAAGCTCTCGCCCGATGCTCCACGCAGCGTCTCGAACCACCGCAAAGACCGGGTACAGTCCTGCTTCAGCTGCGGTGCGGACAGCTCGCTCGAGCAAGGTCTCACCTAAAAGGTATAGCTCCTGCTTGGGACGTCCTAAACGCTTCGAAAACCCTGCAGCAAGGATGATGCCAGCGATGCTCACAGGGCGCACTGCGCCTGCAGATAGCGGGACGAGCCGCCCTGGGCGATCTGCTCGATCACAGCGTCCGGCGACAAGCGCCGCGAGGTGCCAAGCTTGCCGTGGATGAGCGCCTGCACCTCCGCGAGAACGCTCAGGGCAATGGCCTCGGCCCCATCGCCGCCAAGGTCCAGACCCACAGGCGAGAAGAGTCGCTCACAAGCCTGTTCCAACGGCCAATCGAGCAGCTTTGCAGCTTCGGCGATCAGCAGGGCACTGCGATGACGTGAGCCCAGCAGACCGAGGTAGCGCGCCTGAAAAGGCAGGACCTGCTCCAACCAGGAGCGGTCCTGTTCATAGCTGTGCGTCATGAGGACGATTGCGTCATCGGGCATGATTTGCAGCTGCCCCAGCTCATGGATTGCGAGCACGCGGTCGGCCTCAGGAAAGCGCGAGATACGCGCCCATTGCGAACGGCTGTCAATGACGTCCACGGTCCAGCCCACCAACGAGGCCATGCGCACCAGTGGTTGCGCATCGTCACCCGCGCCGAAAATGAGCAGACGCTGCGGTGGATCAAGCCGCTCGGAAACTCCCTCAGCGAGCGGATCAGACGCCCACCGGCCGCTGCGGAAGATCGAGGTCTGGTCCGGGCCGGCAATCTGCCTTGCGAGCGGCCTGGACCCATCCGGGGCCCACGTCGTCACATGGCGCGTCTCGCCACGGAGCGAGGCTGCAAACGCCTGCATCAAGGCCGTAAACTCAGGCGTCGTCGCAGGCTCGATAAGGATGTCCACCGTGCCGCCACAGCCCAGGCCGTAGGGAATCTCTGCTGTGTCGTCGAAGAGCGTGGAGTAGCGTTCCACGCGCGCCCCATCCCGCACCAGCCACTGAGCTTTGCGCACAATCTCGGCCTCGAGACAGCCGCCCGATACGGAGCCGACGTAGGAGCCATCCCCCGCGATCAAGATGCGGGCTCCGGTGGCTCGGTAGCTTGAGCCTTCCACACGGATCAGCGTGGCAAGGGCGACCGCTTCGCCACGCTGCCACATCTCCACGATTTTGCGCCGCTCTATCAAGCTTCAAGCTTTCTCACTGAAGGTATGGATGCCGCACTCCAGCTTCTTGCCGCCCCACCGTCCGCTGCGCGGGTCCGCACCTGCTTCAGGGATCAGCGTGCATGGTTCGCAGCCAATCGAGCTGTAACCCTGGTCATAAAGGGAAAGCCTGGGAATGCCGTGTTCACGGGCATAGTTCTCCACCTGCGACCAGGTCCAGTCCGCGAGGATGCTGACCTTCTTCAGCATCGTGCCGGTGGGCAGCTTGTGATCTTCCACCTTGCGCAGGTTGGCACGTGTGGGCGACTGCTCGCGACGCAAGCCGGTGAACCACCACTGAAACGGTTCAAGAGAACGCATCAGCGGCTCCACCTTGCGAATCTGACAGCATGCGGTGGGCTGCACGATGTGCAGCAGACCATGGGTGCTCTCGTGGTCCTCGCGCGTGGTCACAGGCAGAGCGTTGATGAGGTTGAGCTCCCAATCGCGGGCAAGCTGGTCGCGGTATTCGGTGAGCGCAGAGAAATGGTAGCCGGTCTCGAGAAAGATTACGGGCACGCTCGGCAGATGCTGGCGCAGAAGGTGCAGGACCACCATGTCTTCTGTCTGGAAGCTGCTGGTAAAGCAGACATCCCGGCCGCCCGAGGCTTGGACGACGGCTTTAACAAGCTCCCCCGCGGAGAACGCTTCAGGATCGCTGAGCGTGGCGTGTGGCCTGGGGACCTCAAGATGCAACTCTGTTAGGAAATCCTGTGCTGTATTCACTTGTCCTCCAGTCTCTGCGCGAGATCCTCAACGCCTTCGACAAAGCCATGACCCGCCAGGGTGCGCAGTGTCTGCAGCACGTCGGATGGTAGGCCCATACGCGCAGAAAGGGCCACAACGCCCGCCAGCTGCAAAGCCCGCAGGACGCTGGGCAAGGAGCTCTCCGAGATGAGCGGATCATCCACTACCACTGCCGCGCGGCCCTCACCCGTGAGTCGTGCCTGCAGGGCTTGCACAGCAGCGGGCTCGGCAGGTAGCAGCACAAAGCTAAGCGTGCCGTCGTGGCTCTCCACGGCGAGCTTCTCGGCCGCCACGGCGATGAGCATGCCCGCGGCCAGCGTCGCGTTGCTGAGGGGATCGATAAGGATGAAGGAGCCAGTGGAGCGGTTCTCGTTGTACGGATCGAAGAACAGGGGGAGATTGGTCTCAAGCTCAATCTCGCCGATGTCATTCATTGCGAGTTCGGTCGCATCGAGATGCTCGGTTGAGTTCACGTCGACGCGGTAGGCGAGGCCACGCACCGTGGCACGCACCGTGCGCGTGGTGTGTTTGAGCAGATAGGTGGACCCCACGGTCAAGGGCTGCTCATGCATCCACACTGCCATGGAACGCACGCGCGTGCTGACCAGGGGTGGCGTCTGCTCGGCAGCGACGAGCATCTCGCCGCGACTCAGATCGATCTCGTCCTCAAGCTCCACTGTGATGCTCTGCGGCGCATGCGCAAGCTTCAGCTCGCCGTCATAGGTGATCAGTGAACGCACGCGCGTGGTGCGCCCACTCGGCAAGGCACGCACCTGGAGGCCGGGGCTAAGTTCGCCGCGTTCCACGCGACCGGCAAAGCCACGGAAGTTTGCGTCGGGCCGCACCACCAGCTGCACAGGAAACCGCAGCGGTCCCGCACTGCCTTCTGCAATCTGCAGCGGTACGGTTTCAAGGTAGTGCAGCAACGTGGGACCGCTGTACCAGGGCATCTTGCTGCTCGGGTCAACGACGTTGTCACCGGCGAGGGCACTCACCGGGATGAGTTCTACAGACTTGAGCGCAAGCCGGTTCGCCAGGGCTAGAAACTCCGTGCGGATCGCCTCGAAGACCTCAGCGTTGTAGCCGACGAGATCCATTTTGTTCACAGCTGCCACGATGTGTGGAATCTGCAGCAGGCTTGCGATGTAGGTGTGGCGGCGCGACTGCGGCAACAGGCGCCCAGCTTTCACAAACGCATTCGCATCGATGAGCACGATGGCAACATCCGCAGTGGACGCACCCGTGGCCATGTTGCGGGTGTACTGCTCATGCCCGGGCGTATCCGCGATGATGAACTTGCGCTTGGCAGTGGAGAAGTAACGATAGGCAACATCAATGGTGATGCCCTGCTCACGCTCTGCGCGCAGGCCGTCGGTGAGCAGCGAAAGATCAACGGTGCCGTTGCCCGAGCGGTTCACGCGGCTCGCACGTATGCTGGCCAGCTGGTCCTCGTAGACGCTTTTGGTGTCATGCAGCAGGCGTCCAATGAGCGTGCTCTTGCCGTCGTCGACCGAGCCGGCCGTGGTGAAGCGCAGCAGCTCCTGGTCCAGATGCGCGTCCAGAAAGGACCGGAAGCGCGTCTCGCGCGCAGCCTCGGACGGGGTGGCATTCAGGTGCAATGTGGTGAGCTCCATTAGAAGTACCCCTCGCGCTTCTTCATCTCCATGGACCCTTCTTCGTCGTGGTCGATGGCCCGGTTTTCGCGTTCGGAGCGCCGGAAGGTGATGAGCTCTTCAATGATCTTGGGCAACGTGTCGGCTTCAGACTGGATGGCGCCGGTACAGGGCAGGCAACCCAGGGAACGCATACGGACGCGCATGGTTTTTGGCTGCTCGTGCGGCAGCAGCTTGATCATCGGATGGATCATCTGCAGCGTGCTGCCGCGCTCGACAACCTCGCGATCACTGGCGAAGTACAACGGCACAATCGGGATCTGTTCGGCGTAGAGGTACAACCAGATATCGAGCTCGGTCCAATTGCTGAGCGGGAAAACGCGGATGGACTCGCCCTT
>CAXTVC010000008.1:0-19931 GCA_964247615.1 uncultured Acidobacteriaceae bacterium
ATCCACCAGGTGGCATAGGTGGAGAATTTGTAGCCGCGGCGGTACTCGAACTTGTCGACGGCCTTCATCAGGCCGATGTTGCCCTCCTGGATGAGGTCGAGGAACTGCAGGCCGCGGTTGGTGTACTTCTTGGCGATGGAGACGACCAGGCGAAGGTTGGCTTCAATGAGCTCCCGCTTGGCGCGCTCAGCGTCCATGTCGCCCTGGACCATTTCGCGCTGGGTGCGGCGCAAGGAGTCCATGGGGATGCCGATTTCGCCTTCCATGCGGTCGAGGTCGGCGCGGCAGTTTTTCTGCTGGCGGCGATATTCCTTGCGCAGCTCTTCAGAGCGCGATGCCTCGAACTTGGTGTCGAGCGAGCGGATCTGCCGCTCCAGCGTGCGCATGGAGTCCACGGTCTTGTTGACCTTGTCCAGGAGGCGCTTCTTCTCGGCGTTGGTGTACTTGAACTCGCGGATAATGCGGTTCACGAACACCATCTCACGGCCGGTCATCCAGCGAGAGTGGCGCTCATCCTTGGCTTTCGCCTTGGCGTCCTTGCCTTGCGGGTCGGCGGCCTTGGCCTGGAACTCAGCGGCCTTGGCCTGGTGTTTGACGAGCTCGTCGATACGCTTGATGGTCTTCTTGACGCGCGCCTGGACGATCTCTTCGGTCAGCTCCTCCTCATCGAAGGTGACGACCTCCTTGATGTTACGGACGCCGCGTTTGAGGTCTTCACCGAGGCCCGTGATCTCGCGGATTACGATCGGCGAGCGGGAGATGGCCTTCATGACGCGAAGCTGGCCACGCTCTATGCGCTTGGCGATCTCCACTTCACCTTCGCGGGTGAGCAGCGGGACGGTGCCCATCTCGCGCAAGTACATACGGACGGGGTCGTTGGTCTTTTCGAGGGTACCTGGTGAAAGGTCGAGCTCGACGTCGGAGTCTTCGCCGGCACCGCCCTCGCTTTCGTCGTCGCGATCGCGATCTTCGCGATCTTCGCCGCCGCGACCGCGTCCCCCCCGCCGCCCCTCACCCGAGAGCACGTCGATGCCCTGGGTATTGATGGTGGTGAGCAGGTCGTCCAGATCATCCGGGGAGGTGATGTCACCCGGAAGCAGATCGTTGACCTCACCGTAGGTGAGATAGCCCTTTTCTTTGCCCGTCTCGATGAGACGGTCTACATCTTCTTCGTACTTATCGATCTCTTCAGCCACGTTCCGTGCTCCTCACTGGCGTTTCGCGCGAGAGCGCGAAAAAAAATGTCATCTGGAGGCTGGCGCTGGGTAGATGTCGGGCGCAGCTCTTCCTAGGTTGTCGCGGGGGCGCTGAGGAAAAGGTGCGGAACGAAGGCCGCGTGCGCAGGCGGAAACTGCTTGAAAGGTCCTGTATGACGAGCTTTGCGGGCCCGTCCGGCTTTCAAGAGTCTCGGCACTCAAAGGCGCGAATCTCCAGCGCTACAAAGTCTACCATGTGCTTAGACGCAAACCAGCTCCGGAAAGATTCGTAGCCGGTGACGGTTCCTGCCGAAGATGCGGCGGGGGCATCCGCCGCGCGACGGGTGGAGGGACAGACGTGCCGCGCGGGAAGCTCACAAGTCGACCGACCGTTTGTGGTTTATTCGTTCCCTGGTGCCAGGATCTCGCGTCGGAGCAGGTCTGCTTCTTCCTCAAAGATCCCTTCCGGATTTCCATAAGTCCTGGAAGATTCTGAGATCGTGAAGATATACGTTTTCGAATTCGCAGGCTAAGTCCAGCCATTTGTTTTATTTACTTCGGCAGCATACCCGGGTACCACGAAAGCGGTATAGCGCACTGTCTTTTGGAGGAGGAGGCTTCCCTCCATGGATACCCCTGAGGTTTACGCCTTAGCTGGGTATCCCGGTAGAACGGCTAAGGGTCGGGCCTCGAAGCTATGGCTTGAGGTGTCGCTCTTACTTCACCAGCAGTTGAGTTCGATGGGTGCTGTAAGGGAGTACTTGCATGAGTTCGGAACGTAAGTTTTTTCGTGAGCTTGAAGGAATTCGTGGCTATGCCTTCCTGGTGGTCTTTTTTACGCATTACACCTATCCGCTCATGCGAGCGAACCACCTCTGGACCTATCCCTTCCGCATCCTTGTTGATCTAGCGTGGATTGCGGTTCCGGTCTTCCTGGTGCTCTCCGGCTTTCTGATCACTGGAGTTCTGCTCAAGACGCGCAGCCGGGAAGGATACTTCCGTACCTTCTATGCACGACGTTCCGTCCGTGTGTTTCCCCTGTATTTTCTTATCGTTCTTAGTCTGGGTATCTTCGGGCTGGTTTCACGCCAGGATATGCGGGGGTACTGGACGAATCTCGTATACCTGCAGAACATCTGGCCGTCTTCGATCGATTTGATGCGGAGCTTCCGCTTCCATGGCTGCCAGATAGAGATCAGTCATTTCTGGTCGCTGGCCCTGGAAGAACAGTTCTATCTGGTCTGGCCGCTCGTGATCTGGATGTGCCGCACACGGCGGCAGTTGCTGATAACGTGCCTAGCCCTCGTCGTTGCCGGAACCATCTTCCGTTTTCTGTCCCCGCTCTTTGGATATACACCGGTTCACGCGTACTTCAGTACATTTACGCGCGGGGGCGCCGTTGTGCTTGGCGCGCTGCTGGCCCTCTGGCGCGACCATCCTTCGTATGCGCGTTTCGAAAAACTGGCTTTACCGGGGACGCTGCTGGGCCTTGGCACGCTGCTGCTGGTGCGCATGGTTACTGGTGCCACAAATCCCTTTCTCGGCGACCATACGATGTGGCGGGTTATCTACATGATCCCGCTCGTAAACCTAACCGCCATGGGTATTGTGATAGAGACCATGCGGGACCATTCCATGCTGCAGCGCATGTGCCGCAAGAATCTGATCTGCAAACTGGGTTCGCTCAGTTATGCGTGCTATGCCTTTCATCTTCTCTATTGCGCATACTTTCAAGAGATCATCTTCCCGCGGCTGCAACTCCACATGCCTCACCGCTTGGCGATCGCGGTTCTGCTGTTTGGGGCATTGGGCCTCACCGTGGCCTTAGCGACAATCTCCCATTTTGTCCTGGAGGCTCCCGCCATGCGGCTGAAGGATCGGCTCGTGTACGGACCCGAAAGGGCCGCGCAGGGAGCACTGCTTCCGCAGGTGCAGCTGAAGCTTCATCTTCCCAGGTTCCCTCGGGTCTTTCCTTCCGCACTTCAGGAGCTGCACGGCGGCAGGGAAAGGAGACCGGCGGCCTAAGTGGGGGTGGCGGCAGGCCAAGTCGGGCCTAAGGTCGCCATTCTCAGTCAAACAGGCCAGGCTGCCTCTCCTGCAGAAATTCCCCGGGAACACCGCCCCCGCAGGCCGGGCAGCAGCGCTCCTTGATGTCCAGCCCGTTGCAGCCGTAGAGGAAACCGCACTTGCCGCAGCGCAGCGCGTAGATGCTCTGGGTGGGGCGGATGCCGGACGGCGCGCCCGTGGCCCGCTCCACGACCTGGAGGTTCGGATTGGTAAAGCCGGGCTCGGTGGTGGGCGTGCGGGGGCCGGAGCGGAGAGGAGCGCCGCGGCCCGGCGGGCCGGTAGGTCGTGTCAGGCGCATGGTCTAGAGCGGCTCGAGCGGTTTGGCGAAGATGAGGTCGCTGCAGGTCTGCGTGCCTACCTGGAAGGTGCGGGTGCCGACTTCGATGAAGCCATTGCGGCGATAAAAGGCGATGGCCTGCAGGTTCTCGGCATGGGTGCCCAGCAGCAGACGATCGCGGCCCATAGTGCGGGCGGACCCAACAGCTGCGTCCAGGAGCGCCTGACCCGCCCTGAGGCCTTCGACTGGCCTCGATTCGGTGTCGTGTTCCACCATCACCGGGGTTGCCGCCGAGCGGAAGCGTGACAGGAGATAGATGCGCTTCAGCTCGATGTCTGTGGTTTGCACGGCGAAGGTGGGCAGTTCCGGTGCGGCGAGCATGACGTACCCGACCGGGGCGCCGCCGGGGATCACCTCCGCGAGCGCGATGCGGGTGTCCGGATGGGCGAGATAGCGCGTGTAGGCCTCGGCGTTGTGGTGCCTGGCGCAGTGTTCGACGATGTCGGCGCCCGGCAGCATCCAGGTGAATGCCTCCAAGAACGTGGCTGCGCCGACAAGAGCGAGGGCGGCGGCGTCGGAAGGGAGCGCGCGGCGCAGGCGGACGGCCTCTGCTTGTGTGGATGGGGCGGAACAGGGCATGGCGACAGGGATAGTTTAGCGGGAGTGGGGAGGGAGAGGAGTAGAGGGAAGGAGGTGGGGGCGTCGGGTGTGGGGTGTTGCGCATCGAAGCAGATGCGATGAAAGCTGCTGTTCTCTATCCCGTTCAGGTACTCCAGGCACATGTTGCGGAACTGCAGACGATGATGGCCGCCTGCCTGTCCGATCCCGATCACAAGCCCGTTCACAAGCTGCGTACCGCGACGCGGCGCGTGGAGGCCGTGTTGCTGCTGCTGGGCCTGGTTCCTGGCCTGCCTGCGCATCGCAAGGAGGTAGCGGCTACCCGGCGTGCCCTGCGGAAGTTGCGCCGCGCTGCGGGTACGGTGCGCGACCTGGATGTGCACCGCAAGATGCTGGAGGCGTTTGCCGGGGCGGAGGAGGCCGTTGCTGAAGAAGAGACGGCTAGGGGAGATGCGGCGAAGGGAGAGATGGTTGAAAACGTAGCGTTAACGGACGGAGCGATGGCGCAAACGGAACCAGGTGATGCTTCCTCGCCTGCCGGTGCTGACGAAGCTGAAGGATCGGCTGAGGTCGCGAGCATCAACCCGGCTGCGAAGGCACAGGCCATGCGGCTGCAGGCGGCTGCCGAGGAGCTTCGCGCGGAGTTGGGGAGCGACCGGGATGAGGCGGCGGCGGCGTTGCAGACCGTGCTGCGGAAGCGGCAGGTGGAGACCACCGAGGATCTCGACACGCTGCTTGCAGTCCTGCTGCCGGCGCGGGACGTGGCGCTTTCCGGGGCTGACCTGCTTTCCGACGCGGAGGCTGTCCTGCTGCAGGCAGGACCCTTCGGAAGACGGCGCATTGCGAAGCTGGATGAGGACGAACTGCATAACGTGCGCAAGGCTGCCAAGAAGGCACGCTACCTGGCCGAGGCACTGCCCGGGGATGCTGCGCTGGCTACCGCAGCGCGGCGCTTCGAAGCGCTGCAGGAGGCTGGCGGCCAGTGGCATGATGCGCTGGAGATTGCCGAGGCGGCGCGCCGGCACTTCGGCAAGAAACACGAGTTGGCGGTGACGTACCGCGAAGACCGTGACCGCAAGCTGGAGAGCTACCGCGAGGCGCTGGCGTCCGCGAACAAGCCACTGGATGGCCCTCGGCAGCCGAAACGAGCCGGGGCGAAGGGGACGGCTTCCCCGGCACGTCGGCGTTCTCCTCGGAAAGCGACAGCTAAGAGGGTTTGAGGCAGGGATGGCTCCCTGGCCTCCCCGAGACGCGAAAACAGGATGAGTGACGCGGGTGATCGGACCGGTTGGCCTTTCGGGGCCACGGTGCTCCGTGTCCACTGAGGTGTGCCTACCCCTGCCTGCGCGGCGCGTGAAGCGGGTTAAAGAGGCGAACGGGGTTGCGCGACATTCATGTCGCTGTAATTATAGGTTTGAAAGCCACAACCTAAAGCGCCCGGTGGGTCAACCTGGGCTGATCCCCGTTCCAGGAGATTGGCTCATCCCTGTTGCCTTTCACGCCTTGATTGCAGGAGTTTCCATGAAACGTCTTCGCCCTCTCGTCCCGGTTTCTTCTGTCTTGTTTGCCTCGATGTTGTCCGCGCAGACAGCGACTACGTCGCTCCGCGGGGTAGTCCAGGACACCACAGGCGCTGTGATTCCGGGCGCGGCGATCACGCTGGTGAACCCTGCGGCAGGCCAGACACTGCATGTGACGGCCAACGCGCAGGGCGAGTATCAGCTGCCGCAGATTTCGCCGTCGCGATACACGATCACGGCGGAGGCAGCCGGCTTTGGGAGCCAGCGCAAAGAGGCGGAGCTGCTGGTGAATCAACCGGCAACGGTCAATTTTTCTCTGGGGGCAGCGAGCGGCGGCACCGTGGTGGAGGTGACCGAAAGCGCGCAGACGCTGAACAACACGGATGCCACGATCGGCAACGCGTTTGATAACGCGACGATCCAGTCGTTGCCGTCGGAGACGCGCAATGTGCCGGATCTGTTGAGCCTGCAGCCCGGTGTGTTTTATGTACCGCCGCCTGCGGATACCGGCACAACCGACAGCCGCGTGGGTGCGGTGAACGGTGAGCGGTCTGACCAGAGCAACGTCACGCTGGACGGCGTGGACGATAACGACCAGCTGCGCGGCCTGGCTTTTTTCGGCGTGCTGCGTGAGACGCAGGACTCCATTCAGGAGTTCCGGGTGGTGACGAGCAATGCGAATGCCGATGAGGGTCGGTCCTCCGGTGCGCAGGTCAGCATGGTGACCAAGTCGGGCACGAACAAGTATCACGGGGCGGCGTATGAGTACTTCCGCCCGACCAACACGGTGGCAAACGACTACTTCAACAAGCAGGGGCAGCTGGCCTCCGGACAGGCCAATCGTCCGCCAAAGCTGATCCGTAACATTTTTGGCGGTGATGTTGGCGGGTTCATCATCAAGGACAAGCTGTTCTTCTTTGGCAACTACGAAGGCCAGCGCCTTGCAGAGAGCCAGGTGGTCTCACAGGTCGCGCCGACAGCGGCCTATAAGCAAGGCATTCTGCAATACACCGCAGGTGGCGTTGCCGTTGCTATCACTCCGGCGCAACTTGCCACGCTGGATGCGGGCTGCCAGGTTTGCGGAAGTGCCGCGTACCCCGCAGGCCCTGGTGTAAACCAGGCGGCGCTGGCGTATTTCAATACCGAGCCGAGCGCCAATGGGACCAATCTTGGTGATGGGCTGAACACGGGGTCGTATACCTTCTCCTCACCCGCACCGCAGACGCTGAACACGGGCATTGTGCGGCTGGACTGGACACCATCGAACAAGCACCACATCTTTGGTCGCGGAGGTCTGCAGAAAGACACTCTTGCCGGCACGCAGCAGTTTCCGGGCCAGCCTGCTTCTTCCGTACTCGTGGATAACTCCAAGGGCTTGGTCTTCGGCGACACATGGACCATCACTCCTTCCCTTGTGAATGATCTGCGATATGGATATATCCGGCAGGGTTATGCCACGGCGGGCCTGGGAACGGGAGACTATGTGGACTTCCGGTTTATTGCGACAGCCACTGCCGAGACGCGCTCCACGATCATCAGCTCGCCCACGAACAACATCGTGGAAAACCTGACCTATGCCAAGGGCAAGCACACGATTGGGGTCGGCGGGAACTGGCGACTGATACATCTGAACCGCTCGTCGGATGGCGTTTCTTTCAACAGCGCTTCTTCCAATCCATACTGGCTCGGCGGCAGCGCACCGGATCCTTCTGCGCTGGGACTGCCAGGTGTGGATAGCGGCTTTGGGAACTCGTACCTGATCGCGTATGCGAACCTTGTGGGCACGGTTCCCGATGTGACGGACGTGTCCAACTACAACGTGACCAGTGCGGCCAGTGGATCGCTGCTGCCCGATGGGGCGTTCATCAACCGGCACTACAAGGCCAATGAGTATGAGTACTATCTGCAGGATCAGTGGCAGATCCGGCCTAATCTCACGATGACCTTCGGCATCCGGCACACCATCCTGCAAACGCCTTATGAGACAAACGGGCAGCAGGTGGCACCGACGATCGATACGCACGCCTGGTTTACAGGGCGTGAGCAGGCGGCGCTACAAGGCCAGGTGTATGAGCCGACTCTCAGCTTCGCGCCCACGGGACCGCACTATGGCACGCCTGGGTATTGGCCCAAGTCAAAGAACAACATCGCGCCCCGCTTCTCGATTGCGTACGCGCCGGATAACAAGACTTCCATCCGCGCCGGCGCCGGCATCTATTACGCGCACTATGGCGAGGGCCTGATCAACACCTTCGACCAGAACGGGTCCTTCGGACTTTCCACGCAGGTGACGAATCCGGCTGGTACGTACACCACGGCGACGTCGCCCCGCTTCACCGGTCGGCAATCATTGCCGTTTAACAACGGGATACCGGATGCCACCGTAGGGTATCCGTTCACGCCGAACCAGACGGGCTCCAGCGAATTCGCTATTACCTGGGGGCTGGATAACAAGCTGAAGACACCGTCCACACAAGCGTTTGACTTCTCCGTACAACGGCTGCTGCCGGGTGGCCTGACGCTGGACGTGGCGTATGTGGGACGCCTGGGACGGCATCTGCTGCAGAGCCTGGATCTTGCCGAGCCCGTTGACTTTGTGGATCCGCAGGGCGGCGGTGATTACTACTCCGCCGGCACGGCGCTTTCCAAGGCAGTGGATGCCAACGCGGGAAACAGCAATGCATCTGTTGGAGCGATACCGTATTTTGAACACCTGTTCCCCTTTATGGCGAACCGGCAGTTCATCGACGGGAACGGGAACGTGGTGTACGACGGCACGGGCCAATCGGCAACGCAGAACATCTATGCACTGGAGTGGGCTCCCCAACGAGCGAACCTGGGGGCGACCACGTCTCTGGCTGATATCGATTTCTACTGCGGCGACTATGGAGTTCAATACTGCCCTGCAGGGTACCAATCCAAGTTCTGGCAGCAGCAGTTCGCTTCGCTGTACGCTCTTTCCACCATCGGCATGAGCTACTACAACGCGGCGCAGGTCACGCTGCGGCATGCGATGACCCACGGGTTGCAGTTCGACATCAACTACACCTTCTCGAAGAGCATCGACATGGGTTCCGACGCCGAGCGCACTTCGGAATTTTCAGCAACAGGTACGGCCCTTGCGGCCAGTGCTATCCAGAACACGTGGAAGCCATACCTGAACCGTGCTGTTGCGGATTTCGACACGCGGCACATCGTTACCTTTGACGCCGTCTATGCGCTTCCCTTTGGCAAGGGCAAGGCATTCCTCTCGCAGAGCGGTCCGATCGTGAACCAAGTGCTGGGTGGCTGGCAGTACTCCAACATCTTCCGTGCCACCAGTGGACTGCCGTTCTCCTTGAATGAGCCTGGTTACACCACCAACTGGCAGCAGCCCGCGTATGCCGTGGTCACCGACCCCACGCTGAAGGCGCACAAGCACGTTGATGCCCTAGGCAACGTCAACTTCTTTGATAACCCTGGTGCGATCAACGCGGGCATCACAACCGGTGGGCCTGTGCGGTTGCCGTATCCCGGAGAGGCTGGTCAGCGCAACAACTTCCGAGGCGATGGGTACCTGGACCTGGATAGCAGTTTGAGCAAGGCGTTCCAATTTGGGGATCACGGCGCGTTGAACTTTACCTGGTCTGTCTACAACGTCACCAACACTGTGCGTTTCGATCCTTTCTCAGTGGGAGGGCAGCTGTCAGGCGGCAATCTCGGCGTTGCAAGTGCGGTGTTGGGTGGCAACGCGACGCCAAGGCGCATGCAGTTTGCTCTTCGGTACGATTTCTAACCAGACTGCAAAATAAGCAAGGGCTCCGTGAGGGGCCCTTTGCACTTTCCGCTTTGTAAAGGCCTTATGACACGTTGTACCCTTCGCCGTTTTGTTTGCCTTGCACCTTTTTTGCTGACTGGATCTCTGCGGGCGCAGACTCCTGACTACTCCGCATATGCGCGCGATCCAAAGCAGGCTTTGGATGCGGCGTACTCGGCGAAGATCCGGCAGTACACGACGGACCCCATGTTTGGGTCGCCGCTGGTGAATGATCTGCCGGCGTCAAAGACCGTGCCCACGCCGGCCAAGGTGCTTGGCGATGTAGCTGGTGCGCCGGACATGTTGCCCTATGCCGAGGACGTGTACAAGTACTTTCGCCTGTTGGCGGCGAGCTCGCCGCGGGTGAAGGTTGTGACGATCGGCCATACGGAGGAGGGCCGCGAGATGATCGCGGTGGCCGTGGCCGATGAGGCGTTGCTGAAGGATGCCGAGGCCAACAGCGCGCGGCTGGGCAAGCTGGCTGACCCGCGCACGATCGGCATGGATGATGCGAAGGCACATGAGCTGATCGCGCAATCGCACCCGGTGTACTACCTTACGGGGACGATTCACTCCACCGAGACGGGCGCGCCGACGGCGTTGATGGAGCTTGCGTATCGCCTGGCCGTGGATGACTCGCCGTACATCAAGCACATACGGTCCCACATGATCACGCTGATCACGCCGGTGGTGGAGGTGGATGGGCGCGATCGCATGGTGGACCTTTACCGGTGGCATAAGGCGCATCCTGATCAGCAATATCCACGGCTTATCTACTGGGGCCATTACGTGGCGCATGACAATAACCGCGATGCCATGGGCATGACGCTGGACCTGACGCGCAACGTGCTGGACACGTACCTGGGATGGCATGCGCAGGTACTGCACGATCTGCATGAGTCTGTGCCGTTTCTCTACGACAACACCGTGGGCGATGGGCCTTATAACGCGTGGGTCGACCCGATCCTGGCCGACGAGTGGGCGGAGCTGGGATGGAACAACGTGGCGCAGATGCAGGCGCAGGGCATGCCGGGCGTGTTTACGCACGGTGACTTCGATACGTGGTCGCCGGGCTACCTGATGTTCCTGGCCGGCATGCACAACGGCATCTCGCGGCTGTATGAGACCTTTGGCAATGGGGGTGCGGATACCGAGAAGCGCATTCTTTCGCCGGAGGAGTATTCGCGCACATGGTATCGACAGAACCCGCCGCAACCGCAGGTGATGTGGTCGCAGCGGGACAACAATAACTATGAAGAGACTGCGCTGCTGACGACGCTGTCGTATTTCTCGAATCATACCGAGCACTTTCTGCAGAACTTCTATACGAAGAGCAAGCGCAGCATTGCCAAGCCGACGCAGGAAGGCCCTGCGGCGTATGTCTTTCCGGCAGATCCGGCTGAGCTGAACCGCCAGCTGCAGCTACTGGAGATCCTGAAGCGCCAACATGTGGAAGTGCAGCAGCTAACGGAGGAGCAGACTGTTGCGCTGCCGGTAAAGAAGACTGGCGCGCCTGCGGATGAGAAGGCGAAAGACGAGAAGGCAAAAGACGAGAAGCCGGCCACGGTACATCTGCCGGTAGGCAGCTTCATCGTGCGCATGGACCAGCCTTACTCGCGTGTGGCGGATGCGCTGCTGGACCGTCAGTTCTGGGCGCCGGATGATCCGCAGAAGCACCCGTACGATGACACGGGTTGGAACTTCCCCGCGCTGTTCAACGTGCATGTGAGCCGCATCACTGACCCCGGTCTGCTGGCGGCGAAGATGCAGCCTGTTGATGCGCTGGAGAGTATGCGGGGACAGATGGTTGGCAGTGGCACGACGTTTGCTGTGCCCAACACGGGCCAGAGCACGCTGTTGACGCTGGTGTACAAGCTGGGTGCGGCGCACGTGACACTGACGGAGAAGCCTGTCGATGCCGAGGGACAGCATCTGCCTGCAGGCTCGCTGCTGCTGCAAAACGTTGATGTCCCTACGCTGCAGCCGTTGTTACGTTCGCTGTCGCTGAACGCCGTTCGTCTGGCTGCAGTGCCTGCGGTACCGACACACGCCGCGGCTGCACCGCGCGTGGCTTTTATGCATTCCTGGTTGGCGACGCAGACCGAGGGCTGGTGGCGTTATGCGTTCGATAACGCCGGTGTTCCTTATGACTACATCAGCGTGCAGAATGCAGCGGCTATTGCGGATCTGCGCAGCAAGTATGACGTGATCGTGTTTGCGCCGGTGGGCCATGCGTCTTCCGACCAGATCCTGAATGGGCTGCCGATGTATGGCAACGCCTTGCCGTGGCAGAAAAGTGACCTCACCCCTAACTTTGGGCGTCTGGATCAGACAGCAGATACGCGGCCAGGGCTTGGACAAGATGGATTGACGCATTTGAAAGACTTCGTCAGCAAGGGCGGTTTGCTGATCACGTGTGAGGATACGGCGCAGTTTGCGGTTGATATGGGTCTTGCGCCGGGTGTCAGCGTGGCGCCTCGTGGCGACGTCCGTGTTGTGGGTTCCGTGTTGCAGTCTGCGTTTGTGCAGGCTGCCAACCCCATCGCCGCTGGGTATACGGAGGCGCCGCCGGTGATCAGCGCGGATGGCATGGTGTTTACCGTCAGCAACACGGTAGGCCGTGCGGGTGGACGTGTGCTGATGGACCCGTACGAGCAACGGCCCACGGGGCGTGGCAGTGTGGGAGATGCCGATGTGCCGCAGGGCCGCAAGATCACCGAGCCCGATCCGCTGCCCAAGCCCAAGGCGTGGCAGCCACGGCCATTGAACGAAGAGCAGATGCGCAACAATCCGAACGTGATTCCCGTGCAGTTTCAGCCGGACGTGATTCTGCGGCTTGGCGAGGCGAAGGGTCTGCTGCTTTCAGGACTGCTGGACAAGTCCGGACCCATCGCAGAGCACGCGATCGTTGTGGATGCCCATCTTGGCGAGGGCAACGTGCTGCTGTTTGGCAACAACCCTGTGTATCGCGGCGAGACCGTGGGTACGTACCCACTTGTCTTTAACGCATTGATGAATTTCTCCCATTTGAGCCACCCAACCCCAGCATCCAGCAAATAAATAGTCGTTGCCCAACCATGGAGATCCATTGAGCGATTCACGCGTGTGTCTATCGAAGTTTCACTTTGCCAAGCTGCTTACCCCCCTACTGTTTTCGTTGAGCGTACCTGTGATCGGCCAAGTGCCTGCATCTCCATCAGCCGCAGGCACGGCGAAGCATGGCATGGCCCTGGACGATCTCGCGAAGTATCTTCGTGTGGGTGCGCCGCAGGTTTCACCGGATGGCAAGTGGGTTGCGTACACGCTTACGCAGGTCGACACAGGCGAGGACAAGACGGTCACCAACCTGTGGATGACAAGCTGGGATGGGACGCAGGATCTACAGCTGACGCATGGCAAGGAGTCCGTAGGTAATCCGCGATGGAGTCCTGATGGACGGTATCTTGCGTTCAGCTCAGGGCGTGAGGGCGAGGCGAAGGGATCGCAAGTGTGGTTGCTGGACCGTCGCGGTGGGGAAGCGCAGCAGCTTACGGATGTGAAGGACGAGCTGGGGGATTATCGCTGGTCGCCTGATTCGAAGCAGCTGTTGTTGAGCATTACGCAGCGTCAGGAGCCAGAGCCGGAGAAGGGCGCCAAGCCCAAGCCGCCAAAGCCTGTGGTGATCGATCGGTATCACTTCAAGCAGGACAGGCAGGGTTATCTGTCTGACAAGCGGGAACATCTGTTCCTCTTTGAGATTGCGACGAAGAAGCTCACCAAGCTGACGAATGGGCCTGCGGGTGGTGACGCAGCCTATGAGGAAGAAGCTGCGGAGTGGAGTCCTGACGGCAAGCAGATTGCTTTCGTGAGCAACAACGCGCAGCCCGATCCGGATCGCTTTAACAACCCGGATGTTTTTGTGACGGCGGCGATGCCGGGCTCGGCACCGCGCAAGCTGACGACCTTTACCGGCGCGGATGAGGCACCGCTGGCGTGGACGCCGGACTCGCAACGCATTGTGTATCGCCAGGGATTGACGCCGCACTACGCGATCTATGACATGCCGCAGATGGCGGCTGTTTCTGTCGCGGATGGCAAGGTGGAGATGCTGGCACCGAAGCTGGACCAATGGGTAGGTGGGCCAGTGTTGAGCGCGAGCGGTAAGCACGTGCTGACCGAGGTGCAGGACGATCGCGTGCAGTACGCGGCGGAGATTCCGTTGGATGGCAAGGGTGGTGTGCGCCGCCTGACCGAGGCGCAGGGCGAGGCCATCGGCCTGAACCAGGCTGGTGGGCACACGGCGCTGCTGTGGACGACGGACAGCACCTCCGCCGAGATCTATGCGCTGGAAGGCAAGGAGCTGCGCAAGCTGACACATCACAACGATGCGCTGATGGCATCACTGCAGCTGGCGCCCACGCAGGACCTTTCCGCGAAGACACCGGATGGCAGTGAGGTGCATGGACTGCTGACGATGCCTATCGGTTATACGCCGGGCACGAAGGTGCCGCTGCTGCTGTTTATCCATGGTGGTCCCACGGCGCAGGATGCGCACGGCTTCACCGCGGAGCGGCAGTTGTTTGCAGCGCATGGCTACGCAATGCTGAACGTGAACTACCGCGGCAGCACGGGCCGGGGACATGCCTATAGCGAAGCGATCAATGCGGACTGGGGGCACAAGGAGGTCATCGACCTACTTGCTGCGGTGGATGCAGCCGTGGCTACAGGGAACATCGATGCGGACAAGATGGCCATTGGTGGATGGAGCTATGGCGGCATTCTTACCGACTACTCGATTGCATCCACGACGCGCTTTAAGGCTGCCTCAAGCGGTGCGGGCATGGGCAATCTGCTGGGCTTCTACGGCATCGACCAATACATTCTGCAGTATGAGAACGAGCTGACACCGCCCTGGAAGAACCTTGATCTGTATATCAAGCTGTCCTACCCGTTTCTGCATGCCGACCGTATCAAGACGCCCACGCTGTTTATGGGCGGCGACAAGGATTACAACGTGCCTATCCAGGGTGGCGAGCAGATGTACCAGGCGCTGCGCAGCGTTGGCACGCCTGCGGAGCTGGTGGTTTACCCGGGCGAGTTCCATGGGTTTAACCGGCCGAGCTTTATCCGGGATCGGTATCAGCGGTGGTTTGACTGGTATGACCACTATGCGTTGAACAAGGGGCCGGCTAAGCCTTAGGCTTACTGCACGAACAAGAGAAAAAGCGGCATGGCCCCAGGGGTCATGCCGCTTTGTGCTGTTACGCGTTACGCAGAGACGAGTTCGTTGACCAGCGATGGCTTTACGGCTGTGCCCAACAGCTCGATGGAGCGGAGCATGCCTTGATGCGGGATGGGGCCGCCGCTCATCATGAGGCTTACGCGTGAGACACCGCCGAGGGCTTCGTCGATGTGCTGCAGCTTGGCCGCGACTGTTTTGGGCGAGCCGACCACAAAGGCCCCGGTGGGTCCACGCTGGGCGTCAAAGGCGGCACGGCTTGACGGAGCCCAGCCGCGCTCGCGCCCGATGCGGCCGAAGGTGTGCGCGTAGGCGGGCCAGAGTTCCTCGGCGGCCTGCGCATCCGTGTCCGCAACGTAGCCGATGGAGTGCACGGCGACATCCAGCGATTCCGGTGCGTGACCCGCGCGGCGGCCTGTTTCGCGATAGAGATCAATCAGCGGGCGGAACCGGTGTGGTTCGCCGCCGATGATGGCGACCGTGAGGGGCAGGCCGAGCAGGCCAGCCCTGGCGAAGCTGTTGGGCGTTCCACCCACACCGAGACGGATAGGCAAGACCGGCTGGAGGGGCCTGGGCCACACACTTTGACCTGTCAGCGACGGCCGGTGCTTGCCTGCCCAATGCACCTTGACCTCGTCGCGCAGGTGCAACAGCAGATCGAGCTTTTCTGCGAAGAGCTCGTCGTAGTTGCGCATGTCGAAGCCGAAGAGCGGGTAAGACTCGGTGAAGGAGCCACGGCCGACGATGATCTCCGCGCGTCCGCCGGAGATGAGATCCAGGGTGGCGAACTGCTGGAAGACGCGCACCGGATCGTCGGAGCTGAGCACGGTGACCGCACTGGAGAGACGGATGGTTTGCGTGCGCGCGGCCGCGGCGGCGAGCAGCACGGCGGGCGAGGACGCTATGTATTCCTCTCGGTGGTGCTCGCCGATGGAATAGGAATCCAACCCGACGCGGTCGGCGAGTTCAACCTCTTCCAGCATCTGACGGACGCGTTCATAACCGACTTTGGCCGCGCTTTCGCCCGGCTTCGTCATGACCTCAACGAATGTATCGATTCCGATCTGCATGTGACCTTACCTCCGGGCGCACCCGCGGTGCTGCAACGGTCGATCGCCCCAGCGGATCCCCGTTGGCCCTTGTTGTTGGGCTGAAGACTGAAGGGATGTCGCTGCCTCGCATCTGATGCCCGGAACGCAAGAAGGACGCACCCTGCCGCGTGGCCGGTGCGTCCCTTACCTATCTGTAATCGGAAGAATTTGCGAAGGCTGTTACTGCATGGCCACTGGGCGAAGCGAGACCGGCTTGGGAGCGGCAGGCGCGGCGGCGGCGACGGGCGTCACGGTGGAGGTGCTGGGCAGCAGACTGGCGGGCGGCGGCGGAACCAGCTGACTTTCTTCGGTCTGAGGCTCGGCGGAGGAGACGGCGAGCGCACCGGGCCATTGGTACGGCATTTCCGCGGCGTTACCGAAGCCCATCATGGCGTGGCGGCTCAGCTTCCAGGCGGAGCGATCCAGCTTTACATACAGATGGTCGGGCTCATGGCCCTTGCCGGTGGCGAGCGCGACGCCGGTCAGAGTGAAGCGATGTTCCCCGACGGAGAACTTGAGCTCATTTGCCTGCAGTTTGGCTTCCGTGTTGACCGCCTCCGGATCGGCGACGGGCGAGACCACTGCCGTGCCGACGCCGGGCACAAAGAGATACAGGAACTGCGCCCCGTCCACGTCGTAGTTAAGGTGGATCTTGGCTACCATGCCATCGACGGTGTACACGCCGTCCCGCACGCGGCCGTAGAGCAACGTGCTCTCCGCGTTTTTGGGGGCCTTGGCCTTCATCGTGTGGGCCGCAGTGGCGGTGGACATCGCGACGGGATCCGTACCGGTTGTCGCGGAAAAGGTCTGGGCCAGGGGGGACAGCGGGGCGAAAAGCCCCACGGCGACAGCAACAATAGCGGAGCGAATAATCAGAGACGAAGTGCGCATGGGGCTCTCCTCGGAAATGGTCCTGCAAAGTGGTCGTTCAGGTGACGCACAGCACGATCTGCACCGGTGCAAGCCAGCAACCCCTTCCTGCCATGTGTTCTGGCCTTTCGGAAAAAGGGTGCCGCAGAAGACGACGTCAACAGGACGCGTTTCTGCTGGTGCTACTCAAATGGCTTGGTCAGCGAGGTTCACAGTAGCACTTTTATGGAACGTGCATACAACTTTTTGGTAACTATTGCAACGGCGTCCGGTGCGTTACCGTGGGAGGCCCTCCGCGGGCGGTCCCTGTACCCTGTTACTGTATGGCTCTTAACTGCGGTATCGTCGGCCTGCCGAACGTCGGCAAATCCACTATCTTCAACGCACTTACCGCCTCGAAGGCGCAAGCGGCGAATTATCCCTTCTGCACGATTGACCCGAACGTGGGCATTGTGGCCGTGCCGGACGAGCGTTTGGACAAGATTGCGGCGCTGATCAAGCCCAAGTCCCTGGTCCCCACTTCGATGGAGTTCATTGATATTGCAGGGCTGGTTGCGGGCGCTTCCAAGGGGGAAGGCCTGGGGAACCAGTTCCTGGGGCACATCCGCTCTACGGACGCGATCGCGCATGTGGTGCGCTGCTTCGAAGATCCCGAGGTGGTGCACGTGGCCGGGGCCGTCGATCCGTTGTCGGACATCGACACCATCAATACCGAGCTGCTGCTGGCCGACCTGGATACGGTCGAGAAGAGGTCGAGCAGGCTCGAGAAGCTGCTGAAGAACACGACCGATCAGAAGATCAAGTCAGAGGGGTCGGCGGTTGCCAAGCTGAAGGCGGCGCTGGAGGCGGGCAAACCCGCCCGCACAGTCGACCTGACCGAGGACGAGCGTGCGGCGGCTTATGACCTGCACCTGATCACAGCCAAGCCCATGCTCTATGTCGCCAATGTGGACGAGGGCGCGTTGATTGACGGCAACGGGCACACGGCGAAGGTGGAGGCACGCGCCGCGGAGGAGGGCTCCGAGGTGGTACGCATCTGCGGCTCGCTGGAGAGCGAGATTGCTCTGCTGGAGCCGGAGGAACGGACCGAGTTTCTGACCGACCTGGGGCTGACGGAGCCGGGGCTGAACCGGCTGATCCATGCCGGCTATCGACTGTTGAACCTGGCGACCTACTTCACCGCGGGCGTGCAGGAGGTGCGGGCGTGGACGATCACGCGCGGCACGAAGGCGCCGGGCGCGGCGGGGGTGATCCATACAGACTTCGAGCGTGGATTCATCAAGGCCGATTGCTACAGCTGCAACGACCTGTTCACGCTGGGCAGCGAGGCGGCCGTGAAGGAGAAAGGCCTGCTGCGCTCCGAAGGCAAGGAGTACGTGGTGAAAGACGGCGACATCCTGTTCTTCAAGTTCAACGTGTAATTACGTGGCGCGCTCCTCCGTAGATGAGGATGGGCGCGCCCGCTGCGGAGGAGGTCCATGAGCCTGATTGCTGCCTGGCATGGCTGGTTTCTGGCCCTCCTTCTGTTGTGTGCGGCGGTGGCCTTTTCCAATGCGGTCCACTGGCTGCTGTTTCGCCTGCTGCATCGCAGCCGGTTCAGCAAGACTGCCTCGCTGGGACTGGGGCTGCGAGAGCACCTGGGCGCTGCGGCCCGCGCCCTGTTCGTCATCACGTGCCTGTTTGCGGTGGAGCCTTTTGTTCCGGTCTCCTCCGACCGGCACGATACCCTTCGCGAGATCCTGGCGATTGGGCTGGTGATGGCCGTCGGCTGGTTCGCGGTGGGCCTTGTTTATGTACTGCAGAACTTCTTTTTGCGACGCTTTGATCTGCATGGCGAGAATGGCGTGCAGGCGCGACGTGTGCACACGCAGTTCCAGGTGTTTCGGCGCATTCTGATCGGCTTTATTGTCATCATCACGATCGGTGTGGCGCTGTACACCTTTCACGATGACCGTATATGGCGTGCAGGCACGGGCCTGCTGGCCTCCGCGGGATTGGCGTCACTGGTGCTGGCGGCCGCTGCGAAGTCGACCGCCTCGAACTTCCTGGCGGGGATGCAGATCGCACTTACGCAGCCAATTCGCATCGACGATGTTGTGGTCGTCGAAGGGGAGTGGGGACGTATTGAAGAGATCAGCACGGCCTATGTGGTGGTGCGCATATGGGACGCGCGCCGCCTGATCGTGCCGCTGACATACTTCATCGAGAACAGCTTTCAGAACTGGACGCGGGAGAGCTCCGACCTGCTGGGGACGGCGTTTCTTTACCTGGACTACACCGTGCCGGTGGAGGACCTGCGCGCCCAGCTGCAGCAGGTGGTGGCCGCGGCGCCGCAGTGGGACGGCAAGGTCTGCGCCCTGCAAGTCACCGAGCTGAAAGAAAGCACGATGGAACTCCGCTGCCTGGTGAGCGCGGCGAACTCCAGCAGCCTGTTCGATCTGCGCTGCGTGGTGCGGGAGGCGATGATGGCCTATGTGCGGGAGCAGTACCCCGAGGCCCTGCCGCGCACGCGTCGAGTGATCAGCCCTTAGGCGTTAAGCGGCGGTTGCGGGCTATTGTGCGGCTGAGGGCGCGGGAGTTGGTTCGGCTGCGGGTGGGGTCGCGGTGACCCACTTTTTGGCGCGCAGAAAGGCGACCAGGTCTTCTACCTCGTCCGGCTTCAGGGAGTCGCCGAACGCCGGCATGTTTCCCCCGCCGTGCACAATCTGGTTTGTGATTTTTTCCGCGCTGAGCTTTTTGCGGAGCTCACGTAGTGCCGGGGCCTTGTCTGTTCCCTGGCCGTCGTCGCCGTGGCAGTGGGCGCAGCCACGGCTGGCGAAGAGCTCCGCGCCCTCTGCTTTCTTGTCCGCAAACGCCGCAGCCGGCGCTGGATGCCGCAAGCGTCCGATGCCCAGGGCCAGGCAGCCCACGACCAGCAGCCCCGTCGCCCAATTCCGTGTGTCCAACCCGTCTCGCATTAGGACCATACTGCCCTGCGTGCGGCTGCTTTGTCATCCTGGGGGAGGAGTAAGGAGTAAGGAGTAAGGAGTAAGGAGCGGGGAGCGGGGAGCGGGGAGTGGGGACTGGCGTGTGGCGTGTGGGCGTCGACAGTGGATGTTCCCGCTTGCTACTGTGGCAGTTCGTTGCCGCCGTCGACTGCCCGCCGTGTTCGTCACCCTCAAAGCCGCTGCCCTGACCACGATTGCGTGTGCCCTGCTTGGGGTTACAGGGGCTCGTCCGGCGGACGCGCCGTTTGCCTCCAATGAAGCGATGGGTGACCGGCTGCGGGCGATTTATCG
>CAXTVC010000008.1:20031-25680 GCA_964247615.1 uncultured Acidobacteriaceae bacterium
AGCACCCGGGCGCTGGCGTACCTGCGGCTGGGCGAGCAGGAGAACTGCCTGACGATGCATGGGCAGCGGGCCTGTGTGTTTCCGCTGCGGGCTTCGGCGGTGCATGCGAGGCCGCGTGGGGCCGAGGGCGCCATTGCAGAGCTGACCTGGCTGCTGGAGCGCGATCCGAAGGACGCGTTGTCGCGGTGGCTGCTGAACCTGGCCTATATGCAGCTGGGCCGGTATCCGCGTGAGGTTCCGGCGAAGTACCTGCTGCCTGAGACGCTGTTTGCTTCAGAGCATGAGTTGGGGGATTTCCCTGACTATGCGACGCTGGCGGGCGTGGATCTGTCTGCCCATGCGGGCGGGGTGGGCATTGAGGACTTTGACGGGGATGGCCTGCTGGATATTGTTACGTCGTCCTCCGGTCCGCTGGACCCGATGCACCTGTTTCACTCGAACGGGGATGGGACTTTCTCGGACTGGTCGGCGCGCGCGGGGCTTGGCTCGGAGCTGGGCGGGCTGAACCTGGTGGTTGCGGATTATGACAACGATGGGCATCCGGACATGCTGGTACTGCGCGGCGGATGGTGGGGCAAGTATGGGAACTACCCTGTGTCTCTGCTGCACAACCGCGGCGATGGCACCTTTGAGGACGTGACGGAGCGGAGCGGGCTGCTGCGTGGGGGTGCCGTCGGTCCGACGCAGACGGCTGCGTGGGCTGACTACGACAATGATGGGCGGCTTGACCTGTACATCGGGTATGAGCCGACCGGCGATCTTTCGCCCTCGGCCCAGGCGCCGACCGGGCCGGCAGATCCCGCTGCGCATCCTTCGCTGCTGTTCCATAACAATGGGGATGGCACCTTTACGGAGGTGGGCCATGGCATGCCGCTTCGTGCGGCGGGATTTGTGAAGGGTGTGGCCTGGGGTGACTTCAACAACGACGGTCGGCCGGACCTTTACCTGTCTACGCACGACGGACGGAATCGCCTGTACCGCAACGATGGCCCGGAGGACGCGGCGCATCCCGATCCGGCCCGGTGGCGGTTTACCGATGTGACCGCGCAAGCGGGTCTGAGCCATCCGGGGCCGACGTTTGCGACGTGGTTCTTTGACTACGACAATGATGGATGGCCGGACCTGTTCGTTGCCGGGTATTACGTCGATTCCATGCAGGATGTGGGGCGCTTCCAGGCGGGGCAGTCGTTTCAAGCCGGTGTGCCGCACCTGTATCGGAACAACCATGACGGGACGTTCACTGATGTGGCGCACCCGCTGCATCTGGACCGCGCCATCCTGACGATGGGCTCAAACTTCGGCGATCTGGACAACGATGGATGGCTGGACGTGTACCTGGGCAACGGCGAGCCGTCGTACCAGGCGTTGCTACCCAACCGCATGTTCCGCAACGCCGGTGGGCAGGGCTTTGAGGATGTGACGACTTCGGGCGGCTTTGGGCACCTGCAGAAAGGGCATGCGGTTGCCTTTGCGGACCTGGAGAACCGCGGGCAGGAAGACGTCTTTGAGGAGATGGGCGGGGCGTATCCCGGCGATCCGTACCAGGCGGCGCTGTATCGCAACCCGGGGCACGGGAACCACTCGATCACTTTGAAACTTGAAGGTGTGCGCAGCAATCGTGCGGCGTATGGCGCGCGGATCGAGGCTATCTTTGCTGACGCGGGAGGTCGTGTGCGGCATGTGTTTCGCACGGTCGGTGCAGTCTCCAGCTTTGGCAGCAGTCCCGCGGCGCAGCACGTGGGGATTGGCAGGGCCACGGCCGTTGACGAGGTGCGCATTCGCTGGCCGGCCAGCCCGGGGACGGAGCAGGTGCTGCGTCATCTCGCGGCCGATCGCATGTACAGCGTGCGTGAAGGCGAGTCTTCGGCGGCCGTGGTGCCACGGACACCATTTACGCTTGGGGGCCATGCTCTTCATCCCGATGCATTGCGCCCCGTGGGACAAATGACCATGCCGATGCCCTAACCGATGGTCTTCGCTGCATCTGATGTGGGCAGCCTATCCAGTGCTGATGAGGACGAGCCCCGCGATGCCGGATCCAACCCAGGCCGCCCCTGGCGAGCAGGAGCGCCAGACCGTACCGTGGCGCACCGCGACCCTGTTTCTGATCACGGTTGTTGGTGTTGCACTCTGCTTTGGCCTGCTGCGCACCCTGCTGTTCCCGGTCACGGGAGCGATCGTGCTTGCGGTGGGTCTGCGCCTGCCGCGTGCATGGATGCGGCGCCACATGGGGCCCAGCGCGACCGCAACCGTGCTGCTTGCGGCGCTGAGCCTTGCGGTGTTGCTGCCAGGCTTCTTTATTGTGCGCAGCCTGACGGGCGAGGCGCTGACTACTGCCCACTACGTGCAAAGCGGCGGCGCCAACCAGGATTTTCACCAGTTGACGGCACGGCACCAGAAGATTGGCAACGGCCTGCAAAAGGCCGTGGACCAGCTGACGCCTGACCAGGCCGGACAGCGGATGGCGGGGCAGGCGGCGGTGTGGTTCGGACGTGCGCTGGGAGGGCTGGTCAGCGGTGTTACCGAGCTTGCCTTGATGTTGTTCTTTCTGTTTTTCCTGCTGCGGGATGGGGAGAGGGCGCAGGAGGTGCTGGCTTCGTTGATTCCGCTGGGAGACGCGGAGACCAAGCAGTTTCTCGATAAGCTCGGGGATCTGACCTATGCCGTGTTTGTGGGCCGGCTGCTGATTGCGGGCATCCAGGGCACGCTGGCGGGGCTGGCGTACTGGCTACTGGGCGTGCCGGGGGCGCTGCTATGGACTGTGTTGACGGCGCTGTTCTGCCTGGTTCCAGCCTTTGGTGCCTTCATCGCATGGATTCCCATTGCGCTGTACCTCGGGCTTGCGGACAGCTGGACGAAGGCGCTGATTCTGGCTCTGTGGGGAGGCGTGGTGGTGGGCAACATCGACAACATCCTGTACCCGATCCTGGTGGGGCGCAAAACGAGCCTGCATACCGCGGTGATCTTTGTGGCGATCTTTGGCGGCGTAGCCCTGTTTGGCATAGCAGGCTTCGCGCTCGGCCCCGTGGCGGTCGCGGCCACCATGCTGCTGCTGGAGGCGTGGAAAGAGCGTTTGGGCACCACAAAGGCAGCCAGACCGCTGCCTTAGCTGCTTTAATGGCTGCGAAAGTGACCTCAAAGACGCAAACAGCGATTATGTCTCTTCGCACCCTCATTTTGTGCTCGTTTCTGCTGCGGATGACGGCCCTGGCGCAGACACCGGAGGCCTTTCAGGTCCCGGCACGGTTCCCCTTCACGCAGAACGATGCACTGACGATTCACCAGCCCGCCCTGCCGAGCCATCCGGTAACGGTGACGGGGCGCTCCGGTGCGATTCTTGGCATGCAGGATGGGACCGTGGAGCTGTGGCAATTGCCTGTGAAGCTGTTTTCTGCGCTGCACCTGAGTGCGGAAGTGGAGGGCTATCCGGTGCCGATTGAGCTGAATCCCCTGGCTGCGGATCTCGAGGTCGCGCCCGATCACACAACGCTTACTTACTCCCATGCCGCGATCACCGTGCGCCAGCATATGTTTGTGCCGGCCGGCGATCCGGACGATCCCAAGGACCCAAACGCAGGCCTTGGCGGGCAGATCGTGTTTGAGATCCAGGCGATCCATCCGGCGACGCTGATTGTTTCGTTGACGCCAGCGCTGGTAGGGATGTGGCCCGCGCCGCAGACCGGCCAGCCTGGCTGGGGGTGGCGGGCGCTGGGCAGTGGTGGCGTGTATGAGCTGGGAACCGACAACCCGGCTGTGTTCGGGATGATTGGCATGCCAGGTGCGAGCTCCGGCGCGCTTTCGCCGTACCAGGAGCACCCGCGTACGCTGCCAATTGAGTTCCGCGTGCACTTCGATCCGGCGCGCGATGCCGATCACCTGTTCCCGCTGCTGTGCGAGGTGGGGCGGTCGGGGGAAAAGAACTCCGGGGCCGGGATGGCCGCGTTGCAGCGGCGGCTGCTCGCGACCAACGGGGCGCTGGCGCAGACGTATGCGCACACGCAGGCGTACTACGCGCACTTCTTTGACCACCGCACCGTGACGCATACGCCGGAGCCGCAGGTCGACAGGGCGTTGCAGTGGGCGGAGCTGGCGATTGAGACCTCGCAGGCGACCATCCCGGCCACGGCAAGCAGCCCGGCGGAGACGGGTCTTGTGGCGGGATGGTTTCCGTCGTTTGACTCCGCGCGGCCCGGCTTTGGGTGGTTCTTTGGGCGGGACACCCTGTGGTCGATGTATGCGATTGACAGCTATGGAGACCCGGCGCTGGCGCGTCGGGCGCTCGGCTTTCTGATTCGACGGCAGCGTGCGGATGGCAAGATGCCGCATGAGTTCTCGCAAACGGCCGGCCAGCTTACCGGGGATATGGCATGGGACAAGCTGCCGTATGAGTACGCTGCGGCCGATGCCACGCCGCTCTTTCTGCTGGCCATGCAGGATTATGTGCGTGCGACGGGGGACCTCGCCTATCTGCAGGCGAACTGGGAGGCCGCGCTGAAGGCGTACCGCTTTGAGCGAACCCATGACAGCGATGGAGATGGTGTCTACGACAATGCGCAGGGGACAGGCTGGGTAGAAGACTGGCCTACACCGCCGCACGAGGAGCTGTACCTGGCAGCCCTGGACCGCGATGCCACGCGTGCCATGGCGCAGCTTGCGGGATGGGCCAAGCATCCTGAGCTGGCGGAGGAAGCCACGCGGACAGCTGCCAAGCTAGAGAAGGCCGTAGCCGCGTATCGTCAGCCCGACAACCTGTATGCCTTCAGCAAAAACGGCAACGGCAGCTATGACGCCACGCAGACCATCTACCCGGCCGTGGCCTTCTGGTCGCATGCCGGAGGTTTGCCTCTGCCGGAGGCGCAGCTGCAGGCATGGGCGTCGCATACGTTTGCGACGGACTGGGGAACGCGCGCGCTGGCGTCTACGGACCCTGCGTACGATCCCATCAGCTACCATCGCGGCACGGTATGGCCCCTGTTTACCGGGTGGTCTGCCACGGCGCTGTATCGCACCGGCCATCCACTGGCGGGCTATGCGGCGCTGCGGGAGAACCTCGACCTCACCTGGGCGCAGGATCCGGGAGCCGTGACCGAGTTGCTGTCGGGCCGCTTCTACCAGGCGCTGGGCCGGTCGAGCACGCACCAGATGTGGTCTTCGGCGATGGCCCTTGCGCCGGCCGTGCGGCAGCTCTTTGGCGTGGAGCCGGATGCCCCGGATCACGCGCTGTACCTGCATCCCCACCTGCCGCCAAGGTGGCCTGAGGCATCACTGGACCACGTGCGCGTAGGGGATGCCGAGTACACGTTGCGCTACAGGCGTGACGGCGGCTGGCTGCGCATCACAGCGACGAGTGACACAGCCACTGTGCTTTGCCTGCGCGCTGCCGGGGAGCTGCCCGGCACAGCGGAACCCTGCGGTGATGCCGGCGAGAAGATACATGTGCTTTCGCTGCCGCTGCCGGCGCTGGAGCTGTCCCTGCCCGACCCCGCGCTACCCATGCCGGGAGCGGAGACCGCCCGTCCGCATGTGCTGCACGAAAGCTACAGCGCCCACTCGGCCAGCCTGTTGGTGGAAGCGCCCGCTGGCTCGGCCGTCGTGATCCAGCTGACGCGCAACGGTTCGGCTGCACGCGCCGCACACACAGAGGACGGA
>CAXTVC010000008.1:25780-32649 GCA_964247615.1 uncultured Acidobacteriaceae bacterium
CTGGTCAATCCCGATCAGCTGATTGACGCCCTTGCCGTTCGCAAAGGATCCTTCTGCTCCCTCAAACTCACAATCTGCTTCTCGATGGCCTCTCCCCCGAATGCTGCAAGCGGATCCTTGCTTCTTGTGAGGAGTTCCGCCTTCCCCTTCGGTCATCCTTTCAATTGCAGGGGGCGATTCCCCGTTACGCGTGGTTTATCACCTCAGGGGTTGCCAGCGTGGTCGTGGATTCTGGCGCCGGAGAGTCGGCCGAGACCAGCCTGATTGGAAATGAAGGAGTGACCGGGGCTTTTTCGTTGCTTGGGCCCCTGGAGCCGCCAACCGCCTGCTACATGCAGGTGACAGGCAGTGGCTTCCGGATCCCGCTCACAGAACTGCGAAGGTTGTTTTTGAGCTCGGAAGAGATTCGTTGCCGCGTGCTGGAGTGCGTGCAGCAACAGGGCATGACAACCAGCCAGCTGGCTGCCTGCAACCGGCTGCATGAGGCCGAGCCCCGCCTGGCACGCTGGCTGTTGATGGTGCAGGACCGCACCGGTGGCGACTCCTTCGAGCTTACCCAGGAATTCCTTGCGCTGATGCTGGGGACGCGGCGCACCACAATGGCCGTGATCGCCGGCGAGATGCAGCGGGACGGCTTGATCGAATACACCCGGGGCAAGGTGACGATTCTGTCACGGAAGAAGCTGGAAGCTGTCTCCTGCGCCTGCTACGGCGTGACGCAACAATTGCTGGGCGGCCTTTACTCGCGGCCATTCCACCCCATGAGAGGCGATGTCACCCTGCCGAGGGGAAACGGCCTGCACGCAAATTGAACGGCGGCCCCTCCCCGGCCGCAACAGCCGCACCGAAGCGGGCTAGGGACATACCTTGGCCCCAGGGCGCAACGTGCGTAGCGCCGGCGCGTCCGGGTTGGCTTCGCGCAGGACCGCCAGTGCCTCGGCTGCCTGCGTGCGCTCACCGGCCCTGCACTCCAGGCTGATCAGATCGACCCCTGCCAAGGTCTGACTGGGATCCGCGCGCACCAGACGGTCCAACAGCCGGAGAGCCTCGGCCCCCTCCCCTGCCCCGGCATCCAGGACTGCCCGATTGACCAGGGCGGAGGCATTGAACGGGTCCGCCTGCAGGGCGAGCGCGTACTCATGGCGTGCGCTTGCGGTGTCCCCGGAGACCTGTTCCAGCCATCCAAGATTGACGTGGACGGCAGTGTCGTTTGCGCCGGCGGCTTCGGCCCGTTGCAGCAGTGCAAGGGCGCGCGTGGCTGCCTTGCGATCGCCCTTCTGCGCCCGCTGTGTGTAGGCCAGGCCAAGCTCTCGGTCGCCGGCGGAGACCCCGCCTACCGAGACCAGGGTCTCCCCTTCCACAATGCGCCTGGACGGAGCCTCCCCCGGTGCGGGTAGCCTCTCGATGTCATGATCGGTGACCTGCTCGTGAGAGATATCGACGGTGCGCCGTGAAGGCATGTGGCAGGTTGCGCAGTCGGGCTGCTCGGGGTGATGCGCCGCCATCATGGGTGAACTGTGACATCCCAGACACTTCGCCCGATAAAAGGCGACGCGCTCCGCGGGCGCGGGTTCGCTGTGCGGATCATGGCAGGTGGTGCAAGTGAGCGTATCCCCGCTGGCGCGCTTGCAGGCGCTCTTCAGCAGGGCCTCATACTGGCTGCTGGCCCGTCCGCCGCCGCCTGCCTGCGCTGCGCGAACGAAGTACACCGCGAAGTCCGAGAGCTTATCCCCTGGTTGAAACTGCGCAAGCGATTGCCGGGGCCGATACACCACCGCGTCACCTTCGAGATGGCATTGGATACAGGCACTGTCTCGGGCTGCCACGCCCATCCTCGCAGGGTTGAGAATGGGCCCGTGACCGCCGCCAGCAAGGTGCGCCGCCGGATCCCCGTGGCAGGCGCTGCATCCAACGCCGCCCTGGTTGAAAGGGCGTTGCGGAAAGCGGTTCGCCGCCTCTGCAAGGGGCGTCTGCACCTCGGTTGCATGGCAATGGAGGCAGTTTGGGTCGACCGGCAGGGGCGCGGGCATGCTTGTTGCTTCATCAAATGCCGGGGCCATGTCCAGCCGCGCCCTGCGGCTGTACCAGTTGATCGGCAGCTCAAACCATTGGTCTGCCTGACGGTACAAATACGTTCGACCGTGGCGGCCTGAACCCACGAAGTACAACAGCTCGCGCTCGCCTTCAAGCGGAGCAGATGTGCCCGTTGCGGGACGTGAGAAGCTCATCCAAGGACGGCCGTCGCGGGTGAAGATCCTGTAGTGCACGCCCGAGGGTCCGTGGGTGAAGTCTCCTGTTGAAAGGGCCTGGGAGGCTGCGCCGGAACCGGCACCCATCGCTGTTTTTTCGTAGCTCGCATAGATGGCTGCATGGCACTTCGCACACACGGCGTCCGGCGTGTGCAGCGCAGGTTGGGGGATGTGGTCTTCCTGTGCCGCGCGCACCACGGGCGAGACTCCTACCCGCCAGTTCAGCGCGTACGCAGCCAGCAGAAAGCTCACCAGCACAGAGCCAAGCCATACGCGTTTGTTGCCAGTGACGGAGCTCACACGAGACCGCTACTTCGGGGCGGACAGCTTGGGTTCATCCGCTGCCTGGATCTTCTCTGTAAGCGCCAGCTCGCGGCTTGCCTCCGCGGTGCGGCCCAGCGCGCGATAGGCCTGCCCGAGCAGGTTGTGGGTCATGAAGTTGGCCGGGTCCATTGTCTCGGCCTTTTGCAGAAAGGTGGTGGCGCCGGCGGGCTGATTTTCCTTCAGCAGTGCCTTGCCGAGCAGGATGTAGGGGCCTGTGGCATGAGGCTCCAGCAGCACGGCCTGTTGCAGCACGCGCTCGGCCTCCGGGTACTTCGCGGCACGCACGTAGGCGTCGCCCAGGCGCTCATACGCTGCGCCCTCCAGGGGGTTGGTGGCCTTTTCGGCTTCGAGTTGGGCGATGGCCTCTTCTGTATGTCCGCCGGCGAGTGCAATCTCTCCCAGCAACTCATGCGCGAGGGGCAGCTTCGGGTCGATGGCCAGCGCCTTTTCGGCGAACTGCTGTGAGACGGGCAGAAACTCGCGCCGCAGCAGCATGCGTGCGGCTATGAGGTAGCCCGGGGCGGAGTCCGGACCGAAGCCATACTGGGCGGCAAAGGCGTGGCGGGCGTCGTCATAGCGGCGCGTGTCGATATAGCAAAGCGCCAGCACATAGGTTGGATCGACCTTGCTCTGCGTGCCAAACGCGTGATGACTTTCAAGCAACGGTATGGCATCGGCCGGCCGGCCCAGGCGGAAGAGTGTAAGCCCGCGCATCTGGGCGGCCTCTGCGTCGTTTGGATCCAGCGCGAGCGCACGGCCAAAGGCGGCGTCTGCCTCCGGGTAGCGGTTCAGGTTGTAGAGCGCATTGCCTTCCACGCGGGCCAGACCGGATAGCGGCTTGCCAGATGCACGCAGGACTTTGACCTGGTCCAGCGCGGCTTCGTCCTTGCCGGTCGCTTCGAGCTTCAACAGAGGCGCAAGCTCATTGGCCGCCGGCGTTCCCTGGGGAGCCTGCGCGCGGGACGTCATACCCGAAAACACAAACACGACCGTGAGGACACACTGCCGAAGACCTGATCGAGGACGCAAGAATAAGTGCATATTTCTTTGCTGAGCAAGCCCAGGGGATGACTTGTGAGAAAGCATAACTGCTTTGGCCCACTATCGTCGTGGCAATCAAAAAAGGGGGAAGAGCCGAAGCCCTTCCCCTTGAGGAGAGTGATCTGTTTAGAACTGCACGCGGCCTGAGAACTGCAGCTGACGTGGGTTGGTGGAGCCATTCGGGAACGGTCCGCTGCTGATACCGCCGCCGTTTTCGATGTTGCCTCCAGGGTTTCCCCAGTTGATGTGATTGAAGGCGTTGTAGCCATCCGCCCGCAGGATGAAGGACACCGACTCGCGGATAGCAAAGCTCTTCTGAACCGAAAGATCGGTGTTAAAGAAATGCGGTCCGAAGGCTGTGTTGCGACCCACGTTGCCGAAGGTGTTGACGCCCGGGAAGGTGAACTCCTGATAGCCCGGCGCCGATATCGCACCCTTGCCCTTGAATGCCGGGTAGAAGGAAAGCCCGCCGTTTGGTGTACCCGTCACAGTTGGATGGAAGCTCCGTGCATCGCCCACCAGATAGCACGGTGCGCTGCCAACGTTCTGATTGCAGGGGTTGGTGTCGCTGCCATAGCTGAGTGTGAAAGGCAGCCCGCTGGAGTAGTTCACCACCGGGTTGATCTCATACCCGCTGACGATTTGGTTGATGATTCTGTTGGTGTGATTCAGGAACTGCTTTCCATGGCCGAACGGCAGCTGAAAGAGGCCATACATGATGACCTGCTGCTGACGAAGTGCGCTGTCACGTCCGCGAACCGCAGGGCGACTCCATGTCGAGTAGCCGGTTGCATCACTGATTGCCTGCTGCCAGGCGTAGTTCACGTTCAGCGAATAGCCATGGGACAGCTGCTTGGTCATCGTGACCTGCATGGAGTTGTAGTGCGTATCCAGGTCATTGCCGTAGTACTGAATGTCGTCGTTCCAGCCACAGGCGCCTGCTACGGTACCCCCTGTGAGTGGATTCACGACGTTCTGTGAGGCGTACGCTGTGTCCGAACAGGCGGCGAGCTTCGCCCCGTAGTACCGCTTCAGCAGCGTGCCGTTGGATGTGCCACCGTCGGGTGTAATGCCGCCGACGACGCCCGGTGCGGTGTTCGCGTTCGGATCCCAGTGCAGAGCCGATCCGGTCACACTGTACTGCGCCGGAAGGAAGTCACCTGATTCATTCGGATTGGTCTGCTGGCCTGAACTGTCGCCTAGGGTGTGCGTGCCCTTGTTGGCCACGTAGGCAATCGTCATTGACCAATTTGGCGAGATTGACTGTTGCAGTGCCGCATTCCAGGCATCAAGGGTCGGCAGGCGCTCCAGGGTGGGACGGGCATGCGAATTGACCGAGTTACCCGGGTTTGGCAGCAAGCCATTGCCTGGTGTTGTGACGGCGGTCGGAGCCGGTGGGCCTGAGGCAAGCGAGAAGACAAACTGCTTACTTTGCGTGTTGCCATCACCGGCAGGGTTTAACTGCTGGCTGGCGAGAATGGGCAGGTTTTGTGTAGCGGCGTGCCCGAAGATGGAGCCGAAGACGCCGATGTCAAAGCTGCGGCCGTAGCCCGCACGGATCACTGTCCCGGGCTTGATCTCATAGTTCACACCCAGGCGGGGGTTGAAGGCATACTTGGGAGCCGTGATGTTCATGTTGCTGGCCACACCGCCAACACTGGCAACCTGGAGGTATCCAGTAGCCAGGTTCAGCAGAGAGCCACCAGCTGACTGATTGATGGTTTCGGGGAAGTAAGCCTCATAGCGCAGACCGTAGTTCACCGTGAGGTTTGACTTGGCCCGCCACGTGTCCTGCACATAACCGAAGTCGCGCTTCTGGAACTCCTTCGCATTTGTCGACGTGCTGAAGTAGCGGCCGAATTGCGTCACGTCGCCGAGAGCAAACGTCGCCATGCTGAGGCCGGTGCTCGCCTGACCATTGCCAGTCGGGCCGGTGCCGAAGCGATTGATGCCGGTGCGGTCTGTATCCGAAGGGACGCGCAGGTTGCGAGCGTAACGAAGGTCTACACCGAACTTCACTGCATGATTGCCTAGGATACGGGTGAAGTTCGTAGCCAGCTGGAACTGATCTTCCCGCTCGGTGAGAGGGCAGTTGCAGTGCGTCCAGCCAAGACCCTGGCCATAGACGGAACCGCTGCTGTCGTCACCGGTACCGTAGGTACCCGGATCCTGCAGGGAAAAACCACCGGCACCGCTGGTAATTAGGTTGCCGCTGTTTTCTCCTGGAATGCCCAGGCCGGTCATGAAGTCGACACCTTCGTTGTACTTGTGGGTGCCGATGTTGTAGCGGAAATAGCCCAGTCGAACGTCAAAGGTGAGCTTAGGATTCAGTGCCACGTCAATGCCGGCTGCGGCGCTGCTGTTGGCACCCTGCGAGCTGCCAGAGTAGCCATTCAGGCCAAGGCCCTTGCCACCGGCGGGACCCAATACCGGGTTGCCGGAGAGGATGTCGGTGAAGCGGCTGTACCGGCCAAAGGCGTGAATGTTCTCTGTGACCTGGTAGTCGCCGCGCACATCCCACTGATCGTCATTCAGGCTGCCGTTACCACCGGTCTGGTAGTTATTCCGGATGCCCGACAAACCCTGCGTGACCGTACCCGCGGCGTTGGCGCGGTATGGCGAGAGCACCTTCAGGAAGTTGAGAAATTGTGGCGACAGCCTCGACACAGGTATGACGTTACCCGCGAACTGCGCCCCGCCGCCTGCTGCGCTGTTGTCGTAGATGTTGGAGATCGCGGCGTATTCGCTGAAGTCGCAACCCGGTGTGGCCACGCCGCCTACGCTAGCCGTCTCCGTGCCCAGGCAGGTGTTGAAGAGGTGATTAGTAGGAACAGTCTGCGACTGGGAGATGCCGACTTTCTGCCGAACACCCTGGTAATCCGTAAAGAAGAAGGCTTTGTTCTTGAAGATCGGGCCGCCGATGGAGCCGCCGAATTGATTCTTCAGGCCGCCCGGGAAGAAGCTTCCGGGGCCCTGAGTGAAGGGATCGCGCGCCAAATTGGCATTGGATTCACGGTAGTCAAACGCCGAGCCGTGGAAGGCATTCGTTCCGGACTTCGTCTGCACGGTGACGACCGAGGACACGGCCTTGCCGAATTCGGCGTCGAAGTTCTGGGTGGTGATCTTCGCCTCGGAGAGCGAGTCAACGTTGGGGTTGATGACGATGATGCCCAGAATCGGGTCCTGGTTATCGGTGCCGTCCAGCTGGTAGTTCACGCCGGCGAACGCCTGGCCGTCGACTTCGATCTGCTTGGA
>CAXTVC010000008.1:32749-59381 GCA_964247615.1 uncultured Acidobacteriaceae bacterium
CCAGCTGGTAGTTCACGCCGGCGAACGCCTGGCCGTCGACTTCGATCTGCTTGGAGCCTTGTGGGTTTTCGCTGGCGGCGTGACCCCATCCGAGTTGCTGCGCGCCCGGCAGCAGCAGCTGCAGATTGGTGAAATTACGGTCTGGAAGGGGAAGATCGACGACTTCCTGCGAGGTGAAGTTCGTTGCTACATCGGCGCGATCGGTCTTGAGCAGGGGGACCTGGTCGGCGTTGACGGTCACAGTCTCGCCGGAGGCGCCGACGGTGAGCGCGGCCTGCACCTTCACCGAGTTGTCCGCGAAGACGCGGATCTCTGTCTGTTCAAAGCTCTTGAAGCCCTGTGTTTCGATCTTGACGTTGTAGGTATCGGGGATCAGGTGCTCCGCCGTGAACTCACCGCTGTCGTTGGTGGTCAGGGTGGTACTTGTGCCCTTGGCTATGTCGGTTACCGTAACGGTCGCCTTGGGGACAGCGGCACCTGTATTGTCCGTTACCGTCCCGTAGATCGACCCATATACCGCCTGCGCGAGAGCGCTCGGCCCCATCGGCACCAGTGCCGCACCCAGCAACAGTGCGAGCCGTCCTTTACCGATCCTTGCCTGGATCTTCATCAACTACCTCCAAATTGCAACAAGACACACAAAATCTTTGCGAAGAGAAGCGCAAAGTTTGCGGGCCCAATGTTTCCTGTTTTCTGATCGGCTTGCACATTAGGACGGCGTAAAGGTCGCTGTCAAGCAGATGTTTTGGATTTGACCTGAGAGCAGAGGTTCAATTGGTACTGTCAGCTTGCGCAGGGCTGTACTGTTCATTTGGGCAAGAAAAGAAGATGAGTCAGCGTGGAAGCGCTTACAGCTGTGAACGCGCCCGTAAGTGCTCTTTCCTTGCTGCTTCCCGGCAGGAGCTTGTGCCCGAAACGGGTGGCTTAATTTCGGCGGTTGGGTTATCTCAAAAGAAATCTGCCCCCAGTACCTAACCGGAGTCCGGCGGCTGCCGGTTCCGACACGCACATTGCCACGCCTGTGCTGTTCGCCTGGGCGGCGATAGAGTCAGATCATGCGTTGCCGCTTCGGATCCGTCGTTTCGCTAAGCCTGGGTTCTCTGCTGGCAGCCAGCCTGGCCCAGGGCGCAAGGCCCCAAAGACCCCCACTGCAAAAAGCAGCCGCGACGACACATCCGCCAGTGAATGCAGCAGAGGCCACACGGCTGTTTCAGACGGGCTCGGCGGCCTTTGCCGCTGGTGACCTGCATGCTGCGCATACAGCCTTTGCGCGCCTGGCGAAGCTTGCGCCCGCTGTCTCGGCCGCGCACTCGGCCCTGGGTGCGGTGCTGCTTGCCGAAGGCGATCTACCCGGCGCTGTGAGTGAACTTTCGACCGCTCGACGGCTGGACCCAAGCGATATCCAGGCGTTGACGAACCTGGCCGTGGCGCAGAGCCGGTCAGGGAGGCCCGCTGCTGCCGTGGCACTTTTCGGGGAGTTGCCGGCGGAGACGCTTGGCACGCTGCAGCCGGGAGACATGCTCGCGTATGCCACGGCGCTGGCCGGCGCCGGCGATCTTCCCACGGCGGAGTCGCAGCTGAGCCGGGCCCTACGCACCGGGCCGCCGACTGCCGAGCTGCTCGACGCGCTCGGCTCCGTGCAGGCGCAGCGGGCGGAGTATGACGCGGCCGGCGGAAGCTTCGACAAGGCGCTCTCGCTAAACCCTAGCTACGCTCCGGCGCACGCGCACGTCGGTTCGCTGCTGCTGCTCTCCGGTCACGCAGCGGAGGCCGTTGCCGAACTCCGACGCGCCATCCAGCTTGGCGACGCGACGCCGGCAACACAGGTTGAGCTAGGGAGAGCGCTCACGCAGAGCGGCCAGGACGCCGAGGCGCTGGCCGTACTGCGGAAGGCGTTGGCCGCCCAGCCGGACTCCCCTGATGCCCAGTACGCGATGGCGATGGCGCTGCAGGCTGGCGGCGAATCGCAGGAGGCGCTGCCGCTGTTCGCAAAAGTAACGGCGGTACGTCCCCATGACGTGGCCGCACTGACCAATTACGGCCTGGCCCTGGTGCAAAATGGGGACGCCAAGGCGGCCCTGGTTGCGTACGGTCATGCGGCGGCACTGGGCACGCCGGACGCCACCCTGCGGGAAAATTTGGGCGTTGCGTACCTGCAAACCAACGATCTGGACCATGCGCTGGAGCAGTTCGAGAGTGGTCTCACGCTCGATCCGAACAGCCCGCAGCTGCACTATGACCTGGGCCTGGCGTACAAGCTGAAGGACAACCTGCCACTGGCTATCTCCGAGCTGGAAAAGGCGGAAGAGCTCGACCCGAAACTGCCTGATCCTCCCTACACATTGGGAGTGATTCGCATGCAGCAGGGCAACGACGAGGAAGCTGCACGGCAGTTTGGGCGGGCCGTCGCCCTGAAGCCCGACAACGGGGAGGCCTGGGCACTGCTGGGCTCGGTACTGAAGGATGGAAACAACCCGGATGCTGCCGTGGATGCCCTGCGTCATGCGATCGCGTTGCAGCCCGAGCAGCCGAGCCCGCATGTCACGCTTGCGGCGATCCTTGCCAGCAAAGGTGACCGCGACGGAGCGGCAGCTGAGCGCAGGACTGCGGCGGGCCTGAGCCGGACGGCCATGAGTCACCAACGTGCGGAGTTTGCCCTGCAAAGTGGGCGAGCTCTGCTGACCAAGGGCGATCTGCCCGGGGCGGTGCTGCAGCTGCACGAGGCGATTGCCGCGCAACCTGACCTGAAGGAGGCGCACCTGTTGCTCGCCGAAGCGCTGCAGAAGCAGGGCCGGCCGGCGGACGCGCTGGCGGAACGCCAGAAGGCAGAGCAGCTGGCCGGCAAGCCTTAACCAGTGAAGGGACGCTCGCGCCTAGGCCGCCGCACCGGCGGACACACCGCTCGCCCAGGCCCACTGGAAGTTGTACCCACCGAGCCACCCAGTCACGTCGACAACCTCGCCTACAAAGAAGAGGCCCGGGACGCGCCGGCTCTCCATGGTGCGGGCGTCGAGCTCGCGCGTGTCGATGCCGCCTGCGGTCACCTCGGCTTTGACAAAGCCTTCGGTGCCGGCCGGCGTGACTGTCCAGGTGTGCAATGCCTGCTCCAGGCGCGTGAGGCCCGCGTTGGTCCAGTCTTCGCCCTCCCGGAGTTGCAGATGCGTCCAGCGCTCAGCGAACCGCGCCGGCAACACACCCCGAACCTCCGCAAAGACCGCCGCCGCATCGCGCCGGGCCCCTTTCGCGAAGAGGGGTTGCAGCACCTCGCGTGCCGGGGCCAGATCGAAGCGGATTTGCGCGCCGGGCTGCCAGTAGGAGGAGACCTGCAGCGCAGCAGGCCCGCTGATGCCACGGTGGGTGATCAGCAGCTTTTCGCGAAAGCTGGGCAGCGCCACCTTCCGGTTCCGGGCGGCGTCTGTTCTGTCGGAGGCGGCGCCAACGACCTCGGCTGAAAGCCCCGTGAGATCGCACCAAGCGGCTGCGTCCTCCGGCGCGAACACCAGCGGCACCAGGGCCGCGCGCGGGGTCACCACGGCGTGCCCAAACTGACGTGCCACGTCATAGCCGAAGCCTGTTGCGCCCAGCTTGGGGATGGACAGGCCACCTGTTGCCACGACGACAGACTGGCATTGCAGCTGGCCCATCGAGGTCTCTACGGCAAACCGTGCCCCTGTCCCTTCGTCCTGGCGGGCCACGGAGAGGACGCGCACACCGCATCGAATCTCGACCGCTGCCTCGCCGCACTCGGCTTCCAGCATGGTCACAATGCGCTTCGCGGAGTCATCGCAGAACAACTGCCCGAGCGTCTTTTCGTGGAAGCGAATGCCGTGCTTTTCCACCAGCCGCACGAAGTCCTGGGGCGTGTAGCGGGCCAGCGCGGATCGTGCGAAGTGTACGTTGTCGCTGACGAAGTTCTCCGCCCGTGTGCCCAGGTTGGTGAAGTTGCAGCGACCGCCGCCGGAGATCAGGATTTTGCGTCCTGGCCGCTCGCCGTGGTCAAGCAGAAGGACACTGCGGCCACGCCGCCCGGCTTCCATGGCCGCCATCAACCCGGCCGCGCCCGCGCCCAGCACCACAACCTCCACCCTGCGTGCGCCGAAGCCCATCCCTTGATCTTAGTGACTCCGGCGGGCTTTCACGGCGCGACCGGCATGCATGTCCCCGGGGCGGCGTCCTCCCCCGAGCTGTCTTCTTTGTAAGTTGTTCTGCGATACTTCGTTTGCATGCCAGACAAGACGACAAAAAAGGCAGCTCCGCGTGGGGCTGAGCAGGGCGTACTGTATGCAACGCCGGCTCTTGATAAGGGGCTGGACATCCTTGAGCTGCTGGCCCATGAGCGCAATGGTCTGACCAAGAGTGAGATTGCGCGCGCGCTGAAGCGAACGGTCTCCGAGATCTTTCGCATGCTGGTCTGCCTGCAGCGACGCGGCTATATCGTTGAAACGGACAACGATAGCTACCTGCTCTCGCTTCGTCTTTTTCAGCTGGTGCAGGAGCATCCCCCGACCGAGCGCCTGCTGGCGGAGGCACTGCCTCGCATGCACCTTTTGGCAGAAAAGCTGCAGCAATCCTGCCATCTCGGCGTGCTGGAAGCGGGGCGCGTCGTCATTCTGGCGCAGACGAACGCGCCTGCTTCGGTGGGGCTTTACGTAAAGGCAGGCTCCTCGGTGGATCTCATGGAGGCTGCCACGGGGCAGGTGATTCTGGCCCATCTGCCCAAAGAGGCAAGACTGAAGGTGTTGGGCGAATGGCAGAAAGAAACAGGGCGCGAGGTGCCTTCCGACCTCAACGGACACCTGGAAGCCATTCACCGGCGCGGGTATGAAAAGCGACTGAGTTACCAGGTAAAAGGTGTGTTCAACATCTCGTACCCGATCGTTGGAGAGGGCAACCGGGCTGTCGCTGCGTTGACGGTTCCGTTTATTCAGCGGCTTGGAAGCAACGTGCTCCCCAAGGAGGCAGAAGATGCCTTGCTGAGTACGAGCCAGGAGATCTCTGCCGCCATCGGCGGGCACCTCGGACACGGTGCCGCATTGCCGCAAGCAGCTCAGTAAGCGTCGAACTTTTGTCGATCAGGAGCACCCTGCATGGCCCTTTTTACCCGCATCCCCACACTGGCTTGCGCGCTACTGCTGGCGAGCCTTCCCGGACAACCCGCGGCACAAAAGGTGAAGCCGGCAGCCCCTTCGCCGTGGGCCATTGCTATTCACGGGGGCGCGGGTGAGGCTGAATGGCTGAGCATGGATGCCGCTACCGCAAAGGCGTATCGCGAGTCGCTTACGCGTGCCCTGGCTGCGGGCACGGCTGTGCTCGGGAAGCAGGGCAGCGCCACTGACGCTGTTCAGGCCTCAATTGAAGTGCTTGAGGATGATCCGCTTTTCAATGCGGGGCGCGGCTCGGCCTTTGCTGCCGATGGCACCAATGAGATGGACGCCTCGCTGATGAACGGCGCCGACCGAAGCGGTGCTGGCGTTGCCGGCGTGCACTTTACGCGGCACCCGATTGCTCTGGCCCGCGCCGTGATGGAACACACGCAGTACGTGCTGATGACGGGCCCGGGTGCGGACGCGTTCTCGGAGGCGCAGGGCCTTCAGCAGGAGCCTGCCACCTTCTTCTTCACGGAGCTGCGCTGGAAGGAGTTCGAGGAGGTAATGCGCAAGAGCCATCGCCCCGTGCCGCCGCGTCCCGCTGGCGTGCCCCCGGCGGCGCAGGCCGTGCTGGAAAGCCGTGGTTCTCTGCCGCAAGCTCCGCTGTTCTCCCACCGCTTCGGTACGGTGGGCGCCGTGGCGCGGGACAGTGCCGGACACCTGGCAGCGGCGACCTCCACCGGCGGCATGCAGGGCAAGCTTCCAGGCCGGGTTGGCGATTCACCGATTCTTGGCGCGGGAACGTATGCCGATGACCGCGGCTGCGCGATCTCCGGTACAGGGGTGGGCGAGTACTTTATCCGGCTTTCGCTTGCGCATAGCATTGGCGCGCTCTGCCAGGCAGGTAAGATACCGCAGGCTGCGGCCGATCAGCTCATCCACAAGGAGTTGCCTGCATTGCCTGGCGGTGAGGGCGGTGTCATCGTGCTGGGCAAGACAGGCGTACCCATCTGGAGCAACAACACCCTGGGCATGTTTCACGCGCAACAGACGGCAGGCAGAGCGGCGGAAGTTTGGGTGAAGTAAACGTGTGCTGCAGAGCACGCTAGGGCAGGACAGGCGTGGTTGCGATCTCCGTCGCGCCACGATTGCGCCAGCCAAACAGCGCCACCACCGCATAGCAGGCCAGCACGGGAGCATACCCCAGTGCGTAGCTGTGCGTGGCCTTGGTGACAAAGCCCAGCAGCGGTGGGATGATCGCCGCGCCCACCACGGCCATCACCAGCAGGGAGCTCGCGAGCTCCGTGCGTACGCCCAGGTCCTTGATGCCGATCGAGAAGATCGTCGGATACATGAGCGACATGAAGAAGCTGGTGATCACGATGGCAACCGCCCCCGCAACACCCGGCCGCACCACCGCGAAGCCCAGGATGACGCAGTTAATCAGGGCATATGCGATCATCATGCGCACTGGACGGAACCATCGCATGAGTGACGTGGAGATAACACGGCCCGCTGCGAAGGAGATCAGGTTGCCCGTGAGAAAGAGCGCGGCCGTGCGTTCCGAGGTCGCGGCATACTGCTTCATGTAGGGGATAAACGCTGACCACGTGCTCACCTGCGCGCCGCAGTAGCAGAACTGTGCGAAGACGGCCGCGAGGACCTGCGGTGTGCGTAGCAGGTGCAGCAGCTCATGCGTTACCTCGTTGAGACGGAAGGCCTGGTTGCTGTGCGGGGTTTCACGAAAGCGCGCAAGGGCGATCACCACGGCCAGCGCGAGCACCACGCAGCCAAGGCTCACATACGTTGGCACGACGCGCATGACTTCGCTGTGCAGGTACTGCGCGTAGGTGCCCTTTGCCCGTAGGGCTGCCACTTGCGAGGCATTCAACTCGACACCCGAAAAGATGAAGAAGGTGCCCACCAGCACACCGCATATGGTGCCTGGCGGATTGAAGCTCTGCGCGAAGTTCAGCCGACGCTCCGAGCTCTGCGGCGGGCCGGCCTGTGAGATGAACGGATTGGCCGTGGTCTCCAGCACCGCCGACCCACAGCCGACCACATACAGCGCCATTAACATGAGCGGATAGCGCCCAATCAGCGCCGCGGGCCAGAACAACAGCATCCCGCAACCGAACAGGCCGAGCCCCATGAGAATGCCGGTCTTGTAGCCCTTGCGCTGCGTGACGAGAGCTGCGGGCAAAGCCATGCAGAAGTAGCCAAAGAAGACTGCAGTTTGCACCAGCTGTGCCTGCAACGGAGACAGGTCAAATGACTTCCTGAACTGCTGCACCAGCACGTCGGTGAGGTTGTTCGACATGCCCCACAGAAAGAACAGCATCGTAACGAGCGCAAACGGCAGCAGACCGCTCTTGGGGAACAGGGCGTATCTGGCGTTAGTCTCGCCTGCTGCCGCACGAACCGGAGGGAGGGGCGTTGTATTCACAGCGTCACCTCTGCGGCTGCCTTTAATGATTTGAAATGTGGCCGGTAAAATGCGGCCGCAGTCTCGCCGAAGATCTGCTGTTGTTCGTGAACGGAAAGCCGCTCGGCCCAGCGCTCCAGCACCTGCCACCATTGCGCGTAGCTTGTTGCCACGAGGCACACCGGCCAATCGGAGCCGGCCATGCAGCGTCCCGGACCAAAGGCTTCCAGACATGTATCGAGATAGGGTTGCAGATCGCGCTCCGTCCACCGTTGCCAGTGGGCCTCGGTCACCAGTCCGGAGAGTTTACACATCACGTTGGACCTTTGGGCGAGTTGCTGAATCGTTGATCGCCACGGCTCGGTCTGTCCCGCAGCAATGGGCGGCTTGGCTGCATGATCCAGAACAAATTGCTGCTTCGGGTGAAGATCCACAAAACGGATGGCTTCCCCGAGCTGCGTGGCGTGGATGAGCACGTCATAGGTCAGGTCACGTTGCGTGAGTTCGCGAACGCCTCCATTGAAGGCGGAGTCGAGCAGAAAGCCGGAAGGCTGGCCCTGCGCAATCTCCCGCACGCCAACGAAGCAGGGATTGCCCGTGAATTCATCCAGAACGGAAGGCAGGTCCCGGGAGTGCAGCGGTACCCAACCCACCACGCCAGCGATGCGCGGCGACTGCGCGGCACACTCCAGCAGCCAGCGGGTCTCTTCGATTGCGCAACGGGCCTGCACTGCGATGGCAGCATCTACGTGGGAGCTTGCGAGGACGCTGTCGAACTCCGCAGGCAGGAAATCACGACGCAGTGCAGCAGCCTCCTCGCCGATCCAGCCGAACTCCCGCTCGTTGTACTGCCATAGATGGTGATGCGCGTCGATTCGCATGGGACACCTTCCGCGCGCCTGAACGCGGGGAACTTCAGATCAAGCTGACTGCAGGATCACATTGGAGTACTGGGCTGTGCCGCCGGACCGCACCAGCCCAATCGCGGCGGGCACACGCTTCTTGAACTCTACGTGCGGTTCGAAGCTAAGCCCTGGCAGCAAGTCGCAATAAGCCTTCAACAGAGCCGGCTCATTATGAGCAGTAAACTCGGTGGCCATCCAGGCTTCGCCGATCACGAAGACGGGTGCGATGGCCTGCAGAATATCCAGCACCGTAGGGATGTCGTCGACCAGGGCGAGGTCGATGGTTTCGATCTGCGGCCAGAAGGGAAAGCCGCGGTCGGCGATCACCAGGGTATTGGTGTGTCGCACGCGGCTGAGCAGGTGGTTGAGTCGCGGATTAAGAATGCCGGACCGAAGCATGCGTACTCGCTTAGTTTTCTGCGCGGGCTCGATTGCGAAGGGTGCCGAGGCGCTCGATCTCCAGCACCATCTCTTCGCCGGGCTGGATCCAGCGCTGCGGCGTGCGTCCCAGGCCCACACCCGGCGGCGTGCCAGTGCTGATCACATCGCCAGGTTCGAGCGGCGTGATGGACGAGAGATACGCGATCAGCTCCGGGATACGGAAAAGGAGCAGGTTGGTGTTGGAATCCTGCATGACCTCGCCAGCAAGGCTTAGCTTGATGGTGAGATTGTGCGGGTCGGGCACCTCATCGCGCGTGACGATGGAGGGTCCCAGGGGCGTGAAGGTGGGAAAGCTTTTGCCCAGCGTCCACTGGGTGGTGGCAAGCTGTACTTCGCGCGCGCTGATGTCGTTGACGATCGTGTAGCCGAAGACGTGCTGCTCCCAGTCGGCGGCCTTGATGCGATAGCCGCCGCGACCGATGACCACACCCAGCTCGACCTCGTAGTCGGGCTGCTTTGCCTCGGGAGCAAGGATGACGTCCGCATCAGGGCCGACGACGGAGGAAGACAGCTTCATGAACACGGTCGGGACGGCCTGCACGGCCATTTTGGATTCAGCGGCGTGCTCACGGTAGTTAAGACCGATACCGAAGATGCGGGGTGGGCGCTGGATGGGAGCAAGCAACTTCACCGCACTGAGCGGGAGCGTCTCCGAGGCCAGAGAGGGGGGAGCCCCCCCTTCGATCAGGTCTAAAACGGGGTCCTTGCCGGTGGCGGTGAAGGGCCGAATACTCTCGCCCTCCAGCACGCCACCGCGAATCGGTCCCTCGTTAAGCGTGAATGAAACCAGCTTCATGCCGTGCCCCTTTCCAGACCTCTCCGTCCGGGAACCTGTAGCGATCCAGTGACTCCGGAAGGATCTCGGAGCTATACCCGGGCATCTGCGGCAGCAGATAGTGGCCACGCCGGATTTTCACCGGATCCCGGAAGTGTTCATGCAGATGTTCGACATATTCGATGACGCGATCGTTCAGCGAGCACGAGATGCCAAGGTAGTCGAAGATGGCCAGGTGCTGCACATACTCGCAGAGACCCACGCCACCGGCATGCGGGCAGACAGGCACGCCGAACTTCGCGGCCATGAGCATGATGGCGAGGTTCTCGTTGACGCCACCCACGCGGCAGCTGTCGATCTGGCAGACGTCGATCGCACCTGCCTGGAACATCTGCTTGAACATGACGGCGTTGTGGCAGTGCTCGCCTGTGGCGATGCGCGTCGGCGCGACCTCGCGACGGATGCGGGCATGGCCCAGAATGTCATCAGGGCTGGTGGGCTCTTCCATCCACCAGGGCTGCAGTTCTCCCAATAGCCGCGTGCGCTCGATGGCCTCCCCCACGCCCCAGCGCTGGTTGGCATCCACCATCAGGCGATTGGTCCAGCCGATCTCTTCACGCACGAGTTTGCCGCGGCGCAGGTCATCGGCAGCCGCGCCACCCACCTTCAGCTTGAAGTGTGTCCAGCCGTCGGCAAGGGCCTCGTGGCAGAGCTTGCGGATTTTGTCGTCGCTGAAACCGAACCAGCCCACCGAGGTGGTGTAGGCGGGATAGCCGTCGCGCTCGAGCTCGGCGAGCCGCTCGGCTTGCCCCCTTTTTGCCGCTCGCAGGATGGCCAGCGCTTCGTCCCTTGACAACGCATCGGCGATATAGCGGAAGTCGATGGCAGAGACGACCTGCTCCGGTGCCATATCGGCAAGGAGCTTCCACACGGGCTTGCCTTCGACGCGCGCATAGAGGTCCCATACCGCATTCAGCATGGCACCGCATGCCAGGTGGATAACGCCCTTTTCCGGGCCCAGCCAGCGCAACTGCGTGTCGCCCGTCAGCTCAAGAGAGAACTTGTTCAGGTCTGCCGTGATGTCGCGCAGGTCACGACCTTCCACCATGCCCGCGAGATACTGCAGCGCACTGACGACGATGTCCGTGCCGCGCCCAAGGGTGAATGTGAGCCCATGCCCCTCTTCGCCGGTGTCCGTCTCCAGGATGCAATAGGCTGCGGAGTAGTCGGGGTCCGTGTTTACGGCATCGGAGCCGATGTGGTCACGGGAGGTCGGGAAACGGATGTCGATGACCCGTACCCTGGTAATCACAGTGCTGTTCAAAAGCGGTGGCCTCTCAACGTGGTTGGATGTGCTCGGGGGTGCGCCTGTATATATGTACCGGGGGAGCACCGGAATCGGCCAGATCGGATTCTATGGAGTTGTTCTTTTTTTTGTCAATGAAATATGGTTTTTGCTAAGGCATACAGCGAGGCGCCTCTGGAGCATGGGCGCTCGCATGGCCCGGCCATCAGGAAGTAAGGGGAGCTTGGATGTTTGAGCTACACGGAAAACGTGCTGTTGTTACAGGGGCAGCAAGCGGCATAGGCCTTGCTATCGCACAGCTCTTCGCGCGCGCTGGCGCAGCCGTCGCACTTTGCGATCTGGACGCCGCCGCGGTCGCTGCACGTGTCGCCGAGATTGCCACGGCCACCGGCGGGGATGTCCGGGGTACGGCCTTTGATGTCTCGAACGAAGAGGCCGTCCGTACCGCCTTTGAGCAGATCAGCGCTCCCATCGATATCCTCGTCAACTGCGCGGGGGTCGCGCACGTAGGGCGGTTGGAGTCGACCTTGGCATCGGATCTTGATCGGCTCTACGCTATCAATGTGCGAGGCACTTTTCTGTGCATGCAGGCTGCTCTGCCACACCTCGTCGCGCGTGGAGGTGGATCGATCGTGAACATGGGTTCTATCGCCGCTACCGCGGGCATCAGTGATCGCCTCGCATACTCCATGACCAAGGGCGCGGTGGTGGCGATGACGCTTTCCGTGGCCAAGGACTACCTCGGCGCAGGGATTCGCTGCAACGCCATTTCGCCCGCACGGGTGCACACGCCCTTCGTCGACGGCTTCCTGGCCAGGAATTACCCAGGACAGGAGGCAGAGAAGATGCAGGAGCTCGCCCGTGCGCAGCCAATTGGCCGTATGGGCAAGCCCGAAGAGATCGCCGCGCTTGCCCTGTACCTCTGCTCGGACGAAGCCTCCTTTGTAACCGGCGCCGATTACTTGATCGACGGCGGTTTCATGAACGTTCGATAGATTCGGGGAAGTGAAACACGATGGACCTTGGCCTGAAAGATCGCGTCATTTTGATAAGCGGAGGCGGCTCCGGCATAGGCCAGGCGATCGCTGCGTTGTGCCTCCAGGAGGGCGCGCTTGTCGCGGTAGCCGGCCGCCACACACCGGAGGTCGACCGCTTTGAACAGCAAGTCCAGGCAGCAACGCCTGACCGCTGCAGCTTCTTTCACACTGAGCTCGCCGACCCGGGCCAATGTGAGCAGGCGATTGACTATGTGCGCACACGCTACGGTCGGCTCGACGGGTTGGTCAACAATGCCGGAGCCAACGACAACGTCGGCCTGCAGTCCGGCAGCCCCGAGCGCTTTGAACAGAGCCTGCGGCAGAATCTTCTGCACTACTATTCGCTCGCACACTTCAGCGTGGACCTGCTGAAAGAGACACGTGGCTCCATTGTGAACATCAGCTCCAAGGTCGCGGTGACGGGTCAGGGCGGCACGTCGGCGTACGCGGCGGCCAAGGGTGCGCAGCTTGCGCTTACCCGTGAGTGGGCCGCGGAGCTGCTGCCGTTTGGCGTCCGCGTCAACGCGGTGGTCCCCGCCGAGGTGCTCACGCCGCTGTATAGAAACTGGCTTGCCGAACAGGGCCAGGTGCTTACGCTGCGCGACATCGAACAGCGCATTCCGCTGGAACACCGCATGACACACGCGGAAGAGATTGCCGCGGCCGTCGCCTTTCTGCTCTCCCCCACGCAGTCTGGGCATACCACCGCACAGCATGTCTTTGTGGACGGCGGCTATACGCACCTGGACCGTGCGCTTACAGCGGGCGAAAGGTCGCAGCCATGACACAGTCTCCGCCGCCGTACGCAACCCATGTAAGCGATCCGGACGTCATCCTCGTGGGCAGCGGCATTATGTCTGCCACGCTTGGCGTGATGCTGAAGGTGCTCAAGCCTGAGCTCCGCATCCAGATGTACGAGGTCACCGATCTACCCGCGCAGGAGAGCTCGCACGGGTGGAACAACGCGGGCACTGGCCATGCCGGGCTGTGCGAGCTGAGCTATACGCCGCACCAGCGTGCTGATGGCAGCGTCGATGTAAGCAAGGCGCTTGAGATCTTTGCCGAGTTCGAGACTTCGAGGCAGTTCTGGAGCTTCGCGGTGCAGAACGGCATTCTGCCAGCGCCGCAGGAGTTTATTCGTCCCGTACCGCACGTCAGTTTCGTCTCCGGCACGCCCGGTGTGGAGTTCCTGCGTGCGCGCTATGGGGGGCTCTCGTCGCATCCCTTCTTCCGCTCCATGCAGTACACCTCTGATCCGGAGATGGTGGCGCAGTGGGCACCGTTGCTCATGGGTGGTCGCACGGGTGAGCCGGTTGCAGCTACCCGTGTACTCGCCGGCACAGATGTGAACTTCGGGGCCCTGGCACGCGGCCTGGTCGCCTGGCTGGCCCGGCAGCCCGAGTGCGGTGTCGCCACGGGCCATCGCGTGCGCTCGGTAAAGAAGGAGACCGGCGGCTGGCGGCTGACGATCGAAAACACACAAACTCGAGCCACGGTTCAGAACCGTACACCGTTCGTTTTCATCGGCGCGGGTGGTGGCAGCCTGTCGTTGCTACAGAAGTCCGGCATTCCGGAGAGCCGCGGCATTGGCGGCTTTCCGATTGGCGGCCAGTGGCTGGTCTGTGACAGCCCCGCCATCGTGGACCAGCACCATGCCAAGGTCTACGGCCAGGCCCTGGGCGCGGCGCCCACCATGGCCGTGCCGCATCTCGATACGCGTGTGCTGGATGGGCAGCGCGTTCTGCTGTTTGGCCCTTTTGCGGCGTGGACGAGCAAGTTCCTGCACGGGGGAGGCAGTCACCTCGATCTGCCGCGCTCCATCAAGCCGCACAACCTGCTGACGCTGACCAACATTGGCGTGAAGAACCTCGACCTGATCCGCTATCTGGTGCAGCAGGGCAAGCAATCCAAGGAAGACCGCATGAAGTCCTTGCGGGACTTCTACCCTGCGGCGCGCAGTGAGGATTGGCGGCTGATTGACGCAGGTATCCGTGTGCAGGCCATCAAAAGTACTGAAGGCAAGTCAGGCATCGTCCACTACGGCACAGAGGTGATCACGGATCAGGCGAAGAGCATCGCCGCGCTGCTGGGTGCCTCGCCAGGCGCTTCTGTCTCCGCGTCCATCGCCCTCCGGCTTCTCGAAACATGCATGCCCCAGGTGCTTACGAACACCGACAGTCGTGAGCGCCTGCACGCCATGATCCCCACGTATGGTGTAGACATCAGTCAGCCACAACATGAGGATGTTTACCTCCAGGCCAGTGAGTCCGCAGATGCGATTCTGCAGCTTGCGCAAGCCGCTTCTTAAGCGCTGCCTTCCTTTCATGCCGGCATAGCGTTGACTTGCCGGTGACCCAAACCCAGCAGGAGTCACACGTTTGAGACAGCGTAAACGCAGCTTTTCGATGATCGTCGCGGCTTCCGCCGCAGGTTTTGGGATGGGTCTAAGCGCGCAGACTGCGCCAGCCTTTCAGAACAACTTGATGCCGCTGCCTGCCGCGGTGACAGTGCAGACGGGTGCGCTCGCGATCACCTCAGCGTTTACGGTGGGGCTTACCGGGGCAACATCGCCGCGCCTGCAAGCGGCCGTTGCGCGTGCGCTGCGTCGTTTGGAAGACAAGACCGGGCAGCCTATCGGCAAACAACTCGTGCAGGGTGGTGCCGCGACCCTGACGATCAACGTCGCCTCGGATGGCCCTGCGGTGCAGGGCTTTGGCGAGGACGAGTCCTACACCCTGACCTCCACACCCAGCGCGGTACGTATCGACGCACCCACCATACTTGGCGCGTTGCACGCTTTGGAAACCCTGCTGCAACTTGTGCAGGTCGAGGGCGCCGGCTACACGGTTCCGTCTGTCACCATTCAGGACGCGCCCCGCTTCGGTTGGCGTGGCCTGATGATCGACTGCGCACGCCACTTCGAACCTATCCCGGTGCTCAAGCGCAACCTGGATGCGATGGCCGCCGTGAAGCTCAACGTCTTTCATTGGCACCTGATTGACGACCAGGGCTTTCGCATCAAGAGCAACCGATTCCCGAAGCTCACCTCCATGGGTTCCGACGGCCTCTTCTACACGCAGGACGAAGCCCGGGAGCTGGTGCAATATGCGCATGATCGCGGCATCCGCGTGGTGCCGGAGTTTGAAATGCCCGGCCACTCCACCGCTTGGCTCGTCGCCTATCCGGAGCTCGCGAGCGGCACAACTCCCACCGGCATACGGCGCGAGTTCGGCGTCTCCGACTACGTGCTCGACCCCACACGCGACGCGACTTACACGTTCCTCTCGTCGTTTCTAGCCGAAATGGCGACTATCTTCCCCGACCAGTACGTCCACATCGGCGGCGATGAAGCCCCGGCACCGGACTGGAAAAAGAATCCGCGCATTCTCGCTTTCATGAAGCAGCACAGCCTCGACAACAACGACGCGCTGCAGGCCTACTTCAACGGCCGCGTGCTGAAGATCCTTTCCGGCCTGAACAAGCGCATGGTCGGCTGGGACGAGATCTTCAACCCGGCCCTGCCCAAGGACGTTGTGGTGCAATCCTGGCGTGGCGAGGCCTCACTGGCCAAGGGCGCGCAGGCTGGCTATCAAGGCGTTCTTTCGGCTCCATACTACCTCGATGGCATGCGCCCCGCAGGCGTACATTACCTCGCCGATCCCGTGCCCGCCGATACCAAGCTGACACCGGAGCAGCAGAAGCTCATCCTCGGCGGTGAGGTCTGCATGTGGGCCGAGCAGTTGGATCAACGCACGATCGATTCACGTATCTGGCCGCGCTCTGCTGCCATCGCCGAGCGCTTCTGGTCGGGCCAGAACGTGCGTGACGTGGACGACATGTACCGTCGTCTGCAGCCGGTCTCGGTAGAGCTTGAGACACTTGGCTTGCGGCACCTCACCAGCGAGGACACAGGCCTTCGTGGCCTCCTTGACTCCGGAGATATCAAGGCCCTGCACACCTTTGCGCTGGCCTTCGAGCCCGTTGGTTTCGGCGAGCGCTATCAGCAGCAACACACCTCACAGCTCACGCCGCTGACAAGCTTCGTGGATGCGGTGGTGCCTGATCCACCTATCCGCCACCAGATCGAGATCGCAACACGTCAGTTCCTCGCCGATCCCCGACAGAAGACCGGCAGCGCCGCCGACGCGCGCGAGATGCTGCTTACCTATTTCCGAGATGAAGCAGCGTCTGTTGCGCCTGTAACTTCAGCGATGGCGGACGCGCCGCGGCTTGCCGTGATGCAGGAGCGGGCCACGCAGCTCACCGCGCTCAGCGAGGTGGCGCAGCAGGCAATCACGTACCTGAGAGCGGGCGACAAAGCGCCCGCGGCGTGGAAGCAGGCGAGCCTTGCGAAGCTGGAGGAAGCAAAGAAGCGCAGTGCGATTGTGCAGTTTGTCTTCGTGCAGCCGCTTACTGACCTCGTGAACGCCACGAGGCAGTAAGGGGCCGCGCAAAGCTATTGCAGCTTGATGCGAAAGACCGGCCTGTCTTCGCTAGTGGGTGTGGCAGGCAAGGTGATGTGCAGCCCGTCTTCCGCCTGCTTCCAGGTGAGCTTGCCCCCGTTCCCGAGCAGGGTGACGTCGTGCACGACGATCTTGCCCTTTCCGAGTGACTGGATGATCGTTTCACCGTCTGTCGGCCGGCGCATTTCGATTGCGTACAAGTGACCACCCTGCGTTGTGAAGCGGAAGTCAGCCGGGGTGTACTCCAGGGCATGGCGATCCTGCATGCTTCCTGCTTCCACCCGTGTTGGCCCCTCGCCGAACTGGATCCAGGGCCGGCTGCCATAGATAGCTTCACCATTCACCTCGAGCCATTTGCCCACGGCCAGGAGGGCGTTCTGCACGGGCTCCGGTATGGTTCCATCGGGGCGCGGGCCGATGTTCAGCAGCAGGTTGCCGTTCTTACTGACGACATCGACCAACTGATCCAGCAGCACCTGCGGCGTCTTGAAGGTGTCACCCACCACATAACCCCAGCTGGCGTTGCTGATCGAGGTATCGGTCTGCCAGGGCAGTGCCTGAATCGTGGGCTTGGCACCGCGTTCCACGTCGGCGGTACCGGCGCCTGAAGCCATGTTGTCGTATTTGCTGAACATCACGACAGGCTGCTTATGCTGCGCCGCCTGGTCGTAGTAGAAGCTGGCAAATTGCTCCTGCGTTCGGCGGAAGTCAGGGTGACCAACCCACCAGTCGAGATAGACAAGGTCGGGGTGATAGCGGTCAATAAGCTCCGTGGTGCGAGCCAGCCAGTCCTCTTTGAACTGCTGTGAGACGTAGGTGTAATCGCGGGCAAGGGCGTCGTCGGTGGATTCGTTCAGTCGCTTCTCCGCAGGGCCGTAGAAGCCGGCATTCTTCGGATCGTTCACGTCAGAATCGAAGCCGCGACCCCCGTCAAAGAACCAGTCATGCTCGGCGCGATGGTACGAGACACCAAACTTCATCCCGTGCCCCTGCACAGCCGTTTGCAGATCCCCCACGAGATCGCGATGAGGCCCCATGGCAACTGCGTTCCAAGGCGAAAGCGCGGTCTTGTACTCGGCAAAGCCGTCATGATGCTCGGCTACAGGGATGACGTAGCGTGCTCCCGCGCGCTGAAACAGCGACGCCCAGGCATTGGGGTCCCACTTCTCCATACGGAACATCGGGATGAAGTCTTTGTAGCCGAACTTTGATTGAGGACCATAGGTGGCCACCTGGTGCGCGAACTCCGGCGTGCCTGCCTGGTACATGTTGCGCGAGTACCATTCGTTGGCATAGGCCGGCACGGAAAAGAGTCCCCAGTGGATGAAGATGCCGAACTTGGCATCATGAAACCACTCAGGCGTCTGGTGCTCCCTCAGGCTCTCCCAATCGTCGCGATAGGGACCCGCGGCGACTGTCTTTTGCAGCACGTCCAGCTGCGCCGTGCGAGCTGTGGCTGCATCCTGTGAGGCTGCCAGCCATTGCTCGTTCCATTGCTCCGGAGTGGCCTTTGCAGCCGGCGCGGTCGCCTGTGCAAAGGCGAACCCCGCGGTGCCCAATGTTGCTGTTATGACGAAACAGGACGAAGCCCAAACCAAGCGAGATGCACGCATAATCCCTCCAGCCTAACCTCCCCATCATGTATTTGGCATGCGATAGGGAGTGTTTACTCATTGATCTGCCCTGCCCTTCGCGGAGCCTTCAATCCTCATCGTTCACCGCCGGGACGGCATCCGAGCGCACTCGCATACCTTCCCTCCTGTTCAAGGAAAGAATAGAACGCCCGGCGATCTCAGGCCGCGGACCTGGCCTGTTGACGGTTGTTTACGCCAGGGTCTATGCTTTGGCGGTTTCATATACGACCGCCACGCTTCGCTGATGAAAGACACTGCGTGGGGTCTACAAAAGAGGTTGTTGCTTCATGGGTTTCAATATCTCGGCTCCGTTTTCTTCCCGGCCACGGCACTATCTTGCTCTCGCGGCCTGCGTCTGCGCAGGCACGCTGGCGCCCTCGTTGTGGGCACAGACCACGGCGAGCCTGTCCGGCCATGTGGCTGACAACACAGGCGCGGTCATCCCGAGCGCACATATCGTGTTGACCAACATCGATACCAAGGAGACGCGTACCGCGGACAGCAATGGCTCCGGCATCTTCACCTTTGCCGGCGTGGTCCCCGGCAGCTATGTCGTCGACATCTCGGCACAGGGCTTCAAGCCGTTTCGTCAGCCGGGCATCAGTCTGAATCCAGGTGATACGCGCGCGCTTGACAACCTGCAGCTGACGGTTGGCAGCACTGGCGATGTGGTCACAGTGGCAAGTGAAGCCGACGCCGTCTCTCCTGAAGATTCCGGCGAGCGCTCCGCCCTGCTGACCACCAAGGACATCGAGCGCCTGCCCATCGAGAGCCGCAATATGTCGGAGCTGCTCAAGATCCTTCCCGGCGTGACGACCACGTCCAACGGCGCCCAGAACGGTGCAGGGTTCGACTTCAGCGATGCGGGCTCTTCCGGCTCGGCTGTCGGCGTCGGCCTGAACACCAATGGCGCGCCGTACCGCGGCGGCACCGCCTATCTGCTCGATGGTGCCAGCATCATCGATCCAGGCTGCGCCTGCTGGTCGATCGCCAGCGTGAACCCGGACATGACCCAGGAGGTCAAGGTCCAGTCGGCGAACTTCGGCGCTGACTCGCCCCAGGGTCCGGTGGTCGTCAACGTGATCAGCCGCTCGGGTACGGCGGCCTTTCATGGCCAGGGCTATCTGTACGCCCGCAACGGCGTGCTGAACGCCAACACCTGGCAGGACAAGAACAGCTCCACGCCGACGCCGCGTCCGCAGGCTTCGTACTACTACCCGGGCGGCAGCATTGGCGGGCCCATCCTGATCCCGCATACGGACTTCAACAAGAACCGTAAGCTGCTCTTTTGGGCCGGCTTCGAGGCATTCCGGCAAAACCTGCCGGCGTCCTCTCCCCTGACCTCGTTTGTGCCGACAGATGCGATGCGCGCTGGTAATTTCAGCCTCGCCGATGCCTCGAACGCAGCGCTGTGTGCCAAGAGCACGGGCAATGACTTCTGTCAGCCGTTGAACGGTGGCTTTGCGCCTGACGGCACGCCGCTTTCCGGCACGCAGATACCCACACAATTCCTTGATCCCGGCGCACTATCCCTGCTGAAGCTCTTCCCCGCAGCCAACGTTGATCCCTCCACCAACGCCGCCGGCTACAACTACTTCCTGCAGCCGAACAACATCCATAACGGCTACATCTATCGCGGCCGCGTCGACTACAACCTGAATGAGCACAATAAGTTCTTTGTCAGCTACCAGTACGGCTCCGACTCCGAAACAACCGTAGCGCACATCTACTACAACCCCACCAACGCCGTGGCCGACCCCGGTGGTCCACTGGTCAGCCCTGTGCACTCCCACGTGTTGAGTGGCAGCTTCATTCACATCTTCAACCGGCCCATGACCAACGAGTTGCGTATCGCCGCGGGCTGGCTGGACAACCCCTACAGCTCGCAGAACCTGAATGCCCTGCAGATCAGCACGCTGGGCTATCCTTACGGCTCCATCTACGGTGATGCATCCACCCTTGTGCCCTCAATCACCTCACCGGGTGGCGCTCGCACCCTGCCCGATCTTTCACAGCCTGACATCTTCCAACAGGGTGGCACCTACAACTCCATCAAGCGATCCCTGTCGGTCGCCGATGACTTCACGGTCGTCTACCGTACGCACACCTTCAAGATGGGCGGCTACTGGAGCCAGGGTGGCAACAAGCAGGGCACCTATGGCTATGCCAACGGCAATCTCTCCTTTGCTAGCGGCGTGAAGACGGATCAGATTACAGGTCGGCCCATTGGGACTGTCAACCCGCTGGCCAACTTCCTGATGGGCGTCACCAGCGGCTTTACCCAAAACAACGCGAACCCCGTCGATGACATGTACTACAACACCGGATCAGGCTACTTCCTGGATAACTGGAAGATTGTGCCGCGTCTGACCCTGAATCTCGGTCTGCGTGCAGAGCACATCGGTCGCTGGCAGGATGCTTCCGGCACGGGTCTCGCCGTATGGGAGCCGCAGCGTTATGCTGCCGATGTTGCCTCCGGCAAGACGTATCCGGGTGTGTACTGGAACGCGATCGACAAGAGCCTTCCCAACGGCGGCTCGCCCGTACAGACCATCTTTCTGGAGCCCCGGCTAGGACTTGCGTATGACGTTCATCGCAATGGGTCGACGGTGATCCGCGGTGGATGGGCGGAGTATCGCTGGAACGACCAGTTCAACGACTTCGCCGGCCCTCTGACAACCTCGCAGGGCGTGCGCACCTTCAACTCCACCAACAACGACGCGATCACGCTGAGCCAGATCAGCGCGCTGGGAGCCAACAGCGCCGCCGTCGGCGCGCTGCCGTCCAGCGTGTCCGCGACTGACCAGAACGACGATCAAATCGGCCTAACCTACGCATATAACCTGACGGTCTCGCAGCGGTTGGCGAAAAGCATGCTGCTGGAAGTGGCCTATGTGGGCAACAACTCGCAGAACATCCTTGCTGGTGGCCAAAGCAACGGCTCGGGCGTGGCAGGCACGAACTTCGTGAATCAGAACAAGATTGCGGTTGGCGGCCTGTTTCAGCGTGATCCGGTCACGGGCGCAGCCGCTCCTACCGATCCGGAGAACGTGCCGAACCTGGTGGACTACTACCCCTATTACAAGGGCTACGGCAGCAACAATATCGCGGTGAACTCACACGTTGCGTATGCCAACTACAACGGTGCGCAGGTAAGCCTGGTGAAGCAGAGCGGGCGCATTACGTACAACGTCAACTACACCTTCTCGAAATCCCTGGGCATTCTCGGCAGCACGCTGGATGCCTTCAATATCCGCAACAACTACGGTGTACTCAACATCGATCGCCCGCACGTGGTCAACACGTCCTATGCCTTCGATCTCGGCCGTCCCGTGCACGGCAATGCGCTGCTTGCGGGTGCGGTGAATGGATGGACGCTGTCCGGCACGACCTCCTGGCAGGCAGGTGGCAATCTGCAGGCCAACACCAGCCAGAACCTTGGCCTGACGATACAGAACACCACGCTGGGCCACACCATCGGTTCGTCGACGTACTACGGCACGCCGTCAAACTCCGTGCTGCCCATCCTGACCTGCAATCCAAACAGTGGGCTGAAGCTGTACCAGCACGTAAACCTGGATTGCCTCACCGCACCGCAGATCGGCCAGGTCGGCATCCGGCAGGCCCCGTACATCAGCCTGCCCGCCTACTTTGACACTGATCTCGGCCTATACAAGAGCTTCCATATCCATGAGAGCCAGGCCATCGAGATCCGCGGCGAGGCCTTCAACTTCCTCAACCATCCGCTGCCTGGCTACAGCACCAACGACCTCGTGACGTTGAAGCTGCAGACGGCGAACAACGCCGCGTTCACCTCGCAGGTCTCTAACGCGAACCGTGGCATTACCGATGCCAAGTACACGCAGCGCACCATGCTGCTTGCGGTGAAATACACCTTCTAACCCACCTCAACCTGAGCCAAGAAGGGGCCTCTGCATTCCGCAGGGGCCCTTTTCTTGCCTAGCTAGGCAGGGAAGCGGGACACCTTAGCCAAGTGCGCTTGCACTTCACTACACTAGGGAAGTTGCGAGCGCTCGCTCGCCATCTCACTCGCTGCAAGGAACCCATGGCCGAACTGATTGCTGCCATCGACGTGAAGCGCAAGATGTTCTTCGAGTTCGAAGACACACCCTTTCGCTGCCTCGACAAAGACATTTCTACCCCCACCGCACGCGGTGGCCAGACGCTGGTGCGCGTAAAGATGCGCAACATGCTCAACGGCGCCGTGCAGGACAAGACCTTCAAGGCGGAAGACAAATTCCGCGAGCCCGATCTCGAAAACGTCGACGCCTCGTACCTCTACTCCGACGGCGATGGATCGTACTTCCTCGATCAGTCCACCTTTGAGACGTTGCAACTCGACGCGGCCAAGGTAGGCGATGCGCTTGAGCTGATGCTGGAAGGCCTGCTGGTGCAAGTGCTGAAGTACAACGGCAACCCCATCGGCCTCGAAATGCCACAGCACGTCGAGCTGATTGTGGAGTACACCGAGCCCGCCGTGCGGGGCGATACGTCGTCCGGCTCCGTCACGAAGGCAGCGCGCCTTGAGACCGGTGCCACGGTACGGGTGCCGCTCTTCGTCAAAGAAGGCGAAAAAATCAAGCTGGTTTCTGAAACCCGGGAGTTTTCCGGCAGGGTCTAATCAACGTCACACCCAAAGGGAGGAGAGGGCCCATGCGGGCCCTCTTCTGTTTTGCGGATAGCTTACTGCGCGTGCTTGGGCGGGAACTTGTAAAACATCTCATCGACCGCCTTTTGCAGCTTGCCGGAGTTCTTGTTCATGCTGTTCGACTCCGTCGCATGCGACGTGCCACGCCATACCAGGTTGTGCGTGCGCGTGTCGTACAGATCCACGATCAGGGTGCCTACCGGAATAGTGCGTTCGGTGGTCGTGGAGTCCCCGCCGCCGTAGCCTCCCCCACCCCAGCCGCCGCCATACCATCCACCCCAACCGCCCCACCCATAGCCAGGCCCAAGACCGTTATAGAACGTCTGGTATTGCTTGGTGTCGGTCTGCTCCCCGATGGCGGTGATGGCTACGTCGCCACCCCGCGGCACCTCGCGCCAGCCGTGGTATGTCAGGTCGCTCCGGATCTCATCTCGCAGCACACCCGCATCCAGCGGGTTTACCGTCTGGATCTTGCCGAACGAGAAGGTACGGTAATCGCTGAACGGCGCCTTGTGATCGTAATCTGTGCTCACATGCTGCGCCTGGATCACCGGCACCGCCAACGCAATCATCAACACACCCGCCCAAGCCTGGATACGCTTCACTCCGAACCTCCTGGACACTGCTGTCCTTCCTGTTAGACGGTGAAAAGCTGCCCCGCATTGCCCCGGCTCATGCCGCATCGCTATACTCCCCCACCAGATCCTCCTAACGGGATGTTTGCCGCGTCTATGCGGCAGAACACCTCGGGATCAACCAAGAAAGCCGTTTGATGACCTGGACGCGCCGCACTCTTTTGAAATCGCTCTCCCGCACGGCGCTCGTGCTGCCCTTCAGCGATCTCCTCGCGCTCGCCGCCACCCTGCAGGAGCCGCAAACGCCCGGCTCGGGGATGAACCGCGACACCTACAACACTCCCTCGCGGCCCGCGCCCAAGTCGCTGCCTTCACCCGTGACGGGCACACCGCTGGGCTACCGCTATGTCGACCAGGCCCACGCCGCCGGCCTGCTCACCAAAACGATTTACGGCAACGAGCATAAGAACCGCTATCTGCTGGAGACCACCGGGTGCGGCGTTGCCTTCTTCGACTACGACGGCGACGATTGGGTCGACCTCTTTCTCGTTAACGGATCGCGACTGGACGGCTTTGCGAAAGGGGAAGCGCCAATCTCTCGTCTGTTCAAAAACAACCGCGACGGCACCTTCACCGACGTCACCCTGAGGGCCGGCCTGGCCCACGCGGGCTGGGGCCAGGGCTGTTGCGTGGGCGACTACGACAACGATGGGCATAACGACCTGTTCGTGAGCTACTACGGCCAGAACGTGCTCTGGCACAACAATGGCGATGGCACCTTCACCGACGCGACCGTGAAAGCCGGCCTGATGCAGCCCGGCAAGACGCGCTGGAACTCCGGCTGCGCCTTTTTGGACTACGACAAGGACGGGCATCTCGACCTGTTCGTCGCCAACTACATCGACTTCGATCCCAAGACCGCGCCACTTCCCGAGGCTGCCGGCTGCTCCTACAAGGGCATCCAGGTTGCCTGTGGTCCGCCCGGGCTGCAGGGTGGCAAGAACATCCTCTACCGCAACAACGGCGACGGCACTTTTACCGACGTCAGCGCCAAAACCGGCATGCTCGATACGGTTGGGACCTATGGCCTTAGCGTTACGGTGGCCGATCTCGACAACGACGGTTGGCCCGACATCTACGTCGCCAACGATTCCACCGCGGCTACCTTCTATCGCAACCAGAAGAATGGCACCTTCAAGGACGAAGCCATCGAAAGTGGTATCGCTTACTCACCCGATGGCAAACCGCAGGCCGGCATGGGCGTGAGCGTAGGCGACTTCAATCGTGATGGCCTGCTGGACATTGTGAAGACCAACTTCGCCGGCGATACCGACTCGCTCTACCAGAACCTCGGCGACGGCACCTTTGAGGATCACACCTACCTCTCCGGCCTTGGCGTCAACACGCGCTACCTGGGCTGGGGCGTAGGCTTTTTCGACCCCGATAACGATGGCTGGCTCGACATCTTCATCTCCAACGGCCACGTCTATCCCGAAGTCGACAACTCGCACCTGGAAGCGCCCTACGCGGAGCACAAGTATCTCTACCGCAACCTGCGCAACGGCCAGTTTGAAGAGGTGACCGCCACCGCCGGTACGGGAATCACGGCCGAGGCGCCCGCCCGAGGCTGTGCCTTTGGCGACATCACCAACTCCGGCATGGTCGACGTTGTCGTGAACTGCGTCAACACGTACCCGCAGCTGCTGCGCTGCGAACCCACGCCGGACGCCTTGAAGCGCAACGTGATCTACATCCGCACCCTCGGCACGAAGAGTAATCGTACCGGCGTCGGTGCCCGCCTCACGGTGACCGCGGAAAACCAGCCCGGCAAAGTCATGAAGCAGATCGACGAGGTTCGTTCCGGCGGCAGCTACTACTCGCAGAACGATCTACGCGTTCGCTTTGGCCTCGATCTGGCCACCGCCGCAGACGTGGACATTGCATGGCCCAGTGGAGCCAGGGACAGCCTCAAAGCGCTTGCTGCTAATCACCTCTATGTCATCCAGGAAGGCGGCAAGGTCCTGAAGACGATGCCCATGGGCGCCCCTGCAAAGAAGTCGACCGCATAAAAAGGCAAGCCCTTGCGAGCCGTTTCGCAAGGGCCTGTCAGGACGAACACGCTTCTAGTTTTTGGGCTGTTTCTCTACGCCCTTGCCCGGATTGCTTGCGTTCACCAGTTCCGGCGTAGACACCGTGCCCAGCTTCACGACCTGCTTCTCTGTGTCGATGCGCTTGGTACGCGTAAACGGGGCCAGTGTGACCGATTTGCCAGTCTCAAGCGCTTCGATCACGCCTTCCAGCACCCGCACATCCGCGAAACCTTCCTCCCCATCCGGCTCGACCTCTGTGTTGTTAAGGATGCAGTCGGAGAAGTACTTCATCTCGCCGCCGAAGTGATCGGTGTTCTTGAAGCTGCTCTTCTTCTTGTCCTCACCAATGGCCAGGGTCTGCTCCAGCGGCTTGCCGAACATGTAGCAGGGATCCAGCAGCACGCTGCCCTTGGGACCGATCGCGACCAGGCTGTTCACCGGCCCGCCGTAGTAGCCGACGTTGAACTGCGCCAGCTTATTGCCCGGAAATTTCAGCGTGACAGCTACCGTATCGGCGAAGTCCTGATCGATCCCGGACTCCGGATGCTTAATGCCAAAAGCTGAGATCACCTCTGTCGGCTCGTCCGAGAAGATGTACCGCGCAGCATTCACCGGGTAAGGGCCCATGTCCAGCACCGGCCCGGCCAGTTTGCCGGAGTGTGCCCGATGGTTCGTCGGATCGACGGGCTGCGCAAAGCTGGAAGCAAAGGTGTGCACCTCACCCAACTTGCCGGAGCGTACCTGCTCGATCGTGTCCAGCGTCGCAGGTTCAAAGTGCAGGCGGTACGCCACCATCAGCTTCGCGGTGGAGGTCTTTGCTGCATCCAGGATCTCCTGGCACTTTGCCGTAGAAACCTCCATCGGCTTCTCCGTTAGCACATGGATGCCGGCCTTCAAGGCGGGCACGATGAACTCCGCATGCCGCCAGTTCGGCGTGGCGAGATAGATCGCATCAAAAGTGCCCGAGCTGAGCGCCTGCGCAAATTGCTCGTACGTATATGTCGACTTGATGTCGTACTTCTCAGCAAGTTCCTGCGCCTTGGTCGCATCCGCGGTGACCAGGGCGGTCATCTCCGAATTGCCCGTGTGGTTTACACCCGGCATCATGTCTTCCTGGGCGATATCGCCTAGCCCCACGATGGCATAACGCACCTTCTTGCCAGACCCAAAACCCAACATCTCCTGCAAGCCCATAAAAGTGTCCTCACGCGGTGAGATGCGCTTT
>CAXTVC010000008.1:59481-68381 GCA_964247615.1 uncultured Acidobacteriaceae bacterium
CCGCAGGCCGGCCTCACCGTCCGCAACACCAGTGGCTCGGCGACTAACAAGCAGTACATCGTCGAGGCCACCGGCTCCGGCGTCGCCATCCTTGACTACGACAACGATGGCTGGCCGGATATCTTCCTCGTCAACGGCACCGATCTGGCGAACGCCTCCACGAAGACGCCGCCCACCAGCCATCTCTTCCACAACAATCACGATGGGAGCTTCACCGACGTAACGGCGAACTCCGGCCTGGCTGAGAGCTTCTGGGGGCAGGGTGCCTGCGTCGGCGACTACGACAATGACGGGCTCCCTGACCTGTTCGTCACTGCCTACGGCCGCAACCGGCTGTACCACAACGAGGGCCACGGTCACTTCCGCGAGGTTGCCGAACAGGCCGGGGTCGCCGGGACCGGCAAGGAGTGGGGCACCGGCTGCGCCTTTGTCGACTACGACCGCGACGGCAGGCTCGATGTGCTCGTCGCCAACTACGTCCACTTCGACCTTGCCAAGACTCCCAAACCGGGAGCCGAAGCCGGCTGTATGTGGAAAGGCGCCGCCGTGATGTGTGGTCCTCGCGGCCTGCCGTACACCACCAACCTGCTGTTCCATAACCTGGGAGAAGGCAAGTTCTCAGATGTCTCCAAGCCGGCAGGCATCCAGGGGACCCACGGCCACTACTGCTTCTCCGTAACTCCAATTGACTTCAACGAGGACGGCTGGCCCGACCTGTACGTCGCGTGTGACTCTACGCCGTCCATCCTCTATCGCAACAACCACGACGGCACCTTCACCGACGTCGCCGGGGAGCAAGGCGTCGCCTTTAACGAGGACGGCCGCGAGCAGGCCGGCATGGGCTCCGCTGCCGCGGACTACGACGGGGATGGCCATATCGATCTCTTCAAGACCAACTTCTCCGACGACACCTCCACGCTGTACCACGCAGTTGGTGATGGGAGCTTCGTCGACGTGACCTCCGCCGCGGGTCTCGCCATTCATACCGACGCGCTCGGCTGGGGCACGATGTTTGCTGATATAGACAACGATGGCTACCCGGACCTGCTCATTGCCAACGGCCACGTCTATCCCGAGGTCGACGAAGCGCACCTCGGCTCCACCTTCAAACAACCCCGCCTGCTTTATGGCAACCTGGGGGACGGGCATTTTCGAGACCTGTCCAAAATCTCCGGCCCGGGCCTGACCGAGCCCCTGCCCGGCCGCGGCCTCGCCATTGCCGACTTATGGAATGATGGCCGGCTCGAGGCTGTAGTGAACAACCTCTCCGACCGGCCCCTGCTCCTCGTCAACCAGGCAAAGAATGCAAACCACTGGCTTGGTCTCAGGCTGCTGGACACGCACGGCCGCGATGCCCTGGGTGCCCGCATCACGCTGCATGGCACACAGGCCGGCAAGCCGCGCGTCTGGGTCGACGAGGTCCGCTCCGGATCGAGTTACTCCAGCTCCTCGGACCTCCGTCTGCACCTTGGCCTGGGCCCGCAGCCGAAGCTGACCACACTCGATATCCGCTGGCCCGATGGCACCACCTCGACGGGATCCGCACCGCCCATCGACACGATCACGACCCTCTCGGAGGCTAAGAAGTAGGCCTAGGCCTATTTCGCCGCGGTCAGGGCAAAGCGTCCGCCCTGCGTATCGGTGGCCTGCAGCATCCACGCGCCACCTGGTACCTGCACCGGCCCATGCGTGATGGTGCCGCCGCTCTCGCTCACCCGCTGCGCTGCTGCCTGAATGTCGTCCACGGTGAAATAAAACAGCCACGCTGGCTTTGGCATAGAGTCCGCCTGCTGCGGCGGGATCGTCATCATGCCGCCGCCATTCTCTCCGTTCAGCGTGAAGGTCTGGTATGTGCCCATCGGGCCCATATCGACGGCCATTCCCGCCGTCCAGCCATAGTGCTTGCTGTAAAACTCCCAGGCTTTCTTCCAGTCCGACGTCGCCAGCTCGCGCCAACCGACCCCGCCCACCTGCGTAGGTCCTAGCTGCGGCGGCGCCTCATTCCGATTCGGCTGAAAGAGCAGAAATTCCGCCCCTTGCGGATCAGCCATGACGGCAAAACGGCCCACCCCGGGAATCTCCTGCGCCGGCCGGAATTGCGTGCCGCCATCCGCCACCACAGCAGCCGCTTCGGTGTCGACGTCCCCGCTAAGGAGGTGCCCGTTCCACTGTGTCGGCTTGGTCATGCCCATGGACGACCACGACATCATGCCGCCAACATCCGTACCGCCCTTGCCAAACAGCATGTACGGCATCCCCGGCATACCGCTGTCATGTACATCCCACCCGACCACGTTCCCGTAGAAGCTCATCGCCTTTTCGAGGTCGTCCGTCATCAGTTCGTACCAGATAAAGCCGCTGGCTGCCTTGTCCGCCATCGTGAGCTCCAATCACCCGCGGCTGCGGGAAGTAAAGATAGCAACGTCCCCAAACCTAGCCCCGAGATCGCAGGGACGCAACAGAAATTCCTGCGCGATCACGCGATTCAAGGCCGCATAGGCAGCCCTCCGTCCCGGCACCAACCGTTCCTCCTGGCTTAGGGACAAAGCTGTCATGACATTCTGTAGACAACCGCAAACACACCCTGTTATGTTCGCGAACGCAGAAGTCCCCTCTCCGGAGATCCAATGTCCTCTTCGTTTCGCTCGCTTCGCCTCGCCCTTTGCCTCGCTCCACTGCTGCCCTTTGCCCCGCTTGGCGCGCAGACCGGCAACATGTCCGCCGACCTTGCCGCGGCAGCCAAGCCGAGCATGGACCAGACCTGGTGGAAGCACGCCGTCATCGATGAGCTCTATCCGCGCAGCTTTGGCGACTCGAACGGCGACGGCATTGGCGATCTGAACGGCATCACCGAACACCTCGACTACCTGCACGACGTCGGCATGGATGCCATCTGGCTCGCGCCCATGTTCCCTTCACCGCAGATTGACTTCGGCTACGACATCTCCGACTACGAGAACGTCGATCCGCAGTACGGCACCATGGCCGACTTTGACCGCCTGCAGGCCGAGGCCGGGAAGCGCAACATCCGCATCATTCTCGACTTTGTGCTGAACCACACCTCCGACAAGCACAAGTGGTTCCTCGAGTCCGCCAGCTCGCGCACCAATCCCAAGGCCGATTGGTATATGTGGAACGACGGCATTGCCTCCGACACAGCCGGCGTCACCGACTACCAGCGCAAGTACGAGCACGACGGCCCCAAGGGCAAGGTGGTTCCGCCCAACAACTGGATCTCCGGCTTCGGCGGCTCGGCCTGGGAGTGGGTTCCGGCGCGCCAGCAGTTCTACTACCACAAGTTCTACAAGGCACAACCCGACCTGAACTGGCGCAACCCGGCCGTGGAAAAGGCCATGTTCGACACCATGCGCTTCTGGCTGGACAAGGGCGTAGCCGGCTTCCGCCTCGACGCCGTACCGACGCTCTTCGAGGACCCGCAGAATCGCAATGAAACCCTCACTGGCAAGATCAACGCGCAGGGCGACCCGGAGGTCATCGGGGACCGCACGGATAACCTGCCCGAGGTGCACGACGTCATCCGCCGCATGAGCGCCATGGTCAAGCAGTACCCCGGTGACCGCGTGCTGATCGGCGAGACCTATCTGCCCAATACGCTCGCGCTCGACAAGTGGTACGGGGGCGCCGCGCACGACGAACTGCAGCTGCCTATGGATATGCTGGTCGGCTTCGGTGGCCGCAAGACCGGAGAGAAGCAGCTGAATGCCAGCTACTTCCGCCAGTACCTCACCGAGGCCGAGACGCAGGTCCACGGCTCCCAGCCGCTGCTGGTCTTCGACAACCATGACAATGCGCGCTCCATCACCCGCTATGGCGATGGGCAGCACGACGTAGCGATCGCCAAGATCGTCGCCACCATGCTGCTGACGCCACGCGCCACCGCGATGACGTACTACGGCGCGGACATTGGCATGCCCACCACGCCGCCCACCCGCAAGGAAGATGTGAAGGATCCGATCGGCGTCACCGGCTGGCCCAAAGAGAAGGGCCGCGATGGCGAGCGTACCCCCATGCAGTGGACGGGTGGTCCGCAGGCTGGCTTCTCGACCAATGCCAATACCTGGCTGCCAGTCGCTCCCAACTACAAGACGGTGAACGTCGCGGCGGAGTCCGACGACCCCAACTCGCTGTTCCACTGGTACAAGCAGCTCATCCAGCTGCGCCGTGACAACCCCGCGATGCACAACGGCGGGATCGTCATGCTCAACCGTGACGACAAAGACGTGCTCGCCTACGTGCGCACGGCCCCGGATGGCGCACAGCCGGTGGTCGTCGCCATGAACATGAGTGATAGCCCGAAGACGATCTCCCTCAATCTCACGGATGGTGGCATCAAGGGCGAAAAAGCGCACACGCTCGCGGCCAGCGATCCTAGCTTGCAGGGAGTCACGGCCTTCAAATCCGTCACCCTGCCGCCGTTCGCCTCCTGGATCGCCTCTGTGCAGTGAAAGTAAGGCGCAGTGAAACAAAATACCGCCGGAAACGTACCATTGTTGTAGAAGGTCGTTTCAGCTCAACCGGATAAGGCATGGCACATGGCTGAAGCACCTCACTTTTGTTGAGGTGCCGCCATGTTGCCGCCCTTTCCGACCAAAGCGGATCCTCCACTCGGCAAGAGTGAGCCGACAACGCTGCATCAGTCGATCTACCGCGAATTGATCCGCGAGATCGGCGAAGGTGTTTACCGTCCCGGCGACCGGCTGCCCTCCGAGGCCCAGCTCTGTGAGCGTTTCAGTGCTTCACGCATCACCGTAGCCAAAGCGATTCAGTCCCTGCAGCGTGATGGTCTGGTCACGCGCCGCGCGGGCTCCGGCACCTATGTCCAGGAGCCTACGCAGGCGGAGCGGCACCAGTTCGGCCTGCTGATCCCACAACTCGGCTCCACGGAGATCTTTGAGCCCATCTGCCAGGGCATCATGCGGGCGCCGCTTGCGAAATCCCACGTACTCCTTTGGGGCTATGCTCCCGGCGAAGGTGAAAGCGACTCCGACCATACCGGCAAGATGGCCGAGCAACTCTGCCGCCAGTTCATCGACCAGAAGGTCTCCGGCGTTTTCTTCGCCCCCCTTGAGTTCACTGTCGACCGCGAAGCGGCCAACCGCCGCATCGTGGATCAGCTTGCCAAGGCCAAGATCCCTGTGGTGCTGCTCGACCGCTGTCTCCAGACCTACCCTGAACGGTCCGCGCTGGATCTGGTGGGGATCGATAACGGCCGTGCCGGCTACGTCGTCACCCAGCATCTGTGGCAGAGCGGCGCACGCCGCATCCTGTTTGTTGCGCGCCAACGTTCCGCGACCACCATAGTCGAGCGCATCGGCGGCTACCAGTTTGCCCTGAATGAACTCGCCCCAGGCGCTCCCAGCCACGTCCTGCTGGGCGATGTCCGGGATCCTGTCTTCGTACGCGATCTGCTGCGCACCGAGCGCCCGGACGCCATTCTCTGCGGCAACGACCTCACCGCCGCCCGTCTGATGCGTTCTCTGCTCGACCTTGGCGTCCGCATCCCGGAAGACATCCGCATGGCCGGCTTCGACGACGTCAGCTACTCCAAGTTCTTGCCCGTCCCGCTCACCACCGTGCACCAGGACTGCTCCGAGATCGGCCGTGCCGCGCTCTCTCTCATGCTCGATCGTCTCCGCGAACCGGATCGTCCTGGCTGGGAAGTCCGCGTACCCTTCGAGCTCATTACACGCCAGTCCTCAGGACATTTCACCGACGCCACTCCAAGAGTGCCTGGTGTCGCATAGGAGACACTGCTGGCGAAGTCTTTAGGGCCGATGCTATGGTGTCCTTCTAACACCAAAGACACATCACGCGAGATCGCCCCTTGAGCACAGCTCCCCAACGTAAAGCCGTCATGCTGCTGGCCAAGAGCGCCCTTACCGGGGCGCTCGGTGGTCTGCTCTTCGGCTTTGACACTGCCGTCATCGCCGGCGCCACGCACCCACTCGTGCAGCAGTTTGGGCTCTCGCCCACGGGCCTGGCCATCACCGTCTCCATCGCCCTGGTCGGCACGGTCATCGGGGCCATGTTCTCCGGCGAGCTTGGCCAGAAGATCGGCAGCCGCGCCGCGCTGCGCTGGATGGGCGTTCTCTACGTCATCTCGGCTCTCGGCTGCGCCTTTGCGCCCACCTGGATCTTCTTTCTGGCGGCCCGCTTCCTCGGTGGTCTGGGCATTGGCGGCTCGTCCGTACTGGGCCCGGTGTACATCGCGGAGCTCGCCCCCGCCAAGTGGCGCGGTCGGCTGGTAGGGCTTTTCCAGACCAACGTCGTCATCGGCATCCTGCTCGCTTACCTGTCCAACGCCATCGTTGCCCACTTCGTACAGGGCCTAAACGTCTGGCGCTGGGAGTTCGGCGTGACCATTCTGCCGGCCATCTTCTTTCTCCTCATGCTGCTGACCGTGCCGCACAGCTCACGCTGGCTGATCAGTCAGAACCGCGTCGATGAAGCCATGCTGATCCTCGCGCGCATGGGCTCTCCCGACTCCCGCGCCGAGGTCGACGCGATCCAGCTCTCACTGCAGGAAGAAGGCGGCCACGCCAGCACGGACCTCTTCCAGTCGCGCTATAAGCTGCCCATCTTTCTTGCCATCACCATCGGTCTCTTCAATCAGCTCACCGGCATCAACGCAATCCTCTACTACCTCAATGACATCTTCGCCAACGCCGGCTTCAGCAACGTCAGCGCTAATGCGCAGGCGGTCGCCATCGGTGCCGCCAACCTGCTGGCCACGCTGCTCGGCATCTCCATCATCGACAAGCTCGGCCGCAAGACCCTTCTGCTCATCGGCGCGGCAGGCGACACAGTATGCCTCGCGGGCGTGGCGTACCTCTTCCACTCCGGCGAACACCTCGCGCTGCTGCTCCCTCTGCTGATCGCTTTCATTGTGTTCTTCGCCGTCTCGCAGGGCGCGGTGATCTGGGTCTACATCAGCGAGGTCTTCCCCACCAACGTCCGCGCCAAGGGCCAGGGCCTTGGCTCCTCGTCCCACTGGATCATGAACGCGATCATCGCCTTTGCCTTCCCCGTCATCGCCGCCCACTCCAAGGCTGCTCCCTTCGGCGTCTTCGCCGCGCTCACCGCTGTGCAGTTCCTGGTGGTCCTCTTCATCTACCCGGAGACCAAGGGGCTCTCTCTCGAGGAGATGAGTCACCACCTCGGCCACTAGAGCGACATGCGGCGCTCCTACCCAAGGCTGGCGTGGGGCCTGGAGCATATGTCAGCGCAACGCAAAACGGCGACCCGGAAACCGGATCGCCGTTCGCTAAACCGTTGTTGCTTAAGCCGAGGCGGCAGGCACGAAACCATCGCAGCCGCTGATCGGGGACACTTTCAGGTGCAGGGCCGCATGCTTCGGGTGACCGCAGTCGTCCAGCACCTTGAGGTCCGCCTGGTGGCTGCTGATGATGCTCACCAACACATCGGTCTTGTGGTTTTCGCCAAAGTGGGTGCAAAGTCCGCATTGTCCGTTCTGAACTGTTTCCATGTCTGTATCCTCCGTGTTGCTTGGTCTTCGCATAAGGCCCCGTCTGCAACTGCCGGGGACTTGCTCTGTTCCAGAGTCGCAAGTGCTCTGTTTCCTGTAAATTGCGACGGATCTGAGCCTACATATTGCAGACCGGACACGTCGGAGTTTCTAAGTCGCACAGAGCAGAGGCACTTAATCTCGGACCCATCTGGATTCATCGTCAAATAACCCCATGAAATAAATATTCTGTTCCTCCCCCGTACCCCGTGAGATTCACCCCTCGCCCACCAACCACCGAAATGGCCGACACTATCTTCGTCATGTCATCTTCCGGAACTCTTCCCAACACCTCCGCAACACCAGTCTCCCGCAAGCTCCGCGTCGGCATCCTCTTTGGCGGCAAGTCCGGCGAGCACGACATCTCGCTTCGCTCCGCCCGCTCCATCGTCAAGGCCATCGATCGCTCCCGCTACGCCGTCGTCGAGCTTGGCATCACCAAGACCGGCCGCTGGCTGCCCGTTGAAGACTCCGCGCTGCTACTTGAGGGCCACACCGCCGCCCAGATCGAGGCCCACGCCGCCGACGCCCACGCGAGCACGACGCTTACACTCGCCGCCACCGCCGCTGACCCAGCCTCTGGATCGCCTATCGACATCGTCTTCCCGGTCCTTCATGGCACCTTTGGGGAAGATGGCACCGTCCAGGGCCTGCTCGAGCTCGCCGATATTGCCTACGTCGGCTCCGGCGTCCTCGGCTCCGCCGCCGGCATGGACAAAGACGCCATGAAGCGCCTGTTCGCCTCCGCCGGCCTGCCGCAAACGCCGTGGATCACCCTGCTCCGCTCCGACTGGCGCCGCGACCCGGAAGCCGCCACCGCCCGGATCGAAAAGGAGCTCCGCTACCCGCTCTTCGTCAAACCCGCCAATCTCGGCTCCTCGGTCGGCATCAGCAAGGTCCACGACCGCTCCGCGCTTGCCCCCGCGCTCGCCCTTGCTGCGGGCTTCGATCGCAAGCTCATCATCGAGCAGGGTGTGGGCGGCCCCGGCGTGAAGCCTCGCGAGCTTGAGATCGCCGTCCTCGGCAACGACACCCCGGATGCGTCGGTCATCGGTGAGATCGTGCCCGCCAAAGAGTTCTACGACTACGAAGCCAAATACGAGCTCGACGGCCCCGACGAGAGCGAGTCCCTCATCCCCGCGCCCGGTCTCTCCGAAGCGGAGCAAGGACAAATCCGCGCCATGGCCCTCGCCGCCTTCTGCGCCTGCGACTGCGCCGGCCTCGCCCGCGTCGACTTCCTCATGGCTCCCGCACGCGACGGCCAACCCGCGGAGATCGTCCTCAACGAGATCAACACCATGCCCGGCTTCACCTCCATCAGCATGTACCCCAAGCTCTGGGAGGCCAGCGGCCT
>CAXTVC010000009.1:0-57013 GCA_964247615.1 uncultured Acidobacteriaceae bacterium
GCGACTGTTTGCTGCCAGTTGGTGCGTGGTGTCAGGGGCAAGCGCCGCATTACTCGCCGCTCCCGCCGCCATGGCCGCCACCCTCGCCACCGGCCTCACCGCCGCCGCCGAACGAGCTACCGAAGCCACCCCGTACTGTCCCGTTGGTGGTGGAGTAGCTATGCCCGCTTTCCGGAGAGGTGCTCCCATCGGAGGCTACGCTGCCCGGCGTATAGTTGCCGCGGCCACCGTAGTAGTAGCGGTAGCCGCTCCCGCCGCCTGAGCCGGTCGTCCTGCAGAGGGCTGGGTTGGCGACACGGTTTTGCGCGTCCACGCAGCGCTGCATGTCCGGTCCGGAGTGGCAGCCTGCCAGAAGGGCGACAGCGGCTGAAGCAAGAAGGGGAGCAGGCACCTGGGAAGAGCGACGCATGGAAGTACGCCCATCCTAACGTGGCGAAAGGACCACGGAGGCAACTTCGCTTTTTCGCTGGTTTGTGGCCTAGCGCCCTGTCGGTCCGGCGGGGGAGCCCGCGCCAGGTGAGGGAGCCGCGGCAGCTGGCGCAACGTAGGGCGGTGGCGGTTGTACACCGGCAACTCGCAGAGCCTGGTCGATGATGCCGTACAGGAAGGTCAGGGACACCGCACCGTCGATCTTGTCACCATTGATGTACAGCGTCGGTGTGGAGTTCACGCCGAGCTGCTCCCCCTGATCGCGTGAGGTGTTGACCGGTGTAGCGTCCTGTTTGGTAATGCAGGCGTTCAGCTTGGTCGCATCGACTTTGCGAAACTGACCCTGCTCGCGGGTGAGCGTGTCCAGCTGCTCGGTGGCGCGGGCCAGGGTCTTGTCGGCCTTGGCATCCTTGGGATCGGCGCCGAACTCCCCGGCATGCGCGTGGATGTAGTCCACTTCAGACCAGTAGCCGTCGTTGCTCAGCGTGGCCAGGCAGTTGGTGTCCACGGCGGCGTGCATGGCCCAGGGGTGCTGATCCTGCGGCAAGGGAAAATCCCGGTAGACGATGCGGACTTTATCGCCGTAGCGCTGCGTGATCGAGGGGAAGATGGCGCTGTGCAGGCGGGCGCAGTACGGGCACTCCAGGTCGTCGAAGCCGACAATGGTGACCGGCGCGCTGATGGGGCCGCCGCGGAAAGGCCGGCCGTCCGCGGAGACGAGCGCCTTGGGGTCGTTGGAGATGTCGAATTTGTTGATCTGCGCGAGGCTTTTGTGATCTTTGGCCAGCAGAAAGGTGATGGGCTTGGAGACCTGGCCGTCATGCAACACGGTGACAGACAGCGTGTCATAGCCTGGGAACTCGGACGGGGTGAGGCCGCCGACCTGCACCGTGGTCTCAGGCGGCAGGTTTGCCTTCTGGCGCAGCATGACCTCGACCTTGCGCTGCAGCTCGGGGGAGAGAGGCGAGGCAGCCGGAGTGGTCGTAGCCGCGGCCGTGCCGGCGAGCGCCGATGTGGGCGGCTGTTGCGCATGGCAACCCAGGGTCAGCAGAGCGGCGGCGAGCAACGAGACTGAAAGCAGGGGAGCGGAGGCCAAACGGGCGGAAAACACAGTAGTTTGATTATCGCAGAGCCAAAACGTAAGCCCTCACGCTCGGTTCAAGCTAGAAAAGCCGCTCCGCACGGCGAATATTTCCGGCTGATCCAAGATTGGCCAGCGTGAAGTTGAAGCGATAGGAGTTTTCGTCGCGCACGGTGCCCAGGTTGTACTTGCGGTATTCCACGGCCAGACCGCAGCAGTTCCAGTTCCAGCCGGCCTGCACGGCGGTGTACTGCGCTGCGGCCCGAATCAGGTCGATGCCCGTGTTGGCCGCGACAGAGAGCCCAGGCTTGCTGGGCACGCCGTAGCCGATCAGCAGGCGCAGCTGCGAGAAATTGGACACCGGCGAGGTCACCAGCGAAGCGTCCTGATTCGTGTCGATCACCTCGGTCGCAAAACGGCCGGGCGCATTAAGCCGCGCATACGACATGCCGCCGAACCAGTTGCCCTCGTGCGCATCCAGAAAGACATTGGAGCTGGTGAACTTTTTTGCACCGGTATCCAGGTCGAAGTCCCACTCCAGGTCGGTGTGCCCCGAAGTGCGCACCCGGAGGCGCGAGATCAGCGGCGAGATGTCGCGGGGCTCGGTGAGAAAGGCGATGCCGGAGAGCGAAAGGGTGGACTCGAAGATGTTGCGGCGGTGCAGCACCACGGCATTGCCGAAGGTGGGGTTGAAGAAGACGCGCTGGGTGAGCCGCCAGGTCACCAGCGGCTGCTGCGCCGTGCTGACCGGGGGCGTGCAGCGGTCTTGATGCCGCACATGAGTTTTCATGGGTGCATCCGGTGCCGCAGCGGCGGGACTTGCGATGCCATTGGCATCGGTGGAATCGGTCGGCGTCGGGGTCAGCACGTCGGGCACCTGGTCCTCGGCGGGAGCGGTCTGATCCCCGCTGGTCTGGTCTCCGCTGGTCTGGTTGCCTCCCGTCGCTGCGCCGCCGACCACGGCGGAGGCTGGGCAGCCTTCGGGCAGCTTTGGGGCCACTTTGGGCTTTGGACGAAAGTACAGGTGCTGTGTGGCGCCGTACTCCAGCTGATCGGTATTGCTGACCAGGTCGGCGTCGTCAAAGCGCAGCAAGCTGAGGAAGTTGTCGACCCCGCGGACGTCCCGGTAGGTCAGCTCGGGCTCAATCGTGTGCCGAACCTCCGTGCCGAAGAGCCGGGTGAGCCGTGCCGGTACGGCGAAGTCGCGCTCCAGGGTGGGCGGCCGGAGCTCGACTTCCATTTCGACGTCGGCGCGATTGACGGGCGAGGTGGATTCGACCGGGACGGCCCCAGCGGCATATGGCGTCTGTCGTGACCGTGAGTAGAAGGTCTCCCGGGCCGCGATGCTCGCGCGCAGGTTCCAGCCCTCGAAGTGCAGGGGCAGGCTCAGCTCCGGGCGCAGGTCGACGCGCTCGGTCACACCGGAAGAGGTGAAGTTGGGCTGGGCGCGCTTCAGCCCGGCGACGGAGGCGTCGACGGTCCAGCGCAAGGGCGTGTTGGCAATGGGGCGCTCTACCCCGTCCAGGTCGAACGACGGCACGTGCAGGATGTGCACCTCTTCGCCGTTGAGGCCGTTCAGAGGCACCTGCTTCAGCCCCTGGTAGCGATCCGCGCGGCCGTCCATCGACCAGCCCCCTGTCTGCCGTGTCACAAAGGCGACAGAGGTGATGTCGGACGAGACGGCCTGGTTAAAGTTGCCGGTAAAGGCCTCGCGGTAGATGTAGGAACTCAGGTATTCGCCATCGCCGATGACACGCACATTCGGCGCCAACTGCTTGCGAAAGGCGGCGGTGACGTCCTGGCCGCCCTGCTGCACGTAGGTCGTGGGCGTGCTGTAGTAGCCGCGATCCTGCAGCGCGCTGCCGTGCAGAGCGGCAAAATCGAGGCCGTTGCCCTTGTAGCGCACGGTGCCGGACTCCGAGAAACCGCGCTGCGAGAAATACTGCAGGCCCAGGGTCAGATCGGCGGAACGGCCCAGGGTGAAATAGGCCTGCTCGCCGGTGGTAATGCCCTTGGTGGTGGACTGGCTGGGCAGCTCGGGGATGAGCAGGCCGGAGGAGCGCTGCTCGGGAGCTGCTGGTGCGGTCAGGTAGGGAAAGAACAGGATCGGCACGCCCAGCAGACGAAAAGTCGCGCGCGAGCCACGCACCTTGCCGTCGCTGATGCCGAAGCGGTGCGCCGAAAAGAGCCAGTCCGGCCTGGGCAGCTGGCACGAGGTGACGGTGCCGTCGTAGAGCGTGTAGTCGTCGGGGCCGGTCTTTTCGACGATCCGGGCAGTGAAGAGAAAGGGGTCGGCGGTCTGGAGGGAGAGGCTGCCCGAGGGTGCACCACGGTCAGGAACACGATTCAGGCCTACGGAACCAACTGCGTCGTAAAAGCGGCCCAGCCCGGTACGCAGGTTATAGGTAGCTCGTGACGCCTGGATGTCTTCGCTGTTCCCGGCGTCGGTGAGCCGCAGGTGGCCCCTGGCCTCGAGGTCGCCGGTGTCGCGGTTGAACTGGATTTCGTCCGCCTGCAGACGACGCGCTCCGAGACGGATATCCACATTGCCGGTGAGGGTGTAGACCGACTCGTGTTGCGACTGGAGGTCGGCGTCGATGGCAACATGCTCCGGGTTTGGTGCAGGGAGCGGAACGGCAAAGGGAATCGTGCTTAGATCGGGAGGTGCGGCTGTCTGCGTCCCACCTTCGGGGAGTGTCTTTGTTGTCACCCCTTGCGCGCGGAGAAGTGGATGCGCCAGCAGAATGAGAGTGGTACTTATGACTGACAGGATTCGTTGCGACCGACGCGATTGATGCCGAAAAGGGGGATGGAACTCCTCTCGGAAAGATGCTGAGTTGCCGACGTCCACAGAAACAAGCTTAGACGAGTCGTCCGGCGCAGAAACGCCGGGGCGACGACAGTAGAGAAATCGGGCGGGGAAGGTCCGGGGGCGGGCAAGAGGAATGAGCGGAGCAGTTCAATTTGAAGACACGCTGGCGGACAGCTGGCAGGCAACAGGCACCGATGGCGCGCCAAACCTGCAGCAGGTCGCGGCCGACCGTTTGGCGGCCCATCGGCAGAGACGCGCCGCAGCCGTCGCACAAGAGGCTGAGATGGAATCGCGCACACGCCAGAACCGCGATGCCGTGCGCCACGCCAAGCGGGAAGACCTGCGCCGGGGTGCGTCGGCCGTGCGCGATACAGTGGTGGCGCGCTACCAGCAGCGGGAGAGCTACCGCGAGTTTCTGGCCGCCGAAGCCGAGCGGGCCATCTCCCAGGCGCAAGCCGAAGCGGATGTTGCTGCGCGCAGTGCCCGGGCCGTTGCCGAGACGCAGATGGCTCTGCTGGACGAGCTCGACCAGATCAATCGCCCGGAGCCCGGGCCCCGTGAGCAGGCGCTTGCCCAGCGGCGGGCCGAGACCCGGGATGAGCTGGCGCATGCCCTGGCCGACATCGTCCTTGGCGCCCGCGAGCTGATCGACGAACCGGCCCTGCTGACCGTGCGCGAGGCCACACGGGAGGAGCAGGCGCCCAGGTTTGCAGCCACCCTGGCCCCGGAGGCTGCGACCCGCGAGGTTTCGGCTGGCGGGCTCACCGTGCGGTTGTTTGAGGACATGCCCTCCATGCCGCAGCGCTCCGCCGAGGCGAAGCCGCGCCGCGGATCGCAGCGGGGCGATGACCTTCAGACCTTTCATGAGTTTCCTTCGGTGCATTTCGATGAGGGCAGTGCCGAGACCCTCAGCGCGCTGGAGGAGGAGATTGACTTCCGCCGCGCACCGGAGTTCCCCCGGGTAGCCGCGCTGGAGATGCAGACCATCCCTGGCAATCTGATCGAGTTTCCCCGCGAGCTGGTGGCCCCGCGACGGGCCCGTCCGCGCCTGGCGGAAGGCCCGCTCACGGACGAAGTCCAGGAGCCGCAGCTGCGGATCTTCGAGGTCGATGCGGAACAGGACGCGGCCGAGCTGGCGCCCCTTGAGCCCAACCTCATGCCGGAGTGGCAGACGTTGCAGTTGAGCGGCTTCGAAGCGGAACCCGCTGCCCTGGCCAATGCCTCGGACGCGCAGACGCACCTGGCCCTGCCCCTGTACACAGCGCCCGTGGAGCGCCGGCTGATGTCGGCTGCCGTGGACCTGTGCTGCATCGGCACGGCGTGGCTGGCGGCGCTGGCCTGTGTGACCGAGGTGGTCGGTCCGGGGTTGCGGACGGTGGCGTTACCGCTGGCGGCAGTCTCCGGGCTGGGTGCCTTTGCGTTGTTCGCAGTGCTGTACCAGCTGCTCTTTTTCTCGTTCGCCGATGGCACGCCGGGCATGCGCTATGCGCGGATCTCCCTATGCACCTTTGGCGACGGCAATCCGAGCCGCCGGGCCAAACGCCGCCGGGTGCTCTCCTCGCTGCTGGCCACCTGCCCGCTCGGCCTGGGCATTGCCTGGGCGCTGCTGGACAATGAGAAGCTGGGCTGGCATGACCGCATGAGCCGCATGTACCAGCGGGCCTACTAGGTCCACTGAATTTAGATCAAGCGATCTGCAGGCCGTCACCTGACCCCATGTGTTGTGGATAACATGTGGGGTTCGCTCTGTTCTGGCCTAAACGGGTACCTCCGTGAACCCGAAGTGGCACTTCCATCCGGGGGTGAGGTCGCCTAGTCTGGACAGGCTCAGCGTCTCCGCGACTTTCTTCGAAGTGCTATCCATGACCATGCTCCGGCAAAGCCGGTGGCTGCGTTCGGTCTTTTCCGGTCGCGGCGCCCCCCTACTTACGGCGTTTGCCGTGCTTGGGACCGGGCTGTTGCTGCCGGGTGCCCTCGCGGCCGCACCGCACTCACACGCCCGCCGACCGCTTCCCACGGCCCTGCATACCTCGACGGTGACAGGCGGAGAGGGGCATGGTGCGACAAAGCGACGCAAGGGAAACACCAAGGGCAATGGCGATGCGCACGCCGCCGGAGCCAGCGCCCATGCCGCTGGCTCGCGCCGAGGCAACAAAGGGACGAAGGGGCGCAAGCGATCGCCAGAGCCAGCCGATCCCGTAATCCCGATGTACCGTGCCAGGCGCGGTGGAGGGTCCGCCAGACCCGAGACTGTCGGCCGCAACGGGCGTGAGATAAGGCGCCATGGCGGCCTCCGGAACGAGCCCGCGCCCCTGGTCAGCAGCTTCCGGCACCATGGCCATCCACCCCCGGCGACAGTTGCCTATGCCTCGGCGCGCGAGTTGCCCCTCGGCCACTCACATTCTTTTCATTCCTCGATGGCAACCGCCACCCCGAATGGGCGTCCTGTGCCGGTGATGCACGACAGCCACCCCTCCAATGCCGCCGCCCCCAACCGGCAGCTTGCCCATGCTGTGTCGCCCGAAACTCCCACCGAGGGCGTATCGCACCCTGAGGATGATGAGCGGTTGCCGAGGGATCGGGCAGCCCTGGGCGAGGACGCTCCAACGACCGCGCCGGAGCCTGTGGCGCGCGTCTCCGCGGCTCCCTCGAACGCCCCTCAGACTCCGATCATGCGCTCCCCTGTGGTGCAGGGATTTGGCGGCGAGATCGCGATTCCATCGTCACCGTCGACAGACCGTCCCGGAGGCACGCATCGGCGCAACCACCCGTCCAACTGGCAGCCTGAGTCGATGGTTCTGCCGCCTGAGCCGCTGGAAGAGCGTGAGGCGATCACCTATGCCGCGGTCAGCCCCGCGGTGTTGCCGGAGATCTATGACCGCACCGGTCGTCTGTTGATGCCGGCCCCCTTGAAGGGATCCCACGACGTCCTGGTGCACCAGAATGTCATGGCCACCAGCGACGGCCTGGAGCGGATCTACGATGACGCTGACCTGGAGAGGCTTCGCAGTTCGCATCAGCTCGTGAGTTTTCCGCTGAGTGACAGCCTGCGGGTCAATGACGATCTACCGAGCAACCGGCGCGTCGCACGGCCCTGGACGGTGATGTTTGCTGCTGATGCGGGGCATTCGTTCTATGGGCGCTTCCACCAGCCGCTGCAGGTGAACTCCGCTGCTCGCACGGTGCACTACCAGGCGCGGCTGCAGATGGTGAATGGCAATGCGGCGGCAGTTTCCGGCGAAGCCGCGTCCCCGCACCTCACAGGACAGGCGATCGACATTGGCAAGCGCGGTATGAGCCAGGCGCAGCTGGCGTGGATGCGTGGGTACCTGATGCCCATGATGCAGGCCGGCAAGATCGACGTGGAAGAGGAGTTTCAGCAGGCCTGCTTCCACATCAGCGTGTACCGGAGCTACGCTGCCGGACGCCGCAGCGTGCGAGAGTACGCGCAGGCCCACGCGGCGGCGGCGGAGACCGTCGTGGGCGGCTCACCGGACATCCGCTAGACCCGGGTCGTACCTCCCACAAAAACAAAGGCCTGCGATGAGCAGGCCTTTATCTTTGCGGATGGGCGAATCCTCAGACAGTCAAAACTTCCTTTTCCTTGGCCTTGAAGAGCTCGTCCATGCGCTTGATCTGCGCGTCGGTGAGCTGCTGAATTTCTTCGTTGGCGCGCTTTTCGTCGTCGGCGGAGATGGTCTTCTCCTTGGCAGCCTTCTTCACCGTGTCGTTGCCATCGCGGCGGATGTTGCGCAGGGCGGTTTTGTGGTCTTCCAGGCTGCCAGCCAGGCGTTTCACCGCATCTTTGCGACGATCTTCGGTCATAGGCGGGATGGGCACGCGGATGACCTTGCCGTCGTGCATGGGATTGAAGCCCTGCCCGGAGGTTCGGATGGCCTTTTCTACCGGGGGGACCATGTTCTGTTCGAATGGTTGGACGACGATAACCTGCGCCTCGGGTGTCGACAGCTGGGCGACCTGGGCGATGGGCATCTCGCTGCCGTAATAGTCGACCTTGATGCCGTCCAGCATGTGCACGGAGGCACGGCCTGTACGAATGCTGAGCAGGTGGGCGCGAAAGTCCTCGATGGCCTTGTCCATGCGGGTTTTGAGGCTCTCGTACACCCCTTTCAGTCCAACGATACTTTCCATTGCCATTGCCATACCGCGATCTCTCCCTTGTGCGTGCTTCCCCAATTTTACAATCGGCAACCAGTGGGACGCAGGGGGCGTGAGATGGTTGGCTCTGCCCCGTACCGTTACTAAATAGCGCGAAAGATGTATCGGGTGCACTAGAGTACGCTTGACTCCCCATTCCGTCACCCGTACCCTTGGCTTACTTGTATGGCAAGCGGAAAAAAGCAGAGCGGTAAGCTGCCCTTGCCGAGCTCCGGCTGCGTACAGCAGCGGAAAAGGGATCGCATGAAGAAGCTTTCGCTATTGGCTGTGTTCGCCTCTGCGGTGATGGTCGCGGCACCGGCATATGCGCTGGGTGGCTGCACCAACTCCCCGGAAAATCCTACGTTAGTGCTCGCCGGTCTGGCTGGCGGTGTTTACAGCTTCCGTTCTTTGCGGACCTACCTGCGTGCCCGTAGGGGTCGCTAGTATCTTGCAACACTGCTGGTCCATGACCGGCGAACGCCCTTGATCTCCGAGGTTCACGCTCCTTCCGACGCGATACAGCAACGGTCCGCCTCCCAGGCAAAGATGCCCTGGAAGGTGGCCGTTGCTCTGGTATGTCTCTGTGTTGTTCTGGGCGTCTTTTCCTTCTACAGCTCTGCCCAGTGGCTAATTAACGTATGGCGCACGGACGACCTGAAATCGGTCGGCCTGCTCGTACCGTTTGTCAGTTTTTGCCTCGTTCTGCGGGCGTGGCGATCTGTGGGCTGGGAGACCGACGGCACCTGGTGGGGCTTTGCTGTCTTGCTGGGGACGGCCACACTGGTCTTTCTGCGCGACCAGACCATGCTGGTATTGACGGTGCGCAAGGACTGGCTCGTCCAGCTGCCGCCGGTGCCGCTGCTGGCGATTCTGTACGCCCTGGGGATGGTTCTGCTGTTTGGTGGCCGCCGGCTGCTGCGGGCGGCCTGGTTTCCTGTCCTGTTCATGGGTGCCGTGCTGCCCGTCCCGGAAACGTTCAGTCGCGTGGTGGATCTCCCTCTGCAGCATGCCTCGGCGACGGTGGCGCGCGGCTTTGCGCATCTGCTGGGTGAGCCGCTGACTGCCGACAATCTGCGCCTGATGTTTACGCCGGACTTCGGTATGTTTATCGCCCCGGGGTGCAACGGCATCCGCGGGGCCGTGACCCTGGGCCTGGCCGCTGTCGTGATTGCCTACGTGTATCGCTTCCGACCGGCGCTGTTTGCGCCGGTGGTCCTGGGCGCGGTACTGCTTGGCTACCTGTTTAATTTCGTGAGGCTTTGCCTGCTGGTGGTCTATTACAAGATCGCGTTGCCCTACCCGTGGCTGCAGGACCGTGCGAAGGGTGGGGATTACATCATCGGGGCCTGCCTTTTTGTGCTGGCCATCTACCTGTTCTTTGCCCTGGCGGATCGTCTGAAGCGCACGCCCGGGGAGACCTTGCCGGAAATGCCGGCGGAGCCGGTGGGGGCGACCCGTGAGGCTGCCCCGCTGTTGTGGAAGGCCGCTGCCGTGGCAGCAATGGCGCTTGCGTTCGGTTTGGATAACCTGCATGCCCAGCGAGAGGCCGGGGTCCGCATGGCAGCCATCCCGGCCATGCCTGACTCGCTGGGGGGCTATCGGCTGGTGCGTACGTACCAGGACACGCTGACGACCGGGGTCGTGGTGTACACGTGGGGGGACTACCAGCGGCCGGGCGGGCTCGCGACAGTCGCCGTAGGTGTATCGCCGGAGTTGGGTGTGCATGACGTTGAGGTGTGCCATATCGCGCGGGGTGAGGACCCTCTGTGGCACGGCAGGGTTCTGGCGCAGACGCCCACCGGGGAAGCCGCGTTTGTGGCGGCCATATACAACAACGGCCAGGTGCAGACACTGGAGGCCTCGACACTGTGTGACGCTGAAGGGTGCCGTCAGTACACCAACTCCACGGGCCAGATGACCTTTGTTTATGCGCATCCGCGGCATGTGTTGCCGATGGCTTCGGATCGGCAACGCAGCGTACCGATGCTGCTGAAGGTGGAAAGCCCTGATGTAGGGGCTCCGGCGCCTGCAGCCGAGGCGAGAATGGCAGGGGAATTGCAGAGCTTCCTGCGCGGCGCGGATCTCAGGGGGTTGGCTGCGCGGTTCCGGGTGCCGGCGAGGCGCTAGGGTGAGTTCCCGACTATATAATCCCGGTATCCCTACCGTTTCAGCGGGAGAGTCGTCGAAACAAGCAATGAGGTTGTGGTCATTTTTACCGGAATGCGAGTGAGCGGAAGCTCTCAAAGAAGTTCTAGCGAGCCGCAGCGCACGCGCCCAAACCTCACCCGGGTCTCTTTTGGGACCCCGTTGTTAACGGCGATCGCTGCCACGATGATCTCCGTTGCCTGTGGTGATGGTTCCCTTTCAGCCCAGGTCACGGCGCGCCCGCAGTTTCAGGCGGCGCCGGCTACTCCGCAGACGCTTTGTCCCGTGCAGGTTATCGGGAACCGGCGAATTCCCAAGGAATCTGTGGTGGCGCGCTTGTACTCGCGGCCTGGCGATCAGTACGACCCAGCGGTGGTGGAGCGTGACTTCAACTCCCTGTGGAACACGGGCTACTTCGACAGTGTGCAGATTGAGCGCGTCGATGATGCCACGTGCGTGCAGCTGATCGTTTATGTGCGCGAGAAGCCCACCATTGGCGAGATCAACTACCGCGGCCTGAACTCCTTCTCGGTGTCGGACGCGCTGGATCGATTCAAGAAGGAAAAGGTCTCGGTCTCTGTCGAGAGCCAGTATGATCCGACGCGCATCAAGCGGGCGGAGGTCGTACTGAAGCAGATGCTCGGCGAGCATGGGCATCAGTTCGCGACGATCCGTACCGAGATCAAGACGCTACCGCCGGCTCGTGTCGCCCTGACGTTCATCGTCAAGGAAGGCCCGACCGTGAAGGTGGGCAAGATCGCGTTCCAGGGCAACACGGCGCTGAATAATCGCGAACTGCGGGCGTCGATGCGCAACCTGCGGCCAATTGGCGTGCCGCACTCGATCATCCTGGAAAACCTGTTTCCGCGCACCTACGACGCCTCCAAGCTGGACGAGGATGCCGAGCGCGTGCGCCTTGAATATCGCAACAAGGGTTACTTCAAGGCCACGACCGGTGAGCCGGAGACGAACGTGCGCAATGCGGGCGGCATCAACCCGCTCACGCTGCGTCCCAGCACCGGTAAGCGCGTCGACATCCTGATTCCTGTCGAAGAAGGCGAGCGCTACAAGCTGGGCGGCATCACCTTCACCGGCAACAAGAGCCTGCCGAACAACAAAGCGCTGCGGGCGCAGTTCGCCATGAAGGATGGCGATTTCTTCAACTACACAGCTTTCGGCAAAGGGCTTGAGGCGTTGAAGAAGGCCTACGGCGGCTACGGCTTCATCAACTTCGTGCCAGACCCCCGCCCCAGCTTCAATGAAGCAAACAAGACAGTTTCCTTTGTCATCAACTGCGACGAAGGCAAGAAGTTCTACATCTCGCGCATCGAGTTCACGGGCAACACCATCACCCGGGACAAGGTCATCCGCCGCGAGATGCTGGTGGAAGAGGGTCAGCCCTACAACGGACAGCTCGTCGATCTATCGCTCCTGCGCCTGAACCAGCTGAACTACTTCGACACGCTAAAGACCGAGCAGGACGTAGAAACGCGCCAAAACGAGGATGCAGGCACTGTTGATTTGCTGGTCAAGCTGAAGGAAAAGGGCAAGAATTCCATCGGCCTGAACGGCGGTATCAGCGGTCTGTCGGGATCCTTTATCGGCCTGAATTACGAGACCAACAACTTCCTGGGTCTTGGCGAGACGTTAAGCGTCACGGCTAATGCCGGCGATCTGTCGCGCAACCTGAGCTTCGGCTTTACAGAACCGTACCTGCGCAACAAGCCGGTGTCGTTGGGCTTCCAGCTGTTTTCGAGCAAGTTCGACTACAACCCGGCCAAGAGCTACGCGATCACCCAGGGTCAGAGCTCGAACCTGACCAATGCGCAGAACTCGCTGCTGACGAACTACAACCAGTCCACGACCGGGTTGTCGCTGTCCAGTGGAACGGCGTTGCGGAAGCTGTTCCGGCGGTCGGGCGTAGCGCGTGTGGGTATTTCCTACTCGCTGTCGCGCTCCAGCATCACGACGTTCAACCAGAACACGCTGAATGTCTTCCAGACACTGGCTTATCGGTCGGGCATTGCGGGACAGAATGCGCTGAATGGCATTGTCACGTCTGTCGTGACGCCAAGCTTCTCCTTCTCGACCCTGGACCGCGCAGTTGGACCGCATAATGGCAAGGATCTCAACGTTGCTTTCCAGGTAGCGGGCGTTGGTGGCAATACGAAGTACTACGCGCCAACGGCGACCTTCCGGCAGTTCTTTCCAATGAAGGGTCTGCGTGTCAACCGTGAAGGGCACAACGTCCTGGGCTATCGCCTGCAGTTCAGTTCGGTAGGCGGGTTCGGTGGGCAGGTAGCGCCGCCGTTTAATCGCATTTACGGCGGCGGCGAAAACGACGTGCGTGGCTTCGACGTTCGCTCCGCATCGCCCTACACGCTCATTCCCACACGGGTGATGTTTAATCTCACGAACCCGGATGGGTCCACAGTTCCGCGCGATCCAACGAACCCAACGCTGGGCAACGTGCAGATTCCGCTGCCGGTGAATCGGCTGTCCTCAGTGGGCAGCGACACGGGCTTTGTGTCGAACATCGAGTACCGCATCCCGATCGTGAACCAGGTCACCTTTGCCGTGTTCACCGATTTTGGAATGAACTTCAACCTGCAGCCCAACCAGTTGCGCGAGAGCGTAGAGGGGCAATCGACGCTGAACGCCCCCCTGTATGGCTGCCCGACGCTGATCAACGGTACTTGCTTCGGCGGCAAACAGCTGCACTTCCCGCTGAATCTGCAGGTCCTGCCGGGAACGAATTTTGTCCCCCGCATGTCCAACGGTGCCGAGATCCAGGTGATCCTGCCGATCGTCAACGCGCCGTTCCGGGTGTTCTACGCCTATAACCCGCTGCGGCTTTACGAGAACCTGCCGCAACAGCTGTCGACGGACACGTACAGCTTCAACGACTTCTTCCCGAAGGTGGACCCAACCTGCAACTCGCATGCGGCCACGGGCGGCAGCCCTGCCGTTCTATGCACGCTGACCGGTGCGGGTGCTTTCTCCAAGGCGGAGGCGCTGCAGTTCTACGGTGCCAATTACCTGCTGCGTGAGCCCCGCAAAACCTTCCGGTTCACCGTCGCAACCACGTTCTAAACCGCTTCGTGTCTCAGAACGTGAACTAACAGCAGTAGAAAGGGCTGACCTCATAAGAGGTCAGCCCTTTCCACTGATCATGCAGCTGCGCACTGTCTAGCGTTAGGGGGTGCGGCTGAGGTGCAGGGCGCGAAAGGCATCCTGCGAGAACTCCGAGATGAAGAAGCCCAGGGCTGCACCGCCGATGCCGCCACCGTATACCGAGGCTACGTCCTTGAAATTTCGATTGATTGTCGGGTAATAGGTTGGCGTGAGAGCGGCAGAACCGGCGTAGCCAAGGAGCAGGGCACCGTTGATCGTCGATTTGCCTTCGTCATTCCGCGTGATGAACGGACGTGTCACCGAGTACACCGTGCGATGGATCAGGCCGTACTTGGGGCCTTCCACGTAATACCGGGCATCTTCATGCAGGAGCGGGGCGAGGATGACTTCCGAGAAAAGGTTTTGGGAAGTGCCACGGAGCGCAGCCGCACCGAGCCGTTCCCCAAAAGCGCCCTTGTCCGTGCCGTAGTTAGGAGCTCCATTCAGGAGTTGTTCCCATCCAGCCGCAAGAAACCAGGATCCTACGGATTCGACCGAATATAGATCCTGCAGACCGGCATTCACCTTCTGACGAGCTGTCAGACGTTGTGCGTGCCAGTCGGAAGGAATGGTCATCGTGCGGCGTTGCGCGATCTTTTCGGACGGGTCGGTTCCTTGCTTCGGCTTCGGGGTGTTGGCCAACTGCGGATCGGGAGCCTCCGGCAGCAGGACTTCATTGCCGGGCTGCACTGCGGCCGCGGGATCGAATGAGGACAAGCTGCTGCTGCTTGAGGAGGGGGAGAGAGCGGGTGTGCTGCTGGCAACCGCACCGAACAGCATGGCATGCGTCGGGACCGGCGCAGCCGAGAGCCAGTTGGTGGCGCTTTGTGCGTGCAAAGGCAGGGAGAGGCCGGAGAGCAACAGGGTGCAGATGCCTGTGGCTCTTAAGGAGCGGGGGGCGGCATCGCATCGGGAAAGCAGGGATCGGATTGTCATCGGTGGATAAGTGCCTCAAAGGCGGGATCGCCGGAGGCGCGCTGATAGGTCGTGCCGGGGGCTTCGTGTTACGGACGCAGTTCCGGGAGCGGTGGTTGTCCCCCGAAGCCCTCCCAATCGTGTGGGGCGGTGGTTACCGAAAGGGCACCGGACCAGTTGGGTGCATTGACGAGGTGGACCGACGCACCCCATGCTCGTGACAGCGATGGAGGCAACACGGCGATGACAACGGGCAAACCATGGGAAGACCGGATACGCGAGGCAAGCTCGCAACTGGAAGACGAACTGCGCAGGGCGGTTCGCTTTGTCGATGAAGAGGTGGTGCCGGAGGTGCGCCGCGGTGGATCGGCGGCCCTGCGGACGGCCTCCGAGCAGCTGCGGAAGCTGGCGGCGCGGCTGGATGACGAGAGCCAGAAGCGGGAGAGCGGCCCTCGGTGAAGGGGCGGTTCGCTTCGCTCACGCGGCCGCGTGGCTGGATGCTTGCAGGTGCGTCGCTTGCGCTGGCGGGATGTCACCATCACCCGCAGACGGCGTACGCTCCCCCGCCACCCGCGATCTCGCCGGGATATGCGCGCAGCCCTGTGACGGGTACCGTGACCCCAACCGCGCCGCGGGGCGCAGGCGGCAGCGGTGCTGGTGGGTTTTTTGACGACACGAACGGGCGCCCGGTGCTGACGGAAACAGGGATGGCGACCTGGTACTACGCCCACGGGCACACTGGATCCGACGGCGTGCGATATGAGGGCTCGGCCCCTACTGCGGCGCACAAGACGCTGCCGCTGGGATCCACTGTGCGCGTGACGAACCTGGATACAGGGCAGTCCACGCTGGTGCGCATCACCGATCGCGGACCGTTTGCCAAGGGCCGGATTATGGACCTTTCGGAGGTGGCGGCCAAGGAGATCGGGATGTACCGGGCGGGTGTGGCGCATATTCGGCTCGAGGCGTACGTGCATCCCGGTGCCGATCCGCTGGGGCGCTGGTGCGTGCAGACGGGGCCCTTCGCTGCCGTGAAAGATGCGCTCGATTTGAAGGAGACGCTGGTCGGCCGCTACCGTGGGGCACGTGTTGCCGAGTTTACCGGGCAGACGGGCTACTGGGTACGGATCGATCCGGTAACCCGCGGCCGGAGTGAAGCAACCACGATCGCCGGCTGGATCGGCACGCCGGACGCGCAGGCGACGTCGTATGTGGTGCGGATCAACTGACCGGAGCTCGGCTCGCGTGGGAGTTCAACGGGTGCAGTCAGCCCATCAACGCACCTCGGCGTCGAAAACACCCGTTTCCACGATTTCGCTGTGTTTCATCTGCACAAACAGGCGATAACGGCCGACGGATGGAAAGCCGTAGGGGAACTCGACAGTGGAGGAGAGAGCTTTACCTCCCCCCATGTCGCTTGTTAGGTCGGCGCCCATACCTTCACCGGCGTTGGCCAGCATGAGGGCGGGCATCGCAGCGGAGCCGTCAGGGTGCGTGTGGGCGAAGGCTGAGCCATCCGTCTTGACAAAGGCGGCATGGCCGGCCATGCCCAGGTAGGGCCGCATATCCGTTGCGGGACGGCCCTGCGCGTCCAGCAGGCGAAAGCGAAAGAGCTCTGCCTTGCCGGCGATCAGGGTCGTTGGACGATCCCAAACCATCGTGTAGCCATCGGGTGTCTTGTATACGGGGCCGAGGTGGCCATGGCTCAGCGGAGCCGGGTAGGCCGAGGCATCTTCACTGTCCAGGAAGAAATGGGAGGCATCCGGCGGCACCTGGAGCGTGGCGGTGAGGGTCTCAGGGAAGCCGCTGCGATGCACGATATCGCCGTAAAGGTGATAGCTTCCCGGCGGCATGGACGGCAGGGTCTCGCTGAGGCGGCCAGGGCCGGCGGCGGTGGGGTGCAGATGGTAGACGGCGTCCATCTCCGGCCAGCGGATTGCGTAGAGGTGCATCAGGTGACCGTGGTCGGGGAGCAGGTCGTCGTTGGCCCGTTTGCGGCCGCGTTCGTCCGGGATGCCCGGGTCGATGCGCAGGTCCAACGTGCTGCCCAGGAGAACGGGATGCAGAACGAGCGAGTGGAACAGGTCGGCGGAGTAGTCGGCGGCCTCCACGTTCCACCAGCGGTCGCCGGCCCAGACGGCCAGCATGAGCAGCAGCAGGGTGACGCCGCCAGCAAGGGTGGCACGGTATTGGCGCCCGGGAGAAGGAATCCGGCCTGGGCGAAGACGGGATTCGCGTACCGCGCCGTAGATGATGCCCGCCATGCCCACGACCAGCACCAGGCCCAGGGCCGCCAGAACGAGACCCAGCGGCCGCTGCATCCGCTGTACGGTGAGGGCCATAGCTGGCACGGGCACGCTGGCCGTGGCAGGGCCGCCTGCGCCATCGGCCTGCAGCCTGACCTGCCAGGAGCCGGAGGCCATGAGCCAGAGTGAGCCGGTGAAGAAGGCTGGATCGTCCGCCGAGCGCTTCATGGCGTCCGCGGTAGGTGGGTGTTTGGAGGCTTCTCCGGTGAGCGGGATGGGAGTGATGGTGACTGAGCGGACGGCCGGGCCGGAGACGCGGACCTCGACCGTAGCCACGCCAGGTACTACCGTGGGCGGCCGGATAGTGACAAAGAACTGATACGGACCGTTGGTGATCTGCTCAAAGACGTCCTTGGAGCCGACGTGGGCGTGGGCCGGGGTCACCAGAAAGGCGAGCAGGATGAGCAGCCATGCGAAGAGGAAGGTCCGGGACTGTTGGGTTTTTTGTTGCAACGTCATCGCTGGACCTTGCGCATCCAGCGGCCAAACGCCAGGCCGACCCAGGTGGATATCGCGGCATACAGCGTGGCGCGCAGCAGGCCGAACGCCAGGGGCAGACCGCTGTCGGGGCGAAGCCATTGGCGCATACGATCAAAGCCGTCCGGGCGGGCGTTGTAGTCGAAGTACATTGTGCCGAAGAAACGGTTGGCGCTGTGGGGCGATAAGAGAAAGTTGGCGAAGGGCCACTCGACGGCAAACAGGACCGCTGTAAAAACGATCCCCGAGGCAAGGGCGATCTGCCAGAATTTCCGGGCACGGGTGCGTTGCCAGAGCACGTCCAGCGCGAAGGCCGGAATCAGGATTAGCGGCGGGAACTTGGCCGGCACGAGGTGCGTGACCGGAAAGTACACCGGGCCCAATTTGGGCTGTGCCGGGAAGAGCGGGAGAATCAGGATCTCCAAAAGGAGGAACGCCGTGTAGATGCCTGCCGTTGCCGTTGCAGCCCAGCGGAAACGTGACGCCTGCGAGAAGGCTGCGAAGAGCACGGGCAGCGCAATGGCCATGGCGATGTACGCCATCGCACGGTGCAGGACGATGTCCCAGGTGTATTCCTGCAGGAAAAACATCTGCCCCCCGACGGCAAGACCGCCGAGATACAGGAACAGCTTTTGCAGCGTGCTGAAGGAGGCGTGGCCGGCTTCCTTGGCGCGGTTCATGGCGGCCAGAATCAGGAACAGCATGCCGAAGCTGACGGCACGGATGCCGAGGATCAGCAGCGTATGCGGCGGGGAGACAATCTTGACGTCGAGGCCATAGGCGTTGTGCCACCAGTTGTCGAAGGGCGCGGAGGTAAGCATGGCCAGCCCTCCCCAGCCCGCCAGGAAGACCCCTAACGGTGCCCGCAGGCCGAAGATCGAGACGGAGGCGGCACGCAACTCTGGGTCGCGGCCCAGGGTGGTCTGCGTGATCAGCCAGAGCCCGACAATCCCGGCCAGCACAGCGCACAGGTAGATCATCATGTGGGCCGGGGTCCAGAAGCTGTCGCGGCCGATGGAACGATGCCAGGAGACATCCCAGGCACCCCCGATGGTGGCCGAGGTGATCGCCGCAACACCGGTCCAGATGTACCAGGGCACGCCGGCCGCCAGGGTCCCCGCGCGCACGCGGGTAGAGGCGGATGGCAGTGCATTCGTGCCGAGTGTGGCGGCCGTGGACATCGTGGTCCTCCCCAGAAAACGCTGTGTCTAGGGTACTGCTTCGTGGCATGACCGGGCTGATTCATCTTGAGACACCATTGCGGCGCCAGCCGGGCAGCTACGTCGGACGAGGTATGCAGGGAAAGCTGACCCGGAGGTCCTCAGCACGTGACGCCGCAGCATGAGGTCCATACGCCCTTTGAGGCATGCGAGTTCCTCGCTGTCGACTTTCGAGTCAAGTGACTAATCGGTAAACCTATAAGTGTTGAAGGAAAAGCTCGGAGGGGAGGTCCTGATGCGTACCGACACAGTGTGGCAAGGGGAACGGCGTGCGGCGCGGATGCACTGGTGGCGGCTGGTGCTGGACCGGCCCACACCGACGAACGGTGAAGACACGTTTGACGAGATGCTGCGGCGCCGCTTTGGGTCTTCCCCCGAGATGGAACTGCTCCCAGGGGTCGAGCCACAATGCGGCCTCGCGTAAATGCAGAGCCGGCATGATATCGCCGGTCCTGAAGCGTTCTGGATTGTTCAGGCTGCGGCTACCCGCTGTGCCAGATCGTTCTGCTCCGCTTTGGACTCGGTTCCGATGGTGAACGCGTCCAGCACGCCGGTGCTGAGGGCGTAGCGAACGGCCTCGGTGGGCTTCTTGCGCAGATCGCCCTGGCCCATGATCTTCATGCCGACGATGCCCTTGCCCTGCCCGCGCATCTCCTTGATGACGTCGATGACGGTGCCGGGTTCTGCATCCATGTAGGAGCCGAGCGGGTTGAGTCGGACCAGGTCGACCTCGACCCACGGTTCAGCGGCTGCGGCTTTCAGGGCGCGTAGCGAATGGCAGGAGACGCCGTGCGCACGAATGACGCCCTTCTGCTTGGCCTCAGACAGTACGTCCATGGCACCGCGGTAGCGTGTGTTCCAGTCGGCCTCGGTGACGCAGTGAATCAGTACGATGTCGATCATGTCGACGCCGAGTTCCTTGCGGAAGCGGTCGAGATCGCGGCTGACGCCGGCCGGATCACGGGTGTCGGTCTTGGTCATGACCGTAACTTTGTTGCGGGGCAGCTGTTTTACGGCCGCAGCGACGTAAGGATGGCTGCCATAGCTGTCGGCGGTGTCAAAGAAGCGCAGACCATGCTCGTGGTACCCGTTTAACAGCAGTTGTGTGAACGGAGCGGTACCCAGGCGCGTCTGGTTGGAGCCCCCGTTGTAGCCGATCGTGCCGGTACCCATGGCGAGGCGGCTGGTGCGGATGCCCGTCTTGCCGAGGACGACTTCATCGCCGGCAGCGTAGGTGTCAGGGAGTTTGCCGAGACCGGCAATCCCTTCCAGCGCCGCGGCACGTGCGAGTGCCGATTGGGAGAGCACGGCGGCGGACAGGGTGCGGGTCGTGCGACGGAGGAAGTCTCTTCTGAGCATGGGCGGTCTCCTTGCGGATAACTGTACGCTGGTTGGCGGTCGGCGAAGAAGCTGTCGGCTAGGAAGCTGTCGGCAGTGGAGCGGTTGGCGAACGATAAGCGGAGGTCTTAAGAGGTTTAGACGGGGTGTTGTTCTTCCAGTCCTCAAGTGCGGCGAGTGCGGCGTTGTGGCCGGCCATGCCGTGGACGCCGCCACCTGGGGGCGTTGACGAACTGCACAGGTAAAGGCTGGGGTCCGAGGTGCGGTAGGTGCGCAGCGTGGGGCGGGCGAGCATGCCGGTGAGCGTCATGGAGCCACCTGAGACATCGCCGCCGCGCAGGTTGGGGTCCCAGGCGGCCAGGTCCTCGGAGTTCCATGTGCGGCGCGCGAGCACCACGTCCCGGAAGCCCGGGGCGAAGCGCTCGATCTGGTTTTCGATCGCCTCGGTGCGGTCCGCTGCCGCACCTGCCGGCACATGGCAGTAGACCCAGGCGGTGTGCTTGCCGGCCGGCGCGCGTGAGGAGTCGAAGAGGCTGGGCTGCACCAGCAGAAGGAACGGCTTGTCTTCGGAGGGCGGGGGTAGACGGCCGTTGAAGGCGTCGTGTTCGGAACGGGCCATTTCGTCCAGGGAGCCGCCCAGATGCACCGTAGCAGCACGTCTGCAGGCCGGTGCTCGCCATGGGATCGGCTCGGACAAGGCGTAGTCGATTTTGAAGATCCCCGGGCCACGGGTGAAGTGGGCGAGCCTGGTTTTGTAGGCAGGGGAGAGTGCGTCGCCGGCGATCTCCATTAGTGCATGCGCCGAGGTGTCGAAGAGGGTGATGTCGGCTGGCGGTAGATCGCGCAGGGTGCGGACGGGGTGCTCGGTGACGATGTTGCCGCCGAGCGAGTGCAAGTGGGCGACCAGCGCGTCTGTGAGGGACTGCGCGCCGCCTGCAACAACCGGCCAGCCTGTGGTGTGGCCCGCGGCGGCGAGTACCACCGCCGTGGCAGACGAGATGATGTGCGAGAACGGCAGTACGGAGTGACCGGCGCATCCACCAAAGAGAGAACGGGCGCGCTCGTGACGAAAGACGGTTTTCGCCAGCAGCCCTGCCGGCCAGATGGCGGCCATGCCAAAGAAGCCCATTGCTACAGGGTTTGAGGGGATGCGCAGCAGCGGCTTCATGAAGTCCCCAACGAGCAGAGGAAAATCACGAACAGAGCTGGCGAAGAGCGAACGCCAGGCATTGGCATCGCGCGCATCGGTACCTTCCATCAGCTGCGCGGCGGTGGCTTCGAGATCGTGTTCCAGGATCGTCGCGGTGCCATCCGGGTGCGGATGGGCCAGGGGCGCGTCGGGCTCGATCCAGCGCAGGCCGTGTTGGGCCAGAGGCAGCGAGTTGAAGAACGGCGAGGCGACGCCCAGGGGATAGCAGGAGGAGCCGAGATCGTGCCGGAAGCCGGGCAGGGTGATCTCGGCAGTGGAGCAGGCTCCCCCGAGCTGGGCGTTGCGCTCGAAGACGGCGACCTCGACGCCACGCTGAGCCAGCGTGATGGCCGCGGCAAGGCCGTTTGGTCCGGAGCCGACAACGTTTGCGGAGCGAAGAGGCATACCTGGTTTGATGCCTCGGGGCGGTCCACGCATCTGAGCAGGGGAGGCGCGAACTCCATGAGTCCGGCCGGGAGGAACAGATGGATGCTGAACAGGAAGATGCCAACACGCGGTTGCCGTTGCTGGGGCCACAGGAGCTGAATCGCGATCAGCGCGAGATCTATGAGCGCATGGCGAGCAGCATGCTCCCGTGGGCACGGGAGAGCGGGTTCAAAGCAGTGTTGGAGGATGGTCGTCTGCTGGGACCCTTTAACGCGCTGCTGTACAACCCGGAGTTGGGCGCGGGTCAGCTGAAATACCTCGAGGCGGAACGAACTTCTACGGAGCTGGACGCGACGGTCCGGGAGGTGGTCATTCTTACGGTGGGCGCGGTTTGCAAGTCGGAGTATGAGCTGTACGCGCATCGTGCGGTCGCGGCGAAGGCGGGTCTGGCCGCCGACGACATTGAAGCACTGGCCACCGGAGCCGAGCCAATGGGCCTGAAGCCGATGGAGCTGACGGCGCATCGCTTTGTGCGCGCCGTGGCCGCCGAACATCGTGTGCCGGATGATCTGTATACCGAGGCCGCAAAGGCGTTCGGCCACAAGGGCCTGGTGGACATGCTGCACCTGACGGGGTTGTACCTTGCGGTGTCGGCGATCCTGAATGCCTTCAATGTGCCCGTGCCTGAGACACAACCATAAGCGCGCGGCACAAAGGTTGCAGAGTACAGGCCCACTGACGCGATGACCGGCATGGGCCTGCGTGGTATGTTTCCGGTATGTTCTTCCGAGCGCGGCGTGCCTTGAACCGTAGGTGGTTCGACTTCACGTCGCGCGGTCTGCTGAAAACCCCGACGCTTCTCCCTGCCGCCAGCCCCCTCACCGTCGTGTCGATGGTCTGCCATGGCGAGGTGCGAATGTACCTGCTGGCGATCAAGTCCTTCGTGGGCCAGCTTGGGTACTCACCGCGGGTTGTCGTACTCAGCGACGGCTCCCTGACGCCTGCCGATACGGCGCTGATGACTGCACATGTGCCGGCGCTGAGGGTGGTGACAATCCAATCAATTAGTACCGGCAAGTGCCCCAAAGGCGGCTGCTGGGAGCGGCTGATGCTGATCAGCGATCTGGTCGCGGACGGCTATGTGGTGCAGCTTGATTCAGACACCCTGACGATGCAGCCCATACCCGAGGTCGTGGGGAGCATCGCGGCGAACCGCTGTTTTACGCTGCTCGGCGATCGGTCTTACCCGCACGTGGAGCCCATGCCTGACGCGTGGACGCGCTACAAGAGCAACGGGGATCCGCAGGTGCAGGCGGTGTGCGAACGCAATTTCAATCAGCTTCCCGAGGCAAAGGATTTACGCTACCTGCGCGGAAATGCCGGCTTCGTCGGCTTTGCGCAGGGCTCGATCGACCGCGAAAAGATTACGCAGTTTTCCGAGCTGATGCGGCGCATCGCCGAAGGCACCTGGGACAAGTGGGGCAGCGAACAGCTGACCTCCAACCTGCTGATCGCCAATGCCGAGAACCCGCTGCCGCTGCCTTTCCCGCGATACTGCTCCTACTGGGCGCATGAGGACATCGACTACACGCAATCGGCATTCGTGCATTTCATAGGGCCCTTCCGCTATGCAAATAGGATGTATCGCAGCAGCGCAGCAAGAGTTGTGGCTGCTCTGCGGAGCTGATCGGGAGCAGGCGAGCGATCAGGAGGTGAGGTCCTTCACCAAACTGCGCCAGCCGTTGAAGAACCGATAATAATCCCGGCTACGGCCCGCGACCTTGAGCGTGCGGGCCACGCGGCTCTCTGGCAGCTCGGCACGGAAACGCAACAGATCAATCCGGCCGCTGAGATACGCGAGGTACTCCTCCTTGCGGTCGCTGTCTGTGGCGGCGATGTGGTCGTATAGATCCCCTAACGGGGGGCCAGAGGCATCCCAATATTCCCTCGCCGAGCTGCGCCATCGTTGCACGCGGCTGGAGGCGGTTTGCACGCGCGCGCTGACGCTCTGGTTTGGATGGATGCGGTACTTGTAGAGCTCCTCCGGCACAAACGCCAGGCGCCCATGGATAGCAGCAACGGCGGCCATCCATGCGTCAAACCACCAATGCTTCGGCACCGGTAGATATTGCTTCAGCCGCGCGTGAAACAGCATGGAAGAGCCATAGACCTTGGTCATGGAGAGCAGAAGCGGCAGCGCGTCACCTTTGGCGAGGCGTGCCTGTTCCTTTGCGTTAAGGCCCGTGGTCTGCGAAAGCAGCGTGCCTTTGGGCTCACCCGTCACCGTGACCAGCTGCGCATCGGAGAACAGGCCCGCCAGCGTGGGGTCGGCGTCCATCATGCCGGCCATGCGCTCCAGCTTGTCGGGCATCCAGATGTCGTCTTGATCCGAGGGAACGATTAGGTCGCCCGTGCACCTCAGGGTAGCTGTCTCAAAGTTACGCGTGATACCCCTGGAGAGCCGTCCGATGTTGACCGGGTTGACATGCACCGTGACCGGGAACGGGGCAGAGGCGGCGAACTCGCGCAGGATATCCGCAGTGCGGTCGGTGGACTGGTCGTCGATGGCGATCAACTCATCCGGCTGGCGTGTCTGCTGGACCATGCTGTCCAGCTGTTCCTGAACAAATTTCTCCCCGTTGTAGGTGCATATGGCCACGGAGATACGACTTCGTTGCGGCATCCAGCTCCTCACGCCTGCTTCGGCTAGGGCCTTAGTAGAGCAGTTGGGGTGCGTCGGGTCAATCACCCCAAGGCGGGACGACGGCAGTTGCTGAAAGGGGGCAGCACTGGTATGACTAGGGCAGCTTATGGGTATGGGCGGAGAAAATGAACCTGAAATCGTTGTGCATGTGGAGCCTGTTGTGTGTTCTGTTTGCGGTGCCAGCCCTGAGCGAGACCTGGTATGTCCGCCCCGATGGCGGCACCCGTTATTCGGCGGCCGCCACGGAGGGCCAATGCGACGGCAAGGGGGACGCAGCCTATCCAGGAAAAGGCACCAATCGCCACTGTGCCTTCAACGACTATCGCTTCCTCTGGGATGATCAGCATGTGTACGGCAAGTTCCCCTGGGTGATCGCTGGTGGAGATACCGTGATCCTGCGCAAGGGGCCGTGGCGCGTAGGCTTCGATCAGGGAATCAGCGCAAACGACACTTGGTGCCGAGGCGGCAATGGCACCTATTCCTGCACGAACTCAACCATTCCTGCAGGGACGCCGGACCACCCCACGCGCATTCTCGGTGAGAACTGGGCCAGCTGCAGTACGCATGCCAAAATGACGGAGATTCATGGCGGCTATGCAGTCTATGTGGCGTTGAATCTGGCCGGTGCTCAATATGTCGATGTGGAATGCCTGAACATCACCGAGCACTCCGACTGCATGGTTCATGGCTCACCGGTATACCCGAAGGACTGTCGGCGCTACCAGCCGCCCATGGACGATTTCGACTCCTCTGGCATCGCCACGGACGTGCATACGCATGATCTGTTGCTCAAGAATCTATGGGTGCACGGACATACCGATCGCGGCATCAAGGGACCGATTGGGGGCAAGGTATGGGCCGAACACGTCGACATTGCCTATAACGGCGAGGCTGGCTGGGACTTCGATGATGGCAGCGGTACGGCGAGCGTGAATGCAACGCTGTACATGAAGGACTCGATTGTGGAATGGAACGGCTGCAATCAGGAGTACCCCATCAAGCATGACAATCCGGCGGTTAGCTGTTACGGGCAGTCCACCGGCGGCTATGGCGACGGGATTGGAACGCCCGCCAACACGGGAATGGACGTCCTGATTGATCACTCGATCTTTCGGTACAACACGCAGGACGGCGAGGACTTCGGCCATGTAGACACGGGTCAGCACACCTTGCGGATCACGAACTCCTTCAGCTACGGCAATGGCGGTGCGCAGTTCAAGTGGGGCCCGAACTTTACGAACGTCGTCTTTGAAAACAATCTGGTGATGGCCAATTGCACGCGCATGAAAGAAGCCATCCCGGGCACACCTGTCACGTTCAATACGCACCTGGCAGACTTCTGCAGGGCGCTGGATGGCGTGTCGTTTAACTTTCGGCAGGGTGGCAAGGCCGTGTTTGCCAATAACACCATTGTTGGTTATGCCCCGACAATGTTTGATATCAACTGCTGGGATGACAGCTGCTCCAACAGCTCCCTGACGTTTATCAACAACCTGATCCTCGGCTATGACAACCCCAATACCTACAACCTTGGCGGGCAGGCTGGAGGCGCGGGCGGCATCTACTACGGCAAGCCGATAGGTCACGTGAACAACACACACAATCTTGAGTACGGCATCCGCGGTCAGCGTTGCACGCTGCACTTCGGCAATAACAATCTCTGTGCCGATCCGAAATTCGTCGGGCAGCCAAGGCTCTCGAAAGAATCCGACCTGGATAACTTCAACTTCCATCTTGCCGAGGGAAGTCCCGCGCGAGGTGCGGGTTTACCTGTGCCTGGACTGGACAAGGACTATGACGGCAATCCCCGTCCTGCTTCAGGCCCCATCAGCATCGGCGCCATGAACTAGACGTTCCTGGCATGTCAGCCGCACTCAGGCGGTGAGTGCGGCTGAGACTCCACGACGCAGCAGTGAAAGAGTCGTGCGCGCATTGCTGATTTTGAAGGGATTCAACACTAACGCCCGCAGGGCTGCCCGCCGCGCCGCGCTGCCCTGGCCACGTTTGACAAGGGCTTCGGCCTTCTGTCGATAGATGTGACTGAGCGCCACCCTCCGCGGCCAGAAGCCGCAGCCTGGCGCGCCATAGTGCTTCTCGATGAAGCGTAGCTGCGCCTGGAACATGCGCTCCGGATCGCTGGTCATGGCTTGCGGTGAGGTCCGATATTGCGCGATGACCTCGCATACAAGTGCCACCTCGTATTGCAGCGCGATGCGCAACCAGAGATCGCGATCCTCCGTGGCGCGCATGGTCTCGTCAAAGTCTCCGACCTTCTCCACGCATACCTTGCGGAACGTGATGCTGGGGCAGGGAAGATCGATCTCCCGCATGTAGATATAGGGCGCGATCCGGCCCTCGGGATGTTTGCTGGGCGTCTGGAAGGTGCTGATGATCCGTCCCTGGGGATCAATGCCGTCGATGAAGCCGTACGTAAGACCGATTGCCTCGCTGCGCGCAAACACCTTGAGGGTCTCGGTCAGGCGGCAAGGAAGCCAGACATCATCGGAGTCCAGCAGCGCGAGATACTCACCCTCGGCATGGCGTATGGCGGTGTTGCGCGCCGCGGGTAAGCCGGCGTTTTGTTGATAGATGTACTTGAGTCTGGGTCCAAGACGTTCCGCATACGAGGTGGCAATGGCTGCGGTATCGTCCGTGCTCCCGTCGTCGACCAGCAGAATGCGCCAGTCGGTGAAGCTCTGGCAGATAACGCTTTCAAGGGCCGCGGTCAGAAAAGTAGCCGCGTTGTATGCGGGAATGATTACCTCAACGGTCGGCATGAACTCCTTCCGGCACGCACCGTCTTGTCACTCTGGTGCGGGCCTATGACACACCCTCGGGCAGATCCATTGTCCAGCCTGTGTTGGTAGATCGCAAAGAAGAGGGGACGCGGAGATCTTCCGCGTCCCCCTTTCTTTACTGCACGTTCTACTTCAACGAGGCAACTGCGTCTGAAATATTCAGCATTCCCGAGGCGGATTGTGTGTAGGTGCTGCTGCCCGTGTAAGCCGCGTAAACCGTCTGCCCTTTCAGAGCAGCCGGGATCTGCCAGCTTGCAGCGCCGTTGGCGTTCAGAACACTTTTCACAAGGATCATCTTTGCACTGTTGTAGAGAATGACCGTGCCTTTGATCTGGCCGCTGGCCGTGCCTGTTGGCGCAACCGCTACGGTCAGGATCGCCGTGCCCGCGTTGCCTGAGACAGAAAGCACAGTCATCGTGGGGTACGGCGGTTTCGCAGGAGCGGGGGTGGTTGGTGGCGGCGTGGAGGGTGCCGTCGGAGGTGTGGGCGTGGAAGGTGGCGTACTGACCGGGGCCGTTGCGGCGATACCCGAAGTCACATCGTTGAGGTTGACCTGTGATCCGTACTCCAGCGCGCCGAGGCTGGTTGGCATCAGGCGAACGGCGCCAAGATAGTCCTTTGTCAGGCCTGGAATCGCGATCGAGGCACCCTTCGCCGGGCTGGTGGAGGAGAGGGCGAAGTCGAAGTCATCCAGCGATGACTCGCTCGTGAACTTCGGCTCATTGACGAACTGTGGATCGAGGCAGGCCTCGCCCGTCACTGTTCCCGGAGCGAACAAAGGTTTGTTGGCAAAGCAGGAGCCGCGGAAACCGTAGTAAAGGTTGTTGGCGCGGTTGATCTTGCCCAGGGGAAGCGCGGATCCGTTACAGCTGGTTCCGCAAAAACCGCCAGGACCGCCACCCTGGCCGCCCAGGTCGTAGGTGCCGTGGTTGTCATACGCCAAAACGATGTTGTTGCTCATCGTGAGTGTTGTGTTGGCGCAGCTCGCGCTGTCGTAGCACTTGATGTCAAACGTGGTCGGTGCGTAGGTGACGATGGTGTTGTTCGCCAGCAGGCCCGTGGCATTGTTGTTGAAGTCAAAGCTGAGCGCATCGCCTGCCCGGCAGTAATCGGCCAGATGGGCGTTATAGGTGGAAGGTATGCCCGGAATGGGTTCGGACATGCGCAGGCAATTGCCGATCAGGAGGTTGTTCTGAACGTTGACGTTCTGAAAGCCGGCCCATTTGAGAGCGCCGCCGTTGTTGCCGTAGCTGGCCGAGTCCGTTACCGACAGGTTCGCGGCAAGGCTGACGTGTCCGAAGTCCTCGCCGTCCTGCGTGTTGTAACGGAAGATGGAGTGGTCGATGAAGACACCGACCATCGGTGTGTGTGGGGTGCCGATACCATCACCATAGCCTCCAGTGCTCTGGCTATAGCAGGCTACAGGCAGCACGTTCGGATAAACCTGATTGCAACCGCTCCACTCAATGGTGGAGTAGCTCAACTTGATTAAGCCCTTGGGACTTTGCGTACCGTTCCCTGGATCCAGGTCCCACCCTGCCATGCCATTCACCGCGATGTCAACGCGGTTCGCTGTAATCAAGCCCCCGATGGCCCCTATGATTCCGCGATCCGTGTGTCCGTGAATCCACAAGTCCTGCAACAAGACGTCATGCGTGTTGACATCCGTGCTGATACCGTCGGAGTCGTAATCATCAATCGGTAAGCTATACCGCTGACAATCCTTGGGATATACCGGGGAGCCGTGAATGACACATGCGGAGTGACTGGTGATCTCCAGGCATTGAACGTCGACATACTGTGCGCCGGAGAGGCTCAACGCGTCATAAACGCCATAGCCACCGAAGAGTTGCGTCATCTTCGTTTTGTCCGGCTGGTTGCCGGCGCTGCAGGCTGCATAGTTCCGACCCAGCAAACGGGTGTGTTGTGAGGCAGTCCCCGCAGGGATGATGGGGTTATTGCAGGTGAAGGTGCCACCGCTGCCAAAACACCAGACATCGTTGGGAGAGGTGTTCTGCTCGAAGCCGACGCGCCATTGTTTGGTGTTGTCCAGAATGACGGTGTCGCCGCCAGCGATCACCCATTTCTTGACGCCGTAGGTGTGCTGATCGTCATACAAGAAGCGATAGTCATTGAACGCGCAATGCTGATTGACACCTTTTCCGGAGTAGGCTGCATCTCCCTGGCCGTCACACTGGCCGGAGCTTGCGTTGGAAGAGTAGCGAGTACCGCCGTCCGCGCGAACGTACCACGTGGTAGCAGAGGCTGCCTTGGTCAAAAGGACCACCAAGACGAGTAACAGAAGGGAGATCGTACGCTTCATCAAGATCCTACCTACAAATGAGGTTTGTCGGCCTAAGTCCACTGAAGAACATCAGCCCAAGAAGCAATTTTTCCTACGTCCACTGTGGCAAAAGCATCGGTTCGGACACTCACCACGTGGCAGCACTTTAGGTAACTTTTCTGCAGTATCAGTACTCAGCAAAAGTGTTACTGACGTGTCTTTTCACGCAGAGGACAGCACGAAGTGTCCGGGTTTGGAACCCGGGGTTTGAGGCATTGTGGCCGCTTCGGTTAGGCAAGCGAGCGACGGCGCGGCAGCGGGCAGTCCGAAGTTGCCGGACCAGTGCTGCGGTCGCTCAGGATATATATGTCAGAGACGTGACATGGGAAGATCACGACTACTTCGTACTGATCGAGCGCAAGACAAAACCACGCTACGCCGGGAGTTTCCGGGATCAGTCTAGGGATCTGGCGCTACGCCGTCCCGTGCGGGACCGGACAGGTTTAAAGGCGACTCTGGCCGCGACAGTCGTTTGCCGTCGTGGCTGCTGGCCGTGGATCAAGCGCACCGCAGGCCTCTGTGCGGCGCACATCTGCTCACCAACTGCTTGCTTTTCTGCTTGCAAGTGTTTGTGCTAGGAAGAATCCTACCCCAAGTTACTTCCGTAATGTGGTGCCTTTTGGAAGGCAATCCGCACCGTTTTTTTGCCCAGCCGCAGAACGGGTTTCTCTCCCAGATCGCTGAAAGGCAGTGCCTTTCCCGTAAATCGTTCATTATTCACGAGTACCGCGCCTTCCGCGATCTTGCGCGTGGCTTCACTGGCGGAAGCGGCAAGACCAGAAAGTTGTAGAAGTTTCGCAATACGAACGAAAGGCTCTGCATGAGGCTGTTCGGTGTTCGGTACGAACAGGCCATCAGCCTCTCTGGAGACAATAATCACCGGAAGATCCGCGGCTACAGCGCGTGACTGGAACTGTGTCGACCAGTTCTCCGCAGCACTTTGTGCTTCTGCGGGGGAATGGAACTCACGTGTGATTGTCAGCGCGAGATCCTTCTTGGCATCCATTGGGTGCAGCTCGCCTGAGCTGACCCTGGCCTGCATACGGTCCACCTCGCTGCCCGGAAGATCCGTGAGCAGGGTCCAGTAACGCCACATGAGGTCGTCGGAAATGGACATCAGCTTGCCATACATGTCCGGCGCCGGATCCTGGATGCCGATCGCATTGCCGAGCGACTTTGACATTTTCTGCACGCCATCCAGGCCCTCCAGGATGGGCGTCATCAGCACGATCTGCGGCTTCTGACCGAAGTGCCGCTGCAGATCGCGGCCCCGCATGAGGTTGAACTTTTGATCTGTGCCGCCAAGCTCCACGTCGGCCTGGAGCGCGACGGAGTCGTAGCCCTGCACCATGGGATACAGCATTTCGTGCATGTGGATGGGTTGTTCTTCCTGGAATCGCTTGTGAAACTCGTCCCGCTCGAGCATCTGTGACAGCGTGAACTGGGCCGCAAGCCGTACCAGGCCGTCCGCACCGAACGGCGTCATCCATTCAGAGTTGTAACGGACCTCGGTCTTCTCCGGGTCGAGGATCTTGAAGACCTGCTGCTGATAGGTCTTCGCGTTCTCCATCAATTCATCGCGGGTTAATGGTTTGCGGGTCTGGTTCTTGCCCGTTGGATCACCGATCAGTCCGGTGAAGTCGCCGATCAGGAAGATGACCTGGTGGCCCAGCGTCTGGAAGTGCTTCAGCTTGCGCATCAGCACCGTGTGGCCCAGATGCAGGTCCGGCGCGGTCGGGTCGAAGCCAGCCTTGATGCGCAGGGGTACCCCTGTGCGGCGTGCCTCTTCTAGGCGCGCCTGCAGGGCATCGGGAGCAGAAGCCACGGCGGGCGGAATGATTTCGGCGGCGCCCTTAGTGATCAGGTCGAGTTGTTGTTCGACGGGGGCGAAAGGGACAGGGCTGGTTTGCGATGTGATTTCTGATGGCATGCTGGCAAGTAGAAGTATAGAAGTCTGCCGACGGGGTCTTGCAGAGGGGACTTAGCTCGGTCGCAACTCGACGACGATGGGTGTGTGGTCGGAGGGCTTCTCCTGTGCGCGGGGGCCGCGGTCGATCTCGCAACGCTCGAGCCGCGTGGCCAGCGAAGGCGTCAGCAGAAAGTGATCGATGCGAATGCCGCGATTGCGCTCAAAGGCCTGACGGAAATAATCCCAATAGGTGAATTGGCTGCCCTCGTCCGGGTGCAGGGCGCGAAATGCGTCGACATAGCCCCTGCCGAGCATGGCGCGGTAGCGCTCCCTTGTTTCGGGCTGAAAGAGTGCGTCACGAACCCAGTTGGCGGGTTTATCGCAGTCGATGTCTTCGGGGATCACGTTAAAGTCGCCGCCGATGAGGGTAGGCGTGCCATCTTCCAGCCAGCGCTCCATCTGGACCCGCAGGCGATCCATCCAGGCGAGCTTGTAGGGGAACTTGTCCGTGCCGACGGGATTGCCGTTGGGTAGATAGATATTCACCACGCGGACGCCACCGATGAGGGTTTCAAGGTAGCGCGCATGGCTGTCCGTCTCATCTCCGGGCAGCGCGGTGCTCAGGCTTTGGATCGGCAGCCGGGAGAGGATGGCGACGCCGTTGTAGGTCTTCTGCGTCACAGCCACGCTTGTGTAGCCAATCTCTTCAAACACCGCTGTAGGGAAGTCGAGCCCTTTGAGTTCCTGCAGCAAAAGGACGTCGGGAGCGGCGGTCTGCAGCCAGCCGCGCACATGCTCCAGCCGAGCCTTGATCGAGTTCACGTTCCAGCTGGCGAAGCGGAGAGGTGTGGGAGCGTTCGGGGTCACAGGCATACGATGCAGAGAGACGGTCTCTGCATAAACAGTAGCCGGGGAAAGGGAACAAGATGCCGGGCAAGCAGCAAATGGAAGAGAGCGGGGATCGTACGCCCAAGACCTGCGCCTCCTGCGGCCGCGTGATGACCTGGCGGAAGCAGTGGGCAAAGAACTGGAACGAGGTGAAGTTCTGTTCGGACGCATGCCGGAAGCGCAAGGTGCGATCGGTGGATGAGCGACTGGAAGCGGAGATCCTTCGCCTGCTGGCAGTGCGTGGCGCGGGCAAGACCATCTGCCCCAGTGAGGCGGCGCGCTCTGTTGCTGCAAGCGAGGAGCGCGAAGCATGGGAGCCGCTGATGGAACCGGCACGTGCAGCGGCGCGAAGGCTGGTCGCGCAGGGAACCATCGCCATCACGCAGAACGGAACAGTCGTTGATGCTTCTACCGCAAAAGGTCCGATACGTTTACGACTGCGTTGAAGCGTAGCAACGCATCTCTCGAATTTCGCTTCGTCGCAGGTGCACTTGATGTGGAGCAAAGGCCTCTAAGGTTGACATGGCCACCGCAAAAAAGATCGCAAGCAAAAAGACAGCAGCGAAGAAGACTGCAATCAAGAAAACAGCAGCGAAAAAAGTAGCCGCTAAGAAAACGGCTGGCGAGAGCGCGACCAAGAAGGTTGCCACGAAGAAGAGCGCAGCCAAGGGTGCGAGCAGTAAAACGGCAAGCAAGAAGGCGAGTTCCGGACCGGCGAAGGCCAAGAAGGAATCGCTGGTCAAGCAGAAGCGTTCCACTGGCGATGGCCCGGCGTGCTGGCCAGGGTTTGAGCGTGTACCCGGCAAAGAGGCCGGTACCAAAGGTAGCTGCAAGCCCAAGCCAAATCAGTCAAAGGGTGAGCGCAAGGAAGACGGCCGTGAGGCGGCTGCCAGTAAGCTGCGCAAGGCGGGTGGCAACAAGGCACGGGCGAACAAATCGTAGGCGCGTGGTGGACGTACCATCGCCCTGGAGTGCAGGCGTACACTGCGCTGCATGGATGCCGAACGCGCCCGATCCCGTCTGTTGAAGCTGCCCCAGGTGGTCGAGACCGTGCAATGGGGCGGAAACCTTGTGTACTGGGTCGGAGACAAGTCCCTTGGCGGCAAGATGTTTGCCTTGATGGACCTGGACCAGCCCAAAGGCCTGGTGATTTCCTTCGCCGCAGGACAGGAGCGTGCGTCCGAGCTGCTGGAAGTCGAAGGTTTCCAGCCGGCACCATATTTGGCCAAGGCCTACTGGGTCGCGGCAAACTCCTGGGGTGTACTGCGCCAGACGGAGTGGGAGAGCGAACTGCGGGCCGCCCATGCCTATGTGCTGGGGCGGCTTACCCGGAAGGCACGAACAACGCTTGGCCTGCAGAGCCCGGAGATCCCGGCACGGCGCGGTGCCGGAACGGAACGGCAGCACCGTCCTGGCTCCTCGATTCGTTAGAGCCGGACAGTGTCTCTCTCCGGGTTCATGGCAAAGAGCGGGTAGAAACTGCGGCGATAGACAAAGAGCAGAAAGATCTCCAGCACGGTGCAGAGCAGCCCCGGGGCCACGCCCACGCCACCCAGCAGCAGCATGTGAAAGAGCAGGATATTGACCAGCAGGGGCGCAAGCAGGGCGAGGGCAAGCGGTACATAGCGGTTGACCAGCAACAGCACTCCCGCGATGACCTGGATCACGCCCACGAAGTTCATCCAGTGATGTTGTGCCAGGATGACGGCGAAGGTGCCTGCATCGCCTGCGATGGGTGGCTGCGGCAGGAAGTGCAACAGGATGTTGAGGCCGAAGAAGAGGAAACCAGCTCCTAACAAGACACGAACGGCAAGGATCACGTATTTCATAGAGCTTCTCCTGAAGGGACGATCGATCTCTGGTAACAACTGGCAGCGCAGGGACACGGCCCCGGCAATCCGGACCGCCCTGGCAGATGAGACGATTGTAAGAGCGGCTCACGACGAAGCGCTGCAGTTATCTGCAGAAGTTGGGCATGAAGCGTCGTGGCAGCAGGTAGGTAGAGATGCGGGGAAGTGAGACAGCGAAGACGATGAGCGGTGTGATGCTGCAACTTGAAGGCAAGGTGGCGCTGGTTACAGGCGGCTCCAGGGGCATAGGAGCGGCAACAGTACGGGCCCTGCGCCAGGCCGGGGCCCGCGTAATCTTCAGCTATCGCAGCGCCGAGGCGCAGGCACGGGCGCTCGTGAGCGAGTGCGGCGGAGACAGGCTTTGCCGGGCGCTGCAACAGGAGCTTGCCACCGCTGACGATGGTGACGCGCTGGTGACCGCGGCCGCAGGGATCTTTGGACAGCTCGACATTCTGGTCGTCAATCACGGCATCTGGCCGCCGCATGATCAGCCGATCGCCACCATGAGCCTCGACCAATGGCGGGGCACGATGGGGATCAATCTGGAGAGTGTCTTCGGCCTGGTGCGGGCGGGGACGCGGCAGATGCTCGCGGGTAACGCGGCGGGAAAGGCAGCCGAGCACGGGGCTGCTACCCCGGCACAGCAGGTGCCAGTCTCCACGGATGAGACTGCCCTCGCAGGGTTGATCGACTACGGCCCCGGTGAGCCGACAGCCGAGACGGAAGCCGAAGGTAATGCAGACGCCCGCGAGCTGCTGGAAGAGGTGGTCTACAGTGACCGCATCACCTGGCCGGCTCCAGCTTCGGCTTCAGCAGCGCCCGAGCCTTCGACATTCGAGCGGGTTGGGCGGGGCGTACGCGGACACATCATCCTGGTGGCCTCCACGGCCGCACAGCGCGGCGAGGCCCTCCATGCCGACTACGCGGCCAGCAAAGGGGCGCTGCTCAGCCTGACGAAGAGCCTGTCCAGCGAGCTGGGGCCGCAGGGCATCCTGTGCAACTGCGTAGCGCCGGGCTGGGTACGTACGGAGATGTCGGCCGGTACCCTGAGCGATCCCGTTGCGGCCGGAAAGGCGCTAAGCCTCATCCCTCTGGGCCGCGCCGCTGAGCCCGAGGAGATCGCCGGGCCGATCGTCTTTCTGTGCACGCCGTGGGCGGGTTTTATCTCCGGTGAGATATGGAATGTCAACGGCGGCGCCGTGCTGGCGGGCTAGGCGTGCGTCCAAGGAAGAAGAGGATGTGACGGTGCGGGTGAGCGAAGCAGGGAAGTGTGGAGTGCGTGTGTGGCCGGCGTTGCTGGCTCTTGTGCTGGCCGGTGCCTGCTCGATGAGGGCACAATCTGTACCGGCGGCAACCGATGCGGGACAGGCGCAGGGGCGCAAGCTGCTGGATGCCATGGTGCAGGCCCTTGGCGGGAACAAGTGGCTGCAGCGCGGCACGGAGCGCCTGGAGGGCAAAGGCGCCACTTTCTATAAGAGTGCACCCAATCCCTATGAGACACAGTTTGAGGAGTACCTGCGCCTGGAGCCATTCGGCGAGCGCGTCGTGATCGTGTCCAAGATGGGCATCTTCATCCCAACCAGCAAGAGGGATGTTGCCGAAGTATGGACGAAGGACAGTGGTTATGAGCTGACCTTCCGAGGCCGCAAGGAGTTGCCGAAGATCGATATCGACGACTTTCAGCGACGTCGGCGACACACCCTGGATGTTGTTGTGAATGACTGGCTGAAGCGCCCGGACACGCTGGTGACCTTTGAAGGCAGCATGATGGATGAGCGCCGGCTGGTGGACAAGGTGAGTATCCTGACCGCCGACAACGATGCGATCACCCTCGCTCTGGATCAAGAGACCCACCTGCCGCGCAGCCGTACATTTCAGTCGCGGAACCCGGTCTACAAGGACTTCGATACCGATGTGGAACGCTATGACGATTGGCAGCCCGAGGGGGGCATCATGACACCGCTGACCATATCGCGATATCACAACGGGGACATGGTCAGTCAGCGCTTCCTTACAAAGGTCCAGTATGGTCTGCCCCTCCCCGCTGAACTCTTCGATCCAGACCGCCCGCTGAACAGGAAGTAGCCATGGCTGATATTCTGGGCCGGCTATGAGTGATGACATGACGACGGCTGCCGTCGAGGAAAAACGCACGCTGGATATCACCGAAATCATGGCGATCCTGCCGCACCGCTATCCGTTTCTGCTGATTGATCGCGTAATCGACATGGAACGCAAGCAGCGCATCGTCGCCATCAAGAACGTGACGGCCAACGAGCCCCAGTTCACGGGGCACTTTCCCGATTTCCCCATCATGCCCGGCGTGATGACGATCGAAGCTATGGCGCAGGCTGGCGGTGCACTGCTGCTGACCGAGGTGCCGGATCGCGAAAGCAAGCTGATGGTCTTCACCGGTATCGACAAGGCTTCGTTCCGTCGACAGATTGTTCCCGGGGATCAGCTACGTATTGAGGTGACGGTGCTGAACTGGCGGTCTCGCGTGGTCAAGATGCAAGGCGTCTGCACGGTGGATGGCGCGGTTGCCGCAGAGGCCGTGATCACCTGCATGCTGGTACCCCGTCCCCGCAAGAAGGCCGCGGGCAGCCAACCATCTGCAATGCAGTCTGCGCAGTAGAGGCATCCGATGGCGATCACGGAAGGCAAGACGCCCGCAACGCAGCACGGCAACATCCATCCCCTGGCCATTGTGGCCGGAGGGGCGACCGTGCCCGCAAGTTGCACGGTCGGTCCGTTCTGCACTGTGGGGGAGCACGTCGTGCTGGGCGAAGGCTGCACGCTGGTGTCGCATGTTGTTCTGGACGGGCACACGACGCTCGCCGAGGGCGTCCAGGTCCATTCATTTGCAGCTGTCGGCATCTCGCCACAGGATCTGAAATACAAGGGAGAGCCCACGCGCTGCGAGATCGGCGCACGCACAGTGATCCGGGAATCGGTCACGATCTCACGGGGAACAGCCGGCGGTGGCCGTGTCACCCGTGTAGGCAATGACTGCCTCATCATGGCCTATGTGCACATAGGCCACGACTGCCAGATCGGCGAAGGGGTCATCCTCGCCAATGCCGCGACGCTGGCTGGTCATGTCACCGTAGAAGACTTCGCTAGTGTGGGCGCATTGAATCCCGTACATCAGTACTGCACGATCGGGCGCTACGCCTATGTCGGCGGAGGCACGACCATCACGCAGGACGTGTTGCCCTATTCGCTGACCAGCGTGCGCCGCGAGAACCGTGCCTTTGGCTTGAATAAGGTCGGGCTCGAACGCAGGGGCTTTACGCCCGAAGACCTGCAACAGTTGCGCGCCGCCTACCGCCTGCTGCAGATCTCTCACCTGAACACATCGCAGGCGCTCGATGCGATCCGCGAGAAGGTAGCAAGCGGTGAGTTCGGGGAACGCGTCGCCTACCTGGCCGAGTTCGTCGCGAAGAGTGAGCGCGGAGTGATCAAGTAGCGCCTATGAGCGACCGCTCACCGCTTGGCCTGATCGCTGGGAACGGACGTTTCCCCTTTCTGTTGCTGGATGCCGCAAGGGCGCAGGGCGTACCGGTCGTTGTAGCCGCTATCAAAGAAGAAACCGACCCTGCCATCGAAGAGCGCGCGGCACGCGACCCGGCCGGCGTGCGCGTGCACTGGGTCTCCCTTGGAGAACTGAGTCGCCTGATCGAAACGTTGCAGCGCGAAGGCGTGTCCCGCGCCGTCATGGCCGGCCAGGTGAAGCATAAGAACATCTTCTCGAGTATTCGGCCGGACTGGCGACTCGCCAAGCTGTTGCTGAATCTGCGCACGCGCAACACCGATATGTTGCTGGGTGCGGTGGCCAAGGTGCTTGAGGACGAGGGCATCACGCTGATGTCGTCCACAGCGTTTCTTGAGCCGATGCTTGCACCCGAAGCTATTCTGACCCAACGCGAGCCCGACGTGCAGGAGCATGAGGACATCCGCTATGGTCTGGAGATTGCGCGGGGCATTGCGGCCTTCGATCTGGGGCAGACGGTGGTGGTCGCGGCAGGGGCCTGTGTCGCTGTCGAAGCTATGGAGGGCACTGATGCCACGATCGCGCGTGCCGGTGCTTTGATGCGTTCGCTGGATGCCGAAGCAAGCCTCCTCGGCCGCCGTCTCACCGTGGTCAAGGTGGCCAAACCGAAACAGGACATGCGCTTCGATGTGCCCATCGTCGGCGTACCTACACTCCAGGGAATGCAGGCTGCTGGTGCAACCTGTCTTTGCATCGAGGCAGGGCGGACCTTACTTTTCGACCGGGAAGGCATGGTGGCCCTGGCAGACGCCGCAGGGATTGCCATTCTCGGGGCGACTCCACCAGCCTGAGCCGGCTCGGAACATGCCCTTCGTTGAGCGTGCAGCGATCCCAGGCGCGAGGAGCTTAGGCGTAGGATGAGGGCACGGTGCGTCAGAATCCATTCCCCTCGCGCCAAAGGAGTTTTCACGATGCTTCCGAGACGCACAATGCGCACCCTGGCTGCCGGTCTGGCCGCTCTGTCGATGGCTGTGCCTACCCACCTCGCCTTTGCCGCCGCAGCGGATATGCCGCCCGTCGGCGCCGCTGCCCCGAGCTTCACGCTGCCCTCGCAGGAAAACCTGCCGGTAAGCCTGAGTGACTACAAGGGCAAGTGGGTCGTCCTGTACTTTTACCCGAAGGACCAGACCTCTGGATGCTCGCTTGAGGCCCATAATTTCCAGCGTGATCTCCCGAAGTATCAGGCGCTGAATGCCGTCGTTCTCGGTGTATCCATGGACACCGTCGATAGCCACAAGCAATGGTGCACGAAGGACTCGTTCACCTTCAAGATGCTCGCGGATCCGGACCACAAAGCCATTGATGCTTATGGGGTACCGGTGAAGCAAGTCAATATGAACGGAAATCAAGTAGGAATCGCCATGCGTGACACATTTTTGATCTCGCCTGAGGGCAAGATCATCAAGATGTGGGAAGTGAAAGACATCGCGAAACATAGCGCCGATGTGCTCGCCATGCTGCAAAGCACCAAATAACCGGCCTGCCTGCTGGTTGACGCCCGCCCCACATGGTGCGGGCGTTTTCCTTGGCAGAGAGTCGTTGCGCTGGTTACCGAGCGGACTTCGCTGCGGTCTTCTTTGCCGAGGTCTTCTTGGCAGCCGTCTTCTTCACTGCGGTTTTCTTCGCGGCTGTTTTCTTTACTGCGGTCTTTTTGACGGCAGTTTTTTTGGCAGCCGTCTTCTTTGCAGGGACGGTTTTCTTTGCGGCAACCTTCTTCGTTGCGGTCTTTTTTGCAGCGACTTTCTTGCCTGCGGCCTTCTTCGCCGTGGATTTCGTTTCGGCTGCTTTTTTCGTTGCCAAGGTCGTACCTCTCGATGTGATTTGTTTGTTGCGACTGCTCTTCTTACTCGCTGTCCCTTTCGAGACAGCCCCATCCCGCGAAGTCGTACCGGACTTCGGGGAGGAACCTGAGATCTTCTTCGCCACTGTCTTACCAGCGGCTGTTTTCTTCCCTGAGGTCTTCTTGGAAGGTGCCTTTGCAGGGACTGTTTTCTTTGCAGACTTCGCTGCGGTCTTCTTCGCGGCAGTGGTCTTTGCAGCGGTCTTCTTCCCTGTGGCCTTCGTCACAACGGGACGCCGTGCGGGGGCCACTTTTCCCGGGACCTTGCGGCCTGCTGATTTGCTGGAGGCGTCCGGAGACGCTTTACGGCTCTTAGCGTCGTCTGCCGACTGACGAAGTGAATCGCCAACACTTGGCTCGGCACTGTCGGGCTTCGGAAGCTCGGAGGGCGCGTCCGGCGGATCGTACCCATCGACCGGGTTACTCGGCATCGCGTTCAGCTTGGCGTCACCCAGATGCGTGCTGCCCACCCTGGGGGTTAACTCATCGCGCGAGTCCACGTCGGGAGCAGGCTCCTGATCGGGCTCCAGCTCCTCGTCCTCTTCTTCGTCTTCCTCATCCGCGTCGTCGGGATCGCTCTCGTCGCCTTCAGCGTCGTCGTCATCATCAGCGTCGTCGTCATCATCAGCGTCGTCGTCGTCATCGTCTTCGTCGTCGACTACATCAACCTCTTCATCTTCGACATCTTCTTCATCGTCGGCATCAGCCGCCGCTGCGTGGAGCTTCAGAATCTCGTCATCAACCATCATGTGCTTCTCCGATGCACGTAAGCGTCGCGTGGTGATCTGCGATGCGGCATGTCATCCATTTCAGGTCTCGCACGATGCATGCGATTGCTTGGGCAGACACGACTCTTCACGCGAAGATTAGCAACAGATGTACGCCGCAGGTGCACAAATAGCAAGCACTGTTTTTGGTGCAGCTGCTTTTTCATCCAGGAGACGAATCGAGATGGATACACAGAGCTATCGCAGCGCTCTTTCAGCGTCGACGCTTTCGCGATGACGATCCTCTACTTGCAGCGTGACTATGAGCAGCGGAGCTTGTTCTGCCATGCCTTGTGCCGAGCGAAGAGGCATGACCTCTGCCCCGTGCACTTCGCCTATCACGTCTGCCGCGTGCGCCTGGTGCAAGCCGTATTGGCTCCGCCACGTAGAGGGAGCGGCCTGGACTAAGACGTGCTGCCGCGCCCGTATTCCATGTGCGTAGCTGCTCCACCGTGATGCCGAAGCGATCGGCCACCGTCACCAGCGTATCCCCGCCACGTACGGTATATCGCTGCTGTCCCGGAGTTGATCCCGAGGCGATTGTGATCGGAACTACAAGCTCATCGCCTGGCTCAACCGGCTGTGCGGGAGTGACCTCGTTATAGGAAGCAAGGTTCTCAGTAGAGACATGGAAGGAGGTGGCGATGCTCTCCAACGTCTCCGCAGGCCTCACCACATGGAAGCGCCATGAACTGCGGTCTTCTACCGGTATGTCCTTAAGCCGGGTAAGGAACGTGTCTTTGGTGCCTGGTGGCAGATGCAGGTCATAGGCGATGTCCCGCGGTGTGGTCAGGCGCAGCATCGCGGGGTTCAGTCCCACAATCTCGCCGATGCTCGAATTCGTGAGGTCGGCCACAAGATTCAGGCTGATGGCATCGCTCACCGAGACCGTGTCATAGATCACAGGGGGGCTCGGTGGCAGCTTGTTCAGCCCATAGCGCTCAGGATTCTTAGCCATCAGGACGGCGGCAAGAATCTTCGGCACATAGGCGCGCGTCTCTGCCGGCATCATGCCACGACTGTAGAGCTCCCAGTAATCCGCATAGCCGGAGCGGCTCACGACCCGCTGGATGTTGCCCGGGCCCCAGTCATACGCAGCCATCGCGAGATACCAGTCGCCAAACATGCCATGCAGCACCTTGATGTAGCGCGCGTAGGCGCGTGTGCTCTTCTCCGGATCGAAGCGGTAGTCGAAGTAAGCGTTACGCGTAAGCCCATACTCCGGGCCGGTATAGGTCATGAACTGCCACATGCCACCCGCGCCGCTACGCGTGTTTAACGACTGCGCCTGGAACCCTGATTCTGCCACCGCAAGGTAGATCAGATCCTGCGGCACACCCTCTTCGCGTAGCACGTTCTGCATCAGGGTCCGGTACTTGCCCAACCGCGCCATGGAGGCAGACATGTGCGCGCGGAAGCTGTTGGACGTCGAGAAGACCCCGATATAGCCCGCAACTTGGTCATTGATGACGAGCGGCAGATCGGAGGTCGTATTCAGCTCACTGGACAGCTTGGCGACCAGCTCCGGATTAGGCGCGAACGTGACATCCGTCGCATTCTCAAGCGGTGCTTCTTCCAGCTTCGGGCTGAAGCCGTTGCCCTGCTTCAGCGCCAGGATCTCGAGCGAGTTGATCTGGTCCAGCAGGTGCTCGAACTCTTCGGAGAGCTGCGGGTCGCTCTTGAGGTCCATGCCCGAAGAAAGCATCACGTCGACCGCTGTATCGAAATCGGTGCGCGCAGCTTCAAGACGATTGGCGTTGTAGTTCTTCACGCCGGACTGGTAGCTGGCCTGCGCGCGATTCACCAGCTCCTGGATCTTCAGGCTGTGCTGCTGCGCAGCGTACTGCTCCTGCGGGCTGGGTTGCGTGGCGACTGGCGCTGCCGGGGAAGTGGCAGGGGTCTTCGCGGGGCCCGCTGGTGTCTGCGCTGTGGCGAGTGCCGCGGAGCTTGTGCCAAGAACCGCAAGTACCGTCGCGTAACCTGCGCCCAGAACAAAGCGCTGCGAAACGCTGCGGCGGACGGATTGAAAGAACAAGGGAAGAAACCGCGAGACGCTCACCATCACCCGTTATTGTAAAGAGCTTGGCCGGCCAGGGCGGCCCTTCCCTGCGATTCCTGCAACTTGCAAACAACGTCCTGTGCACGGTGTCGTCCGCACGGGCTTGGGAGTTCGCCGCAGGGCGAGGCTCGCGGCGCGCACTGGTATCCTTAGACTTTCGAGTGGTTTTCGCCCTCGCCGGACAGCATGGACCCCAAGTACATCCGCAATTTCGCGATCATCGCGCACATCGATCACGGCAAATCCACCCTCTCCGATCGCCTGCTGGAGCTCACAGGCTCTCTCACGGCGCGCGAGATGCAGGAGCAGGTGCTCGATGCCATGGACCTGGAGCGCGAGCGCGGCATCACCATCAAGGCGCATACGGTGCGCATGATGTACCACGCCTCCGACGGCCACGACTACCAGCTCAACTTGATCGATACGCCAGGGCACGTGGACTTCAGCTACGAGGTGTCGCGATCGCTGGCCTCCTGTGAAGGCGCGCTGCTCGTCGTGGACGCCTCGCAGGGTGTAGAGGCCCAGACGCTGGCCAACGCCTACCTGGCCATCTCCAACGGTCTCGAGATCATCCCGATCATCAACAAGATCGACCTGCCCTCAGCCGACATCGCCCGCACCAAGGAGATGATCGAAAAGTCCGTGGGCCTGCCTGCGGACGATGCCGTGGCAGTCAGCGCGAAAACGGGCCTCAACGTCGAGCAGATCCTCGAAGCGGTTGTTCACCTGCTGCCGCCGCCCAAAGGCGATGCCAGCAAGCCGTTGCAGGCACTCATCTTCGACTCGTGGTTTGACGCTTACCGCGGCGTGATTGTGCTCGCCCGCGTCATCAACGGCCGCCTGCGCAAGGGCGACAAGATCAAGATCATGTCCAACGGCCGGACCTTTGAGGTTGACTCGTTGGGCGTTATGACGCCCAAGCCCATGGAGTTGCAGGAGCTCTCCGCTGGCGAGGTCGGCTTCTTTGTCGCGACTATCAAGAACGTAGCCGACACCAAGGTCGGCGACACCATCACGCACGTCGACAATCCTTCGACTGAGGCGCTGCCGGGCTTTGAAGACATCAAGAGCATGGTCTTCGCGGGTCTTTACACCGTGGACTCCCACGAGCACGGCATGCTGCGGGATGCCCTTGAGAAGCTGCGCCTCAACGACTCCAGTTTTAACTTCGAGCCTGAGAGCTCGGTCGCCCTGGGCTTTGGCTTTCGCTGCGGCTTCCTCGGCCTGCTGCATCTGGAGATCATTCAGGAGCGGCTGGAGCGCGAATACGATCTCGATCTGATCATCACCGCACCCGGCGTGCGCTACAAGATCACCATGACGGATGGCTCGGTGCTGGAAGTCGACAATCCCTCGCGCTGGCCCGATCCAACCGAGATCGAGACCATTGAAGAGCCGGTCATCACCGCCAAGATTCTCACCAATGAAGAGTATGTCGGCGGCATTCTTAAGCTGGTTGAAGACAAGCGTGGCCGCCAGCAGAACCTCGAGTACGTCTCCGAAACGCGCGTGATGATCACCTACGAGCTGCCGCTCAATGAGATTGTGCTGGACTTCTACGATCGCCTGAAGAGTGTCTCTCGCGGCTATGCCTCGCTGGACTACGCGCTGGCCGGCACATGGGTATCACCGATGGTCAAGATGGACATCCTGGTCTCCGGCGAGCCAGTCGACGCGCTCAGCATCATCGTGCACCGCGATCTCGCCTATGACCGTGGCAAGGCGCTTGTCTCCAAGATGCGCGAACTGATTCCGCGCCAGATGTTCGAGGTCGCGATCCAGGCCGCCATCGGCTCCAAAATCGTCGCGCGTGAGACCGTCACCGCCATCCGCAAGAACGTCATCGCCAAGTGCTACGGCGGCGACATCAGCCGCAAGCGCAAGCTGCTCGACAAGCAAAAAGAAGGCAAGAAGCGGATGAAGCGCATCGGCAAGGTCGACATCCCGCAGGAAGCCTTTCTCGCCGTTCTCAAGGTGGGCGAGGAGTAAGCTACTGCGCCATGCATGGATGTCGCGGCAACAAGAAAAGCGGAGACCCAAGGGGTCTCCGCTTTTCCTTGCTTGAAGAATGTTACTTCTTCGGTGCGGTCGCTGGAGCCGGACGGCGCGTCGGGGAAGGCGCGGACGGCGGCGGTGCCGCGATGCCGGAGCTTGTGTTGTACGCGTTGATCACAGCCTGCGTGATGTCCGTGGAAGGCTGCCACCACAGAACGGGGTTTACGGCCTGCGCCTGCTGGTTGCCACCAACATTCAGCATCAGCGTAAAGCCATTCTCCTGCGAGTACTTCACAGCGGCCTGCCCGATCTTCTGGTACATCCGGCCTGCAACCTCGTTCATGTCCTGGTTGTAAGCGTTCTGTGCATCTTCGCTGTCACGCTGCAGCAGCTTCTCCTTCGAGTCGATCACCTTCAGACGGCTGGCACGTTCCTCGTCGCCCGTGTTCGCGGGCAAAGCCTGAACCTGCTTACGCAGGGACTCGACTTCGGCCCCTTCGCTCTCAATCTTGTTCTTCTGCGGCTCGAACTTCTTGTTGATGTCAGCGAAGGCACGCTGCCCTTCATTCGAATTCACGATGACGGCCTGAACGTCGATAACGGCGACCTTGGCAGGAATCGCCTGGGGAGGAACAGCCGAGGCAGCTGCCGCAGCAGGCCCCGCAGGGGAGGTAGCAGGAACAGCCTGGGCAACAAGGCTGGGGGCAGCAAGGGCCGAGGCCATCGCGAAGGCAAAGGGCAGCGTACGGTTCATGCGGGGTGGATAGCTCCTTACAGCATCAGTAGGAAAGGTCAAATGTGCGGCAAGGCGCGGTGGTCCGCTTGCTGCAGCGGTCAGAAGAGAGTCACTCCAGTGCACGGTGGCCAGACGTCTTGTTGCTCTGGTGAAGCCATGCTGCCTGCACACCGGCTCTGACTGAGCAAATTATATAGGAGAGGAGGTCGGCGAGGAGGCAACCCTGAGCCCATCTTCCGAAATTGAAAGATGAGATCAGGACAATCTATGGAATTCGTGATGTTGCAGACATGCCGAGGTCGCCCGTGAGGTGGGATGCTGGGAATTCTGCAGAGATCCGTTTGGCACGCCGCTTGCTACTCTTACCTCGTTGGATGGTTCGCAATCTTTCAGGCGAACGATCTTCGACTCCGGTGGGAACAAGAGGACGCCTCGCAGAAAGGTGCCACTCGCCGGTCCGGGCCCGTGAGGGCTCGTTTAGGAGGCCAGTACTGGCCGTTAGGGAGCTAGGGGCCATTCCTCGGGGAGGGGGAATGGCCGCTGGTTTCCGGCAGATGCAAACCAAAGAAGCATTTGCTTCCGTGGCGAAACTGTCGTAGGATATGTTCCGTTAGGTTAGTCGCCGTACCGAGAAGGGAACGAGCGACGCTCCGGCGGGTTTCGGGTAGAGGTTTTCGGCATGCAACCCGCTCCCGTACAGGCCGATGGCCGGATCGAAGCACACAGCACAATACCCTTTCGGAACGCGCGCGTAGACGAGGAAACTCAGGCCGATGTCTCTTTTGGCCCGTCTCGCGCCTGTAAGGCTGGCACATAAACATCGCAGCCCGGCGTGGACGATCACCCGGACCTGTTTCCAGATGAGCTGTTCCGTTTCCATTCAGGCCGACTGAATGCAGTGAAGTGAGCGAGCAACACGCTTGAGTGCCAACAAATATCGGGTTACCTGGAGTCAGGCTCATGCTTTCACCGTTCGCGGTGTTTGTCGTGAAGGCGTGGTTCTGCGTTGCTCCGCCATGCAGGCAAGGGGAAGTAACAAGAAATGTCAGAGCAAAACGTAATGGAAGGCTCGCCGGACGTCGCGGGCGGCGGATTTGAATCCGACTTTGAAGGCGACAGCTTTGAAGGGGGAGAGGGCGATTCCGCAGCGGGCGGCACCGCTGCCCCAGGTACGGGCCAGAGCAAGAGCAGTCGGCGCCGGCGTCGCAAGCGGAAGAAGCCCGTCACGCCAGGCAGCCCGGAGAGTGGCTCGGCAGAGACGACAAGCGGGGATGCCAGCTTCAGTCCGCCGGTGCCCGTGATCATGGAAGGCGAAAGCCTTGCCCTCGCTGCCTCGGCCGCCGCCCCGCAAGCGCACCGCCGGCCGGCAAACAATGCCGGTGCGCAACCCCAGAGCAGCAATGGCGGCAACAATGGGAACGGCAGCAGCAGTAACAACGGCAACGGAAACGGCAGCAGCGCGCAGGGCCAAGGACAAGGTCAGGGTCAGGGCCAAGGCAAGCGGTGGAAGAAGAAGTTCCGGGATCGCGAACGTCGCGTAGGGCAGGGGGCGCCTGGCGAGTTCCGTGCGGAAAGCAATAACAACAGCAACAGCAACGGAAACGCTTCTGGCGGCGGCGAACGGCAGCAGGTCAGCAGCGATCGGGGTTTTGAGCGTCCCTATCGTCGTGAGGGCGGACGTCCGGACAACTTCGGCAATCTCGTGTCCCATCAAGGCCGCAAGACGAAGAGCTCCGGTGGCGGCAAGGATCGCGGCTTCGTGGGTCCGATGGACCACAGCTATCGTGAAGCTTCCCCTGAGTTCGGCGATGCGCCACCCTCGACCATCCAGCTGCGGGGGCGCCGTGGGCCAAGGCACTTCGGCGACAGCCAGCCACTTGACCATAACGCCCCCCGGCCCGTGCCGATTCCCGAGGACGCGCAGACACATATCTACCTCTTCATCGAAGACCTTTTCATCACCGCAAAGGTGCAGGAGACAGCGCGCAAGCTGGGCGTGAAGGTGTCCTTCATTAAGAACGAAAAGGAAGCCATCGCCGAGTTGACCAGCGGGGAAGCGGCGAACAAGCCCGCGCTCATCGTCTTCGATCTGAACAATGCAAATGCCAAACCGTTGACGCTGATCCCCAAGCTGAAGACGAAGCTGAAGCGTTCCGTATCCATCATCGGCTTCCTTTCCACCATTCAGGGAGATCTCAAAGCAAAGGCCGTGGAAGCCGGCTGCGATACCGTGATGCCTAAAGCGGCCTTTTCTCAAGGTCTCCCAAACCTGCTGCGTCGGTATGGTGTCGAGGAAGCGGAAGAGATCAACTACAACTACTAACTCCCGGCGGTTCGCTCTGCGTCAGGCATAACGTCACAAAAGACCCGGCAATCCTGCCGGGTCTTTTGTGCCAGAGGAAGACCGCAGGGGATGGTGACACGCATCCCTCCCCTAAAAGAAGAAGTGCGCAAGCGAAGGCTTGGGAGTAGTTTGGATACTGCTCGTTTGGACGTGACGTTACATGACTTTCGGGAGGCACGTGCAAACAGTACAGAACAGAACCTTCGAGGACGAGATCCTCACCATTGACGACACCCTGTACTGCAACTGCGTGCTCATCAACTGCACGCTGGAGTACAGCGGTGGTCCCGTCGCCTTTGAACGGACCAAGATGCGTGGCTGTCATTACGTCTTTTTTGGGCGAGCCAAACGCACCGTCCATTTCCTGCAGGGCGTAGGCCTTCTGGGGCACGATGCGAACGATTGGGCCGAGTTCCCCACCTTGGTGAACTAGCAGGGTTTGCGGGTCCGGCTGGCATACCAGCGCCCTTCATGCCCTAGGCCGTACGGCCCCGGGCCTGGATCTCAAGAAAGCACTGAATCAGGGAGAGCGCAGCGGGTGTGACGCCGGCGAGTCGACTCGCCTGCCCGATGGTGGATGGCCGCACCCGCCCGAGCTTCTCTACCATCTCCCGCGATAGCCCGGACACACGGGTGTAATCAAACCACTCGGGAATCCCGCGTTCCTCATCGCGCTTGAGACGATCGATGGAGCGCTGCTGCTGCGTGAGATAGCCGGCAAATTTAATCGTCGTCTCTACCGTTTTCATCTCGTTACGCACCCAGGCGGGCGCATGCGGACCCTCTCCGTCCGACACCGCACGCACCGCCTTTACCCAGGGAGCCAGCTCATCGATCTCCGCCATGCGGGGCAGCAGCAGCGGCAGCAGCGCCTGCAGGGTAAGCGTGGGTCGCTTGGCTATCTGTGCAAACTTGTCACCCTTGTTGAAGGGAAGCGCTGTGCCTGGCTCGACCGTGGTGCCATTCAGAATCTGGGCATCCTCATCGGTCAGCTTCGCGGCTTCCAGCAGCCGCGTCAGCGCAAGGGCGCGCGCCTGCTTGGCCCCGAAGTCAGCCCAGGCGCCGTCGTCGATCAGGCCAAGGCTGCGGCCGTGCGGTGTCAGCCGGGTATCGGCGTTATCGATGCGCAGGTGGAGCCGAAACTCGGCACGCGACGTGAACATGCGATAGGGCTCATCCGTTCCCTTGCTGATCAGATCGTCAATCAGAATGCCGGTATACGCTTCGGTACGATCCAGCGTGAACGAGGCGCGCTCGCTGCTGCCATTGCGTTCGTCACGGGCATACAGTGCGGCGTTGATGCCGGCCATGAGGCCCTGGCAGGCAGCCTCTTCATAGCCGCTGGTCCCGTTGATCTGCCCCGCAAGATAGAGACCCTGGAAGCGCTTCACGCGAAGCGTGCGGTCGAGTTCAGTGGGATCAATCGCGTCATATTCGATCGCATAGCCGGGCCGCAGCATCTCCGCACGATCCAGGCCGGGGATGCTGCGCACCATCGCGGACTGGACTTCCATTGGCAGGCTGGTCGACATGCCATTGATGTAGACCTCGTGCGTGTTCAGACCTTCCGGCTCCAGAAAGAACTGGTGCTGCGTTTTATCAGGGAAGCGCACGATCTTGTCTTCGATGGACGGACAATACCGCGGCCCAATGCCTTCAATCTGGCCCGTATACATGGGCGAACGATGAACGTTGTCCCGGATCAGCGCCAGCGTCTCCGGCGTCGTGTACGCGATGTGGCAGGAGATCTGCCGCAGCGGCGGCGTCCATGTCGGTGCACCGTCCGTAGGGGCGCTGCGAAAGCTGAAAGGCGTGGGGTCGGCGTCGCCCGGCTGCTCCTCAAAGCGGGACCAGTCGATCGTGCGGCCGTCGAGGCGAGGCGGTGTGCCGGTCTTCAGACGTGTCTCACGCAGGCCGAGCTTCTTCAGCGACTCGCCAAGCAGCACACTCGCCGGCTCACCGGAGCGCCCCGCGGTGTACTGCTCTTCACCGCAATGGATCAGTCCGTTCAGAAAGGTGCCGGTCGTGATCACGACGGCGCGACCCCCCACGATGCGTCCATCGCGCAGCTTGAGGCCAACGATCGTGGGGGTCCCATCTGGGCCGTTGTCGATTGCGACATCAACGACCTCGGCCTGCTTGATAAACAGGTCTGGGATGGACTCCAGCTTTTCACGCATGCGCACGCGGTACAGGGCTTTGTCGCACTGCGCCCGCGGACTCCAGACGGCGGGGCCGCGCGAGGTATTGAGCAGGCGGAACTGGATGCCGCAGCTATCGGCAACCTCGCCCATGATGCCGCCCAGCGCGTCAACCTCGCGCACCAGGTGCCCCTTGGCCACGCCACCAATCGCGGGATTGCAGGACATCTGTGCAATCAGGTCGAGATTCAGGGTGAACAGGGCCGTGCGCAGGCCCATGCGCGCCGCCGCCGCCGCTGCCTCGCACCCGGCGTGGCCCGCGCCTACAACCAACACATCGAACTGTTCAGAAAATGCCATGCAGCTCTAATTTTACGGGTAAGCAGGGATGGTTCGCCGCGGCAAACTACCTGCTTGGGGGTTGATTCTTGTGCGGTACGCACAGCATGATGAGCTATATGACCCGGCCCTGTTTTCTTGTCATCGACCGCGAACACGCGGGCAGTATCTCCACACGCAAACTCGTTATCGAAACCGCCAAGTTGAACGTCATCACCGCCTACAGCGGTGCCGAAGCCCTGCAGATGATGGACCGCTTCCCTAATGTGGATGGGCTGGTCGTCGATGCCGGCATCCGGGACATCCCCTGCGGAGACCTGCTTCGGCAGATCAAGAGCAAGTACAGTCAAACGCCGGCCATTGTGATCGGGACGCCCTCGGGCAGGCGCTGCGAAGAGGCGGATCACTACCTGGAATCTTTCGATCCGGCCAAGCTTCTTGACTTGCTGCAGCAGGTTATTCCTGAGGCAGAGCGCGTCATGAAGCGCGAAGGGGAAGAAGCGCCCACCGAGCCATAAGGTGAATTGGTGCGTAGCATGGGGCCATGCTGATTTTGAACACCGTAGAGGCCCGCGTGGCCGGGGCGCTGATCGAAAAGGAGATCACGACGCCGGAATATTACCCTATGAGCCTCAATGCTCTGGTGAATGCGTGCAATCAGAAGAGCAGCCGCGATCCCATCATGGAGCTGAGCGAGGCCGATGTGCGCTCGGCCCTGTTTGCGCTGGAAAGCGATGGCCTGGTACGGGTGCTGGCCGATGCGCGCGTGCCCAAATATGAGCACCGGCTGCGGGACCCTCTGCAACTGCGGCGTGACGAAGTCGCGGTAATCTGCCTGCTCCTGTTGCGCGGCCCCCAGACCGCGGCGGAGCTGCGGGCGCGGGCCGACCGGCTCTACAGCTTCGACGACACAGGGGCCGTGACTGCGACGCTGGAGCGGCTGGCTGCTCGAGAGGAACCGGTGGTCCGCATCATGGCGCGGCAGCCGGGTGCCCGTGAGGCTCGCTGGCGCCACCTGCTGGACGGCGTAACCGAGGACGTCGCGGCACAGAATGCGCCCGCACCCACCATCGGGCCCCCAGCTGACCCCCGACGCGGCACTGCCGGGGCCGAGGGAGACCGTGAGGAATGGATGGCGCGCGTGGGGCGGCTGGAGGAGCGGGTCACGACGTTGGAGGGGCGTCTGGAGCGCCTCGCCACCGCCTTTGGCGTGGAATAGGGCGCTCATTCTGGGCTGCCCCGGTCTATGCTAGGGAACACAGAATGCAAGATTCGTATAAACAGGTTCGGGGAGAAAACGATGGCTGTGATGCGTAGCCGTGCGGTGCGGGCGGCGTTGGTTGCAGGGGTGTTGGCAGGTTGCGGTGTGCATGGGTTTGCTGCCGCGCCAACAAAGACAAAGCTGCCCGAACTGAAGTACGAGACCTACACGCTGCCCAACGGGCTCAAGGTGCTCACCCATGAGGACCACCGGCTGCCGCTGGTCGCCGTTGACCTTTGGTACCACGTCGGTCCCCTCAATGAGCGGCCTGGTCGCACGGGCTTCGCCCATCTCTTCGAGCACATGATGTTTGAAGGCTCGGAGCACGTCGGCGAAAAGGCGCACATCAAGTTCGTGCAAAGTGCCGGCGCCACGGACGTGAATGGCACCACGGACTTTGACCGAACCAACTACTTCGAAACGCTGCCCTCGAACCAATTGGAACTTGCGCTCTGGCTGGAGTCGGACCGCATGGGCTTCCTCATGGAAGGGCTCGACCGCACCAAGCTGGCCAACCAGCGCGACGTGGTGCGCAATGAGCGCCGGCAGGGAGAAGGCCGGCCTTACGAACTCGCCCAGGAGCAGGAATTTCACCTCCTCTTTCCTAGGGAGCACCCCTACTACGGCAGCGTTATAGGCAGCCATACCGACATCGAGTCGGCGCGCATCGCCGATGTGCGGGACTTCCATCAGCAGTTCTACACACCCAACAACGCTTCCATTGCGGTCGCCGGCGACTTCGATCCAAAGGCGCTGAAAGCTTTGCTCGAGCGCTACTTCGGCCCTATTCCCAAGGGCCCCGCCGTGCCGCCGGTTAATGTGACCACGCCGCCTATCACCAGCCAGAAGCGTGCCACCGTGACGGACACCGTGCAGCTCTCGCAGGTGCGTATCGGGTGGCTCACTCCGCCGGCTTACACGCCGGCAGCGTATGACATGGACTCAGCGGTCTTTGCGCTGGGCGGTGCCAAGGCCAGCCGTCTGGACCAGGCGCTCGTCTACAAGTCGCAGGTCGCGCAAAGCGTCAGCTGCAACAGCAATTCGCTCAAGCTGGTAGGGGTTGCCGAGTGCGTGGTCACCGCCAAACCCGGCATCAAGCTGGAGGACCTCGAAGCCACAGTCTGGAAAGAGATCGGCCGCCTGGGAACCGAAGGTCCCACACCCGCGGAGGTTGAATCGGCCAAGGCCGGTGCCATGACGGGCAAGATCGCCGGCCTGCAGCGGCTGGGCGGCTTCGGCGGCGTCGCCGATACGTTGGACTCTTACAACCAGTACACCGGCGACCCGGGTTTCCTGCCCAAGGACGTGGCCATGTTGCAAGCAGTGACCGCGGCCAGCACCAAGGCAGCCGTCGCCAGGTATCTGACCAAAGACGCAGCCGTGGTCGTCTACACCGTGCCGGGCAAAAAGGTCGTCAATGACGTGCCACGCAGCCCGGACACCACGGATGCTGACGTGAAAGTCACCAACCCCTACGCTCCGGCCTTTGAAACAGCGCAGAACTGGCGCAAGACCCCGCCGAAGCCAGGTCCGGCTCCGGCTGTGCACCTGCCTGTACCGGAGACCTTCGCCCTGTCCAACGGCATGAAGGTCTTTGTCGTCGAAGATCACTCCTTGCCGGTCATCTCGGCGGTGGTCGTGTCCCGCGCGGGCAACGACAGCAACCCGACCGACAAAGCCGGTCTGGCCTCGCTGACAACCGAGCTGATGAGCGACGGCACTGTCTCGCGCAGCCTGGAGAAGCTGGCCGAAGACCAGGAGGTCATCGGCACCAGCATCGCCCCGGCAGCCCAGATGGACGGCAGCACTACCTCGATGACCGTTCTGACCAATTACGCGGCTCCTGGCGTGGATCTGCTGAGTGACGTGGTGCAGCACCCGGCGTTCCGTACTGAAGATCTGGAGCGGCGTCGCAAACAGCGGCTCGTGCGTATCCAGCAGGAGACCGACAACGTCCAGCAGATGGCCTTCCGTGTAGGTCCCAGGCTGGTCTTTGCCGATACACCCTACGGCACGCCCGGCAGCGGTACGACTGAAAGTGTCACCGCGCTGAATGCTGAAGACATCTCCGGTTTCTACAAGGGCCATTACGGTCCTGCGGACTCCGCCCTGGTCTTCGCTGGCGATGTCACCCAGGCACAGGCGCGTCAGCTGGCAGAAAAGTACTTCGGCCAATGGTCAGGCGTAGCTGGTACGGCAGTATCCCTGCCGCCGGCTCCGGCGGGTCAGCCCACCCGCGTGGTCATCGTCGACAAACCCGGTGCTCCGCAGACCGCGCTGTTTGCCTTCGGCATCGGCGTTCCAGCCAATGCGCCGGAGTACCCCACCCTGCGCGTGGCCAACTACACGCTGGGCGGATCGTTCGCCTCGCGCATCAACATGAATCTGCGCGAACTGCACGGTTACACCTATGGCGCGCAGTCGCAATACCAGAGCTATCGTGCGGGGGGCCAGTTTCTGGCCGGCGGTCTGGTGCGGACCGACGTCACGGCGCCGGCGGCCAAGGAGCTCATGACGGAGATCAAGAACTTCCCGGCGCATCCTCCGACAGACGAAGAGCTCACCGCAGCCAAGACCGCCTTGGTGCAATCATTGCCCGGTCAGTTTGAGACCACCGGCGCCACCGCCGGCGCAGTGGGCACCATCTTCCTCTATGACCGTCCGTTGGACTTCTATGCGACCCTGCCGGCGAAGTACAACGCAGTCACCTCAACCGACGTCGTCAAGGTTGCGCAGGAGGACCTGCATCCCGACCAGCTGGTGATTGTTGCCGCCGGCGACCGCACCAAGATCGAAACAAGCCTGAAGGACGCGGGGCTCGGTTCAGTGGAGGTGCGCGACATCAACGGAAAGCTTGTGACCGCGCCGGCAACCCCGGCCGGTGGAGCAGGCGCAAGCCGGTAACCTCGGCACATGACGCAAGGGTGGGACAGCTCATTCCTGCCCTTGCGTCTATATTTCCCTGGAAGACATCCAACCACCAGATGTAGTCTTAATGCACAGGAGGGCCACATTCCATGGCAACTCAATCCGTAACGCTTCCGGACCGCCTCGTCCTGACAGAAGACCAGTTCGAAAATCTTCGTCAGCAGGCAGCGGAACAGAATATCGACATGTCAGAAGCCCTGGCACGCGCCATCCTTGTTAGCGGTATCGTGGTGAAACGCACCAAGGATCCCGCGACAAAGGTACTGTTCAAGAATGGCAACAACTACAGAGAGCTCACAACGACCTGGCGTTAAGGCTCGATGATCACTCAGAGACCTCCAGCCACTCCCGAAGAACTGCACGGCATGAGTGTCCCGTTTGAAGTGGTGCCCTCGCCGAGCACGATCAAACCTGAGGTCCACGAGGCGCCACTCGGTGCCGAGGACAAAGCCTACTCGCCAGAGCGCCAGCGTGATCGCGTCCGCTTGGTTGTGGCCTGCGGCTTCCTGATTATCCTCGGCTACCTAATCGTCTTTTCGACCGTGGAGGCAGCGTCTTACCCTGCGCACTGGTCCCAAACCAAGGAAATGTTGCAGATCATTCTGCCTGCCCTTACCGGCATCATCGGCACGGTAATCGGCTTTTACTTCGGCACCTCTACGGTGAACCGGGGACAGTCCACCGACGACTAGCGTCCCCGCCAGCGTTCTTGCAGCTCAAGCCGCAAACGCCGCCTGAGCCGCCAGCCGAGCCGTACGGAGCGCAGCAACAGGCTCGCCGGTCGGATAGAACTCCATCGCAATCCAGCGGTTGTAACGCATCTTCGCAAGGCTGCGGTAGATCGCCCCGTAATCGATCTCGCCAGTACCCGGCTCATGCCGCCCCGGCACGTCGGCCACATGCACCAACCCAACCCAGTCGATGTTCACCTCAAGCTTTTCGATCAGGTTCCCGAACGCGCGCTGCTCATGGTACAGGTCGTAAAGGACCTTCAAGTTGGGCCGATTTAGCGCTCGCGCCATGCTGAAGCCCTCGGTCACACTGCGCAGAAAGACCGCCGGATTCTCCAGCGGATCGATCGGTTCGATCAGCACCTCCACACCCTGCGCCGCGGCCAGGTCTGCGGCCTTTCCCAGGTTGTCGAGTGCCACCTGACGTTGCTGCGTGGGGCTCATGCTGCCCGCGACAGAACCGGACAGCAAAATCACTCGTCGGCACTCCAGCATCTGCATTGCCTGGAGTTGCGCTTTAAAATCGGCAAGAAAACTGTCAGCTTGTTCCGGAACAGCAAACCCCGTCTTCACGCCACTGGCCGCGTCCACGACCAGACCCAACGCCCGTAACCGCGCCATGTGGCCCCTGGTCTCGTCCGGGCTCCACTTCTGGAACTCCCCAACCAGCTCAACCCCTTGGTATCCAGCCTGCGCGACAATCTCTAGGCACCGATCGAACGCGGCCGCCTGCTCTAAAGTCCACAGCATGCAGGAAAACTTCGGTGACGGTCGGCTCTCGACGGCGCTGGCCCGCACAGCCGGGGCCGCGGCCACAAGGGCGCCCTGCAACAGAAGTTTGGCAACAGTACGGCGGTTCACGCGCACCCCTTCCTACTCTTCCGTCTTCTTTTTGTTCCGCGCCTTGACCTTGAACCAGATCGGGCTGCCGATGAATTTAAACGCTTTGCGGATCTCATTCGACAGGAAGCGTTCATAACTGAAGTGCAGTTTCACATCGCGATCGGTGAACAGCACAAAGGTGGGTGGCGCCACCGCGGCCTGCGTCATGTAATAGATCCGGACGCGCTTATTCATTGGTACCGAGGCCCGGCCAAAGTCCACCTTGTCCAGAAACCGGTTCATGCTGCCCGTGGTGATGCGCTTGCGGCGCTCACGGGCCACCAACTCAACTTTTTTGAAGACCTGGTCTAAACCTTTTCCCTCAGCTGCCGATACAAACAGCAGGGGGGCGTAATCAAGATACTTAAGGTGATCGCGAACCTGCTCTTCGAAGGCCTTCTTGTCTGCCGGCGCCTGGCCGTCGAAGGGCCGGGTCCCATCGGGATTGAGCTTGTACTTTGGGGGTGCAACAAGATCCCATTTGTTCACGACGATGATCACGGAGCGTCCACTCTCGTGCGCATAGCCGCCAATCGTCGCGTCGGAGCCGGTTACGCCCTCGGTCGCGTCAATCATTAGCAGCGCCACATCCGCAGCCTCCAGATGCTTCAGGCTCATGATGACCGAAAGCTTCTCGGCCATCTGCGTCGTCTTGCCCTTGCGCCGGATCCCCGCTGTATCGATGAAGCGGAAGTCATGTCCCTCACGGGTAACGATCTCGTCGACGGCATCGCGCGTGGTGCCTGCAATGGGCGAAACAATGGCACGGTCAGTGCCGGTCAGCGCATTCAGCAGCGTGGACTTACCCACGTTGGGCCGCCCGATGATGGCGATCTTCGTCTCCCGCTGAATATGCTCGCCATGCGAGCGCAGCCGGCGTTCCGGTGACTCTCCCTCGCCGTCCTCCTCGAAATCTGCGTCGACAGTCTCCGCTTCTCTTTCTGTCATTCCCCGCACGGGGAATCTGCTTTCTATACCAACCCCCAGCTCCGGCTCAACGCCCGATCCACCCGTCGGCTCCTCAAAATCGTCCTCGCCGATCGGCGGTGCATCCACGCCCGCAGGCTCATCCGCAGTCGCCGCCTCACCCGCCAGCAAACTCTCCTGCATCGCCCGAGGCACCAGCACGGCACGGTCCGCAAGGAAGTCCCCTTCATCCTCGGCAGACTCGCCATCCTGCGTGTCCATCGTCTCTTCGGGCTCTTCACCCTCCGGCGCGGCATGGTCGCCGGCATCGGCAGGCAACGAAACAGGAGCGGGCAAAACCTCCCACACCGCGTCCAGCAGATCCCCAATGCCCGAGCCATGCT
>CAXTVC010000009.1:57113-62461 GCA_964247615.1 uncultured Acidobacteriaceae bacterium
GCCAGCTCGGTGCGTCCATCCACGACCATGATGATCGCGTCCGCCTCATCCAGCGCCACACGCGCCTGCCGGAAGATTTCGCTCGGGATCAGCGCTTCATCCGTCGGCACCACACCGCCGGTGTCCACCAGCCGCACCTCGCGGCCACCCCACTCCACCTCGCCATAGATCCGGTCGCGCGTAATGCCCGGCTCATCACCCACAATCGAGCGTCGCGTCCCCGTAAATCGGTTAAACAGCGTGGACTTTCCTACGTTCGGTCGCCCACAGATCGCTACCAGCGGCTCATACGCCTTTGGCGCAGCCACGCCAAGCTGGTTCGAGCTCGTCCCGGCACCCTCGCCTCGGGCCGCTGCCGCTGCAGCATTGGCGCGCTTGCTGCGTACCGGCGCGTCATCCATGTCGCCCACAATAATGCGGTGCTCGTTCTCCGGACTGCGTTTCGGAACCAGCTTCGCCTTGTCCGCCGTCGCCTTCTTCGCCGCCAAATTCTTGCGCTGTTTCGGAGAGACAGCCCCGGTAACCGCTCCGCCCCGACGCGCGCCTTTGGCCGGACCCTTGCCCAGCTTCGGGCGGGTACTCGCCTGCCGGTGCTTCTTGCCCATCCGCTTTTTCACTTCGCGCTTCGGTGCCATACGTCAAAAACCTCGTCAATCAATGGTCGCACGCACGACCGCGCTCCCGGTGCTTTTGCGGCGTCTATCTGCTCAAAGACCCAATGCGCGGGAGCAGGGCACGAGGCGAAGAAACGGCGACTATCATAGGTGAAGCCCGCCGTGCCACCCTCCAGCCAACTCGGCCCTACTGAGCAAGCCCGCAAGACGCCGCTCAGCGAAGCCCGCGAGAACGCCAGGCTTCCCAGCCTGCATGACTTCTTCTCTCCCGGCGGTCTCCTCGCCGGCTCCTCGCTCAACTTCGAGCAGCGCCCCGGCCAGGTCGCCATGGCCAAGGCCATCGAAGGGGCCTTCAAAGACCGTCGCCACCTCATCGTCGAAGCCGGCACCGGCACCGGCAAGACCCTGGCCTACCTCCTGCCCGCGCTGAAGTACGCACGCGAAACCAACGGCCGCGTCATCGTCTCCACTGGCACCAAAAACTTGCAGGAGCAGCTCGCCCTCAAGGACATCCCCTTCCTTGAATCTCTGCTCGGTCCGCTGAAGGTCTCGGTCATGAAGGGCCGTGCAAACTATCTCTGCAAGCAAAAGCTCTACGCGTTGCGCGACAACCCCATCCTCTCCGGCCTCGACGACATCGGGCAGTTCCACGCGATCCTGCAATGGGAGCGCGGCACCGAAACCGGCGACCGCGCCGAGATCGACGTGCTGCCCGAAAACTCTGCCCTGTGGCCCAAGCTCGACGCCCGCAGCGAGATCTGCCTCGGCCAGACCTGCCCCAACTTCGAGACCTGCTTCATCACCTCCATGCGCCGCAAGGCCATGGAATCCGAACTCATCATCGTCAATCACCACCTCTTCTTCGCCGACCTCAACATCAAGCAAGGGGCCGGCGACGCCCCCGATGTTGGCATCCTCCCCGACGCCTCCGTGGTCATCTTCGACGAGGCCCACGAGCTCGAAGACATTGCCAGCCAGTACTTCGGCGTCGCGCTCTCCAACGCCCGCTTTGACGAGCTCGCCCGCGACACCGAAAACATGCTCCGCGCCAAGGGCGTCAGCACCTCAGGCGTTGAATCCGCCACCGCCAGTCTGCGCGAGCGCTCCCGCCTCTTCTTCAACTCACTGCCCGTAGGTCCCTCACACCTTGGCCGCCTCGAGTTCACCGAACGCGCCGACTTCCTCGAAGCCCGCGGTGACGCCTACCTCGCCACATCCAACGCCCTCGTTCGCCTCGAAGGAGAGCTCGACCGCCTCAAGGAGGTCGACGAAGCCCCCGGCCTGCGTAAGCGCGCCGCCGACATCCGCAACCACCTCAAGTTCCTCCTCGAGTCCGAGGATAAGAACACCGTCTTCTGGATCGAGCGCCGCGCCACCGGAGGTCTCCGCAACGCCGCCCGCAACCAACCCCGCAGCACCTCTCTCGTGGCAACCTCTGACGGCCCTCCCTTGTCATCCCGCAGCGCAGCGGAGGGATCTGCTTCTTCCGCCGCGAACCACCAGAACTTCTCCACCCACCTGCAAGCCACGCCCATCGACGTCTCCGAGCTCCTCGCCGACACCCTCTTCCAACGCTTCAGCTCGGTCATCCTCACCTCCGCCACGCTCACCGTCGCCGCCAAAGACGGCTCCCCAGGCTTTGGTCACCTGCAAAAACGCCTCGGCGTCCCGTTCCCCAAAGAGCTTGTGGTGCCCAGCCACTTCGATTATGCGAAGCAGGCCCTCCTCTATCTCCCGCCCACCATGCCGGACCCACGCCAGCCTGACTTCATCCTGCAGGCCACGGAAAAGATCCGTCGCGTGCTCGAGATCACCCGCGGCCGCGCCTTCTGCCTGTTCACCAGCTACGCCGCTATGCGCGAACTGCACGACCGCCTCCTGTGCGAGCTGCCCTACCCGCTCCTGCTGCAGGGCTCCGCTCCCCGCCACGTCCTGCTCGAGCAATTCCGCAACACGCCCAATGCCGTCCTCTTCGGTACCGGCAGCTTCTGGCAGGGCATCGACGTGCAGGGCGAGCAGCTCAGCTGCGTCATCATCGACCGCCTCCCCTTTGCCGTCCCTACCGACCCCATCACCAAGGCGCGCACCGACGCCATCGCCGCCGCTGGCGGCAACGCCTTCAACGACCTCCAGATTCCCCAGGCCGTCCTCACCCTCAAACAGGGCTTCGGCCGCCTTATCCGCTCGCTGAACGACCGCGGCGTCCTCATGCTGCTCGATCCCCGCATCCGCACCACCCGCTACGGCGCCATCTTCCTCGATTCGCTCCCCGCGTACCGCCGCACCACCGAAATTGCCGACGTCGAAGCCTTCTTCGAACAGGCCTGAGCTCCGTGCAGCCCCGCCCGCCAGCAAACATCCAATACCCACCATGTACGCTGCAAACTTTCAATGCGCAGGTTGTTTTGAGTGGGTGGAAACCACCGTCGATGAATCGGGCGGCTCCCGCCAGGAATACGTAGAGGATTGCGAGGTCTGCTGCAAGCCCAACGTGCTCACCATCCGCTGGGACCCCGGCTCGCAGGACTACACCATTGCAGCCGAGCTCGAGAGTTAATCGGCTAGCCCACAAACACCAGCACGCGGGGCAACGTTAGGCCCGCGTATCCTCGATTCAGGAAACCATGGGACGCAACCTCTTCATTCTGGCTTCGACGCTCGGCGGTCTCGCGCTGCTATCCATCGTCGTCAGCTTCACCAATATCGCCGGCCAGCCCGGGTCTCCGGGCGATGCGCTACTCTGGCGCACCACCGGCATCGCGCTGTTTGCCGTCGCGCTCATCATCGGATTAGCGGGCATTCTGTCCACCCTCTTCGGCCAGGCTGAGCGTCGGGCTGAGGCCAACCGCCAGGTAGAACGCAAGCGGCGGCGCGAAGCGGAGTAGGCGGCCTCCTGGGTTCGCTAGAATGACAGATGGGCGCTTTCGTGCGTCCCTGGAGCGCGAGCGGCATGTTTGAAATCACAGTGCAGGCTGGATTTTCGTCCGGGCATTACCTGCGGGACTACCACGGCAAATGCGAGAACCCGCATGGCCACAACTACCGTGTCCTCGTAACGCTGGTGGGCGAGCAACTCGAGCCCAATGGCCTGCTGCTCGACTTCAAGCTGCTCAAGCAGGTGCTCAAGCCCACAGTCGAGTACCTGGATCATCAGATGATCAACGACCTGCAGCCCTTCACCACCCTGAACCCTTCCGCAGAAAACCTCGCGAAATACTTCTTCGACAAGACCTCCGATGAGGTCAAAAGCTTGACGCAGAGCCGTGTCCGCGTAAAGGACTGCACCGTCTACGAAACTGACACCAGCTTCGCCCGCTACTACGAATAAGCCGCTTCGCCGTTCCAGCTCTCTTTCCGCGCCGCCCTCTCTTCATGTCATCCCAAAGGGCATTTGCTTCACCCCAACACCCATGTTCGACATCCTCTCCCAACCCGAAGACCTCCACGTCACACCCCAGCCGCAGGAAGCCGTCCCCGCACGCTCCCTCCGCCTCATCGAGCTCTACAAATCCGTGCAGGGCGAGAGTTCCTTTGCGGGTGTGCCTTGCATCTTCGTGCGGCTCGCCGGCTGCAATCTGCGCTGCTCCTGGTGCGACTCCGAGTACACCTTTACCGGCGGCGCGCCCTTCACCAACGATGAGATCCTCGCTCAGATTGAAGCCCTGCAGCCCTGCAAGCTCATCGAGTTCACCGGCGGAGAACCCATGCTCCAGGCCCGTGAACTCCTTCCCCTCATGCAAGGCCTGCTCGACCAGGGTTACGAACTCATGATTGAGACCAGCGGTGAACGCCCGCTCGCCGACATACCCAAGGCCGTGCACAAAATCGTCGACGTGAAGTGCCCAGGCTCCGGTATGGGCCACACCTTCCGCACCGAAAACCTCGACGCCCTCACGCAGCGCGATGAGGTTAAATTCGTTCTGCTGGACCGCTCGGACTACGACTTCGCCCGCGACTTCATCAATACCCACGACCTCGCTGCTAGATGCGGTCACATCCTGCTCTCGCCGGCCTTTCACAAGGCTGCAAGCGACGTTCGCAGCGCCGAGAACATGGCTCTCGACCCACGGGTGCTCGTCGAATGGATGATGGCCGACGCGCTTCCCGCGCGCCTCAGCCTGCAGATCCACAAGTTCATCTGGGAACCCCGCAAAAAAGGCGTATAAACTTCCCTTACTCACTCCCCTTTGTCATCCCGTAGGGATCTGCTTTTGCTTTGCATCCAATCCACCGGAGGCATCGCATGTCGCAAGAAAATACTCCCGTATGGTTCATCACGGGCTGCTCCACAGGTTTCGGCAGGGAACTCGCAAAGCTCATCATTGCCCGTGGCTGGCGCGCGGTCGTCACAGCGCGCAAAGTTGAGCAGGTGGTCGACATCGTCGACGGCCATACCAACGCGTTCGCGGTGGCATTGGACATCAATAAGCCCGACCAGATTGCCGAAGCCGTAGGCCAGGCCGAGACGCATTTTGGACAGATTGATGTGCTCGTCAACAACGCCGGTTACGGCTACCTCGCCGCGGTTGAAGAAGGCGAAGAAGAGCAGATCCGACAGATTTTTGAGACGAATTTCTTCGGCCTCGTCGCGCTCACCAACGCCGTGCTGCCCGGCATGCGCAAACGGCGCGCGGGTCACATCGTGAACTTCTCGTCCATCGGTGGCCTGATGAGCTTTGCGTCCACCGGCTACTACCACGCGACCAAGTTCGCCGTGGAAGGCTTGTCCGAGTC
>CAXTVC010000010.1:0-57286 GCA_964247615.1 uncultured Acidobacteriaceae bacterium
AAGGCCGCATGGCAGCAGCAGTAGTCGAACTCAATGCCCTGCCCAATGCGATTCGGACCGGAGCCAAGGATGATCACCTTCTTGCGGGTCGTCGGCGCCGCCTCGTCCTCTTCGTCGTAGCAGGAGTAGAGGTAGGGCGTGAAGCTTTCAAACTCCGCCGCGCAAGTGTCGACGAGCTTGAAGACCGGCTTGACGCCGAGCTTCTCGCGGGTTGCGCGCACATGGTCAGCACCGGTCTTGCCGTCGAGACCGAAGATGGAGGCGAGCCGTTCGTCGGACAAGCCCATGCGCTTAGCGATCTGCAGATCGAAGCCGTCCATGGCCTCCAGACCGCGCTCGCCGATTACGTTCTGCTCGTCCGCGATGAGCTTCATTTGGTGCAGGAACCATGGGTCCATGCCGGTGAGGCGCGCGGCCTCACGGACGGACATGCCGTGCTCGAACGCGTAGCGCAGATAGTTAAGGCGCTCCGGATGCGGCGTGACCAGGCGCTGTGTCTGGCGGCGTGGGTCAATGTTGTCCGCGCCCACTTTTTTGCCAGTCTCCAGCGACCGGATGGCCTTCATCATCGCTTCCTTGAAGGTGCGACCGATGGCCATAACTTCGCCGACGGACTTCATCTGCGGCCCAAGCGTCTCGTTGGCCCCGGGAAACTTCTCAAACTGCCACTTGGGGATCTTAACGACCACGTAGTCAATAGTCGGCTCAAAGCACGCCGGTGTGGCCTTGGTGATGTCGTTCTGCAACTCGTCGAGCGTGTAGCCGACAGCGAGCCGCGCCGCGATTTTCGCAATCGGAAAGCCGGTGGCCTTGGAGGCCAGTGCCGACGAGCGCGACACGCGCGGATTCATTTCGATAACTGTCATGCGACCGGTTTGCGGATCCACGGCGAACTGCACGTTGGAGCCGCCGGTCTCGACACCGATCTCGCGAATGACAGCGATGGCTGCATCGCGCATGCGCTGGTACTCGCGGTCACTGAGCGTTTGTGCAGGGGCCACGGTGATGGAGTCACCGGTGTGCACGCCCATGGGATCGAAATTTTCGATCGAACAGATGATGACGACGTTGTCGTTGAGATCGCGCACGACCTCAAGCTCGTATTCCTTCCAGCCCAGCACCGACTCTTCGAGCAGGCACTCATGCACGGGCGAGAGGTCGATGCCACGCGAGAGGATCTCCATGAGCTCTTCGCGGTTATAGGCAATACCGCCGCCAGAGCCGCCCAGCGTAAAGCTGGGACGAATTACCACCGGGAAGCCCAGCTTGACCGCGAACTCCAGTCCGTCACGGATGTTGTTGACCAGCATCGACCGGGGCATGTCGAGCCCAATCTTCTTCATCGCGTCTTTAAAAAGCAGACGATCTTCGGCCTTCTTGATGGCCTCCAGCTTGGCGCCGATGAGCTCAATGCCCATCTGATCGAGAATGCCCTTGTCGGCGAGTTCAACAGCAAGGTTCAGTGCCGTCTGGCCACCAACCGTCGGCAGCACGGCGAATTTGCCGCTGCCCGGGGGCATGCGCTCCAGCTCGGCGCGCAAAATGGCCTCAACAAAGGCTTCAGTCAGCGGCTCGATATAGGTGCGATCGGCGATCTCCGGGTCCGTCATGATGGACGCCGGGTTGGAGTTCACCAACACAACCTCATAGCCCTCGGCCTTGAGCGCCTTGCAGGCCTGCGTGCCGGAATAGTCGAACTCGGCCGACTGGCCAATCACAATCGGCCCGGAGCCAATTACAAGGATCTTAGAGATGTCGTTCCTGCGTGGCATTACTTCTTCCACTCCTCCATCATCTTGCGGAAATCCCGAAAGAGATAATGCGAATCATGCGGACCGGGGCTTGCCTCCGGGTGATATTGCACGCTGAACATCGGATCGCTTTTATGCTTCAGGCCGGCGAGCGTGTTGTCGTTTAGGTTTACGTGCGTTACCGCGACGTCGTGGGGCAGGCTCTCGGGGTCCACGTTAAAGTTGTGGTTCTGGGCCGTGATCTCGACCTTGCCCGTTTCCAGGTTCTTGATCGGATGGTTGCCGCCATGGTGCCCGAACTTGAGCTTGTACGTCTTGCCGCCCAGTGCCAGGCCAAACAGCTGATGCCCCAGGCAAATCCCGAACAGGGGCGTCTTGCCCTGCAGCTCGCGAATGGTGTCCTGCGCGTAGTCGAGCGGCTCCGGATCACCAGGGCCGTTGGAGAAGAAAACGCCGTCCGGTTGCAGCGCGAGCACCTCAGAAGCGGGCGTCTTTGCGGGCACTACTGTGACGCGGCAGTTCTCCCGCGTCAACATGCGCAGGATGTTTCGCTTGATGCCGAAGTCGTATGCGACCACGTGCATCGGCTCCCCGGCCGTCGCATTGTCGAGCGGCAGCAGCTTATCCCCGGTCCCGTTGCGCTCGTCAGCAGATGTCCACTCGTAGGTTTGCTTCGTGCTCACGACGCTCGCGAGATCAGTGCCCTCCATGGTGCGATGGGCGCGCGCCTTGGCGACCAGTGCCTCGGGATCAGCTACATCGGTCGACAGGCAGCCCCGCATAACGCCATTGGCGCGCAGATGCCGCACGATCGCGCGGGTGTCGACGTCGGCGACCACCGGAATGCCGTTGCGCTCCAGGTACTCATCGGTGACCTCCGTGGAGCGCCAGTTCGAGCTGATGGGGGAGAACTCCCGGACGATCAGACCTTCGATATAAGGTCGTGCAGACTCTGCATCCGAGGGCGACGTGCCGTAATTCCCGATTTGGGGATTGGTTAAAACAACGATCTGTCCTGCATAGGATGGATCCGTGAAGATCTCCTGGTAACCCGTCAGCGATGTGTTGAAGACAACCTCGCCCACCCGCTCTACTGGTGCGCCAAAACTGCGTCCTCGAAACACACGCCCGTCTTCCAGGGCGAGCATAGCCTGCATGATCTCTCCCCTTTCAAGGCAATCGATCAAGTTTAACAGTCACCCGCCCGGAGATACCGTGCTGCAGCACAAAGCCCGGCAATCGCCGGGCTTTGTTTAGATTTCCGTCGACCCTAGCGGTTGTAGGGACGGTGATGGTGGTGGCGGTGATGCCGGTGGTGATACTGCGCCTCTGCCGAATTCATCGTCCCGAAAAGGACCGCCAGACCAAAGATCGAGAGCAACGCCCGTTTGATTGTCATCCTAGAAATCTCCTGTCGTACTGATCACCTGCTGTCAGCGCTCGACACCATGTGAGAAGCCCTTCGGCCCAAAAAGTTTGTCCGGCCACAAAGAATCTTTAGAGGGAGGAGGAATCAGGACAGGTCCACGAGGATCTCGTCCCTCTCGTTCCGAATTGGGAAGACTTTCACCTGCGCGCGCTCCGGCTCCGCTGCAACGCCTGTGTGCACGTCAAACGCCCACGCGTGCCAGGGGCAGATCACCGCCTGCCCTTCTACCCATCCCTGCCCCAGGGGACCCTGTCGATGCGGACACAGATTGTCCATCGCATGCAGGGTTCCGCCGATATTAGCCAGGCAAACCTGCGTTCCACCGGCCTCTACCTCGGTCACCTCACCGTCTTTCGGCGCTTCCTGCGCGCCGCAAAGCCTAACCCACTGCGCCATGCGTGTTCCCCTTCCCCTGCACGTAAGATGCGAGGGGAGGATCGTGCTCTTTGCCCCCCGCCCGACCAGCCCGTCCAGCCCGCCCCCGTACTCCGCAAGCCGACCAGCCCGAGGTCGTTGAACCTCTCTGGATGCTCAAAGCTGTTGCTGCGGTCTTTGCTGTTGGACTGCTTTGCGCGTACATCACGCTCTGCCTTTTCTTCTACAGCACGCAGTGGGAGTTTGTACTGCACCCGTCGCGTACAGTCGCGCAAACACCCGCGTCGCAGCAGTTGGCATTTGAGAACGTGCGGTTCGGGGATGACATCGCCGGCAAACCGCAGCTCACCGGATGGTGGATCCCGGCGGATCTGCCGTCCGATCCGACCGTTCTCCTCCTGCACGGCCAGAACGGCTCCATGAGCGATGCACTGCCCTTTGCCAAGGCCCTGCACGACGCCCGTCTGAACGTGCTGCTCTTCGATTACCGCGGCTACGGCTTGAGTGAAGGCCGGCATCCCACGCAGCGCCTCATGGGTGAGGACGCCCGGGATGCCCTGCGTTTTCTTACCGAAACAAAAAAGGTTCCGCTCGCACGCACCCTGGCGTTCGGTAACGGCCTTGGGGCGTCGCTTGCCACCGAGTTATGCCGACAACATCCCGGGATCGCTGGCCTTATTCTTCTCGATGCAGATGGGGACACGGCCTCGCGGGTACAGGCCGATCAGCGCTCCCGCGTCGTGCCGATCTCGCTCCTCTTTCATGAGCGGTTTCCGTTGGCCGATCCTCTGCATACCCTGCGCACCCCCAAGCTGCTGATCAGCTTTACGAAGGGTGCCCCACCGGAGTTTGCCCTGCGTGCCGGCGAACCGAAGCTGACCACCGAACTTGCCCCGGACGCTGGCCTTGGGGCCATCACTGCCGCCATCAGGCGCTTCCTCGATACCTACACAGGTTCATCTGTACCTGCGCTCTTACCTTCCCACTAACTAGCTGGTCGAAAAGGCGCGAAGGCCCCCGATATTCCGGGGGCCCTGGAGTGGCGTGAGGCCCCGAGTGTGCAGGAGCCTGGATGGGGGGTGGGGAGGGGTGCTGCGGATGGGTGATGCCGGGTACCGAGGGAAGTGCTGGCCCGGCGGATGCAAACTACACCTGTACAGACGCAGTTGAGGAGAAAAGGTCCTTCTGTTTTCCACAACGTTGGTGAGATCTTCTACCAAATTCAGGATGTAGGCCATCCCACAGAGGTGGGAGGCCAGTTACGCCTCACAGATAGTGCAGAAACGACGTCTGACTCAATCCTGAAGCTGGAAAGATGGAGGAAACCTGTCCCGTTCCCAGGCAGTGCTGGGTCGCCTCGGCGAGGATGCTACGGAAATCTGTAGTTACCGTGAGGTCCCGACCTTCATTCAGCTGCTCGTTCCCCAAGCCCGGCCAGCGACCATAGACCTGTCCGCCCTTTACAGATCCGCCCAGAACGAACATCACGTTGGCGTGGCCATGGTCAGTGCCGCCAGTGCCGTTCTGGTGTGCGGTCCGGCCGAACTCCGACATGGTCACGAGCGTGATCTGCTCCGCGCCATCACCCATGTCCCGCCAAAAGGCTGCGAGGCTGTCGGCAAACTCACGTAGCCGGTTAGCGAGTTGACCCGTGGCGCCGCCCTGGTTCTGGTGAGTATCCCAGCCGCCCACGTCGGCGAAAGCGGCTTCCACGCCCAGATTCGCCTTGAGTAGCTGCGCGATCTGCTTCATGCTGTTGCCGAAAGGCGTGTTCGGGTAGTTCACACCGGCCGCTGGCTTGTATTTCGCCGGATCCGCGGCCTTCAGCATGCGAACAGCCTCAAAGGTCTCCTGCCCGGTCCCGTGTAGTACCGCGTCAGTGCTGCCGTCGTACATGGCCTGAAATGCGTTGGCTACGGGGGAGGGCTCCGCCCCGCGGCTGCCCACCGTGAAGTCCTGCACGTTGGCGACAGACACCGCCGGTACCGGGCCCTGCAGGGTGCGCGGTACCTGGCTGCCCAGGGCCACGGCACGGAAGGGGGAGGCCTTCCCCCGGGTGGGCTCGGCGGCCAGCGCGCGGTTCAGCCAGCCGTCGGTGGTGGCCTTGACCCCTGGCGTTCCGGACTCCATGTAATCCTGTGCGTCAAAGTGCGAGCGCGTCGGATCGGGCGAGCCCACGGCGTGGATGGCAGCCAGGTGTTTGGCGTCCCACAATGGCTTCAGGGAGGCCATCGCAGGATGCAGCCCGAAGAAGCCGTTCAGGTCGAGGACGTCCTTCTCCTGGATCCCGATGGTGGGCCGCATGGCGTAGTAATTCGGTTCAGCATAGGGCACCACCACGTTCAGGCCGTCACACGCGCCGCGTTGAAAGATGACGATGAGCTTCTTGCCGTTCGCCGCAGCCGTATCCATCTGGGCGTAGACGGAGCGGGTCAAAAAGGCTGGAATGACCGACGTTCCAACCAAGGCGAGCGCGCCGTTCTTCAGGAAGCCACGCCGCGTGACGCCGTTGCGCCGGGACACATCACGGCCGTGCATATCGCATCCCCAGCCGCTCGCATCGGTGTAGATCGTCTTATTCGCCATGCTTCCCTTTCCACGTGCTCCCTGGTGTCGCTTCTTGTCTTGGTGCCGCTTGCCAAACTAGCGGCGCTGAAAGTCCGGTGAGCCCAGCAGCAGGCCAGCCGTCGTGGCCAGGGGTGTCTCCGGGGCAGTACCCACCGTCGGTCTACGCCCGGTCTTGATTTGCATCATCGTCCCGGCGCTGGTTGCCGGTGCGTTGCCCTGCCTTGACAGAGCGGGTGTTCCCCGGAAGCTCTGTTCGGCCTGGACCTGGATGCCGGGGGTGCTCGCCGCGACCAGGGCGGCCGCGCGGGTCTGGGGCGCGGCAGGTTGTCCCAGCAGGGCCAGCTCGAGACGGTCCTCCGTCCCTTCAGTCGGAACCGACGTCGCCTGTACGTCACTCCCGAGGAGCTCCGGCCAGGAAAGCTTCGTCCCTCCCAGGCGATTGCCGCTCAGGACCAGCGCGAAGTTCATCCTCGTCAGCAGGGCGTTGCTGCTGACCCAGCTGGCTGCCTGCCAGGAGTAGCCGTTTGGTGTCTGCATGCCGTACAGCGGCATGCCCAGGCGGTCCATCGACTGCACCAGCGGGGCGGGATTTACGACCTCGGAATTCGTGGATCGCAACGCCGATACGACGTACTCCAGGGGCGTCTTCACCTTGGCCCGATAGGCGTCAGGCGACCAGAACTCCGGGGCGTGGAACAGCGTGGTCAGCACAGCGGCGATATCGCCATCCGTCTTCAAAAAGGTGGCGGCCATGCGATTGACCAGCGCAGGCGGTGGCGCGTCGCTGACGAAGCGCTCCGCCATCTTCTGCGAGACGAAGTGTGCCGTCGCGGGACTGGTGGCGAGAAGGTGCAGCACCGCGAGGCCCTCGTTCATCCCGCCCTCCGGGATCACATGACCAAGAACGACCTTGGACCCTGGCTCATGCCGGTTGGCGTTGAACTGAAATGTGCCTCCGTCGTCGGGCCGATCGATCGTCCAGCCGGTAAAGCAGCGGGCAACCTCGATGACGTCGGCCTGCGTGTACCCGCCCTTCACGCCCAGCGTGTGCAGTTCCATGAGCTCGCGAGCATAGTTTTCGTTGATGCCTTTCAGCGCCTTCGCCGCGGCTTTGCCTGGCTGACCGGGCCGGTTCGCGTTCGTCGCACGGCCGGCAGCTTTGGAGTTCGGCCCCAGGCTCTCCCAGTTGTCCAGGTACACCAGCATGGCGGGGCTCTCCGCCGTAGCGACCAGCAGGTCCTCAAACCGGCCCAGCGCGTGCGGCAGGATTGCCCCGCGTTCGTAGGCAGGCAGCAGGTATGGCTCGTTTTGATTCTTGCGCAGGTAGATGCTGAAGTGATTCAGCCAGAAATCCGTCATCACCGCCTGTAGCTGCCGCTGCGAGTAGACGTCGCGGAGCAGGCGGGTGCCCGTTACCTCCGCATCGATCAGCCGCTCCGGGGAGCGCAGGGCGGCTACCTGCTCAGCCTGGCCGGGGCTGAGGCCAGCGACGAGCCGAGCCTGGTCCGGCCCTTTCAGAGACGCCTGGAAGCTGTCGATCTGCTCAGGGGTCATCGCCGCCAGACGCTCGAGTCGTATCCCCGCCGGCATGGCGAAGAGGGCGTCTCTGGAACTGGCCTCGGTCTCGTGAGCTTCCCGTTCCGGCGTCGCACTTGGAACAACAGCCGCTCCGGCTTTCACACGGGTAATAGGCGCTGGAGATCCTGCCGGTACAGCCTCTTTGCCGAGGACAACCTGTCCAGCCACCTGCTTGGCCTCAGCCTTTTCCTGGTAACGATAGGCTCCTTCGGCGTAGATGGCATGCTCCACCGGATCTGCCGGGGCCTCCAGGCCGCCACGGCTGTAGCGGCGCAGCATGCCAGGCGTGGGAAAACGGGCGACCAGCTGATCCTGCGGCAGCTGCATGGCTGGGTACTGCGCGAGCCGCAGCGCCAGGGCGTCATCCGGAAGGCTTTCGGGGTGAAGCTGCCGCTCAAACCAGGCGTCGACGCCGGTTGCCTCCACCTCGGCCAGCTCGCCCGGGCGCGGCCCAAAGCTGAACCGGTTCAGCGCGTGGAGCGCCTTCTGCTCGGGCGTGAGGTGAGCCGCCGGGACATGCTTGCGTGGGTAGGTCTTCGCTGTCTTCGCCAGCGGTGTAGCGTGTGACTCGGCGGCCACCATGTTGACCGGAAACACAAAACCGGCACAGAGCACGCCGGAAAGCGCCGCCGTCACGATCTGACGGCACTGGGCTGGCCATTGCGGGTGAGTTCGGCAGTTTGGCATGGCGACCTCGGGAAGAGACGCGGCTCTTACGCCGCTACCTTTTCCTAACCCGGACAGCCCGTCGAGGTTGCGTCCTAGAACGCAGCCAGTTCCGCCATCGCATCGAAAATGCGGTCGGCCTGGGGCAGAATGGCGTCCTCAAGGATGGGTTGATAGGCGACAAAGGTGTCCATACCCGCCACCCGGCGCACGGGCGCATCGAGGTCGTGGAAGAGCTCATCGCCAATGCGCGCGGCCAATTCCGCGCCGTAGCCCCAGCTCAGCATGTCCTCATGCGCAATCAGCACCTTGCTTGTTTTGCGCACTGTAGCCACGATGGCTTCCCAGTCGAAAGGCGCGAGGCTACGAAGATCCAGGACCTCGACGTCGATCCCATGCTCGCGTTGCATCCGCTGCGCGGCCTGCAGCGCGCGGGGCACCACCGCTCCATAGGTGATGACCGAGATGTCTTTTCCAGGCCGTACCAGACGCGCCTTCCCGAAGGGAACGGTGTACTCCGGCCCGGGATAGGGTGCCCGGCCGTAGGTGGCGCGGTACAGGTTCTTGTGCTCCAGAAAAAGCACGGGGTCGTCGCAGCGGATGGCCGTCCGCAGAAGCCCTACAGCGTCCAGCGTGTTCGAGGGCATTACGATGCGCACGCCGGGGGTGTGGGTGAAGATGCTTTCGCCTGATTGCGAGTGGTAGATCGAGCCGCCCGTAAGGTAGCCGCCGATGGGCACACGCATCACCAGCGGGCAGCTGAAGGTGCCATCTGAGCGCCACCGCATGACCGCTAACTCGTTGCGCATCTGGTGCATAGCGGGCCAGATGTAATCAAAGAATTGAATTTCTACTACGGGCTTCAAGCCACGCACGGCCATGCCAATGGCCCGGCCTGTGATGTTGGCCTCCGCCAGGGGCGAGTTCCACACGCGATCGCCGCCGAACTCCTTCTGCAGCCCGGCCGTTACCTTGAAGACGCCACCTTTGCCCTTGAGCTTGCCGGAGCGCAGATCACGATCGCGGGTCATGTCGGCAACATCTTCGCCAAAGACCACCACCCGTTCGTCACGGCGCATCTCGTCGCGCAGGCAGGCGTTGATGCCGTCCAGCATGGTCCGGTCAGTGTCCGCTGGGCCGGCGGCCGTTGGCTCCGACGCAAACACCGGGTCGCCCGGCCGCAGATCTTCGGAGTACACGTGCTTCAGAATGCTCGGGATGGTTGGCGGCGCGGCTTCGAGAGCGCGGTCACTGGCGCGCTGCACCTCAATCTCGACACCTCTCTCGATCTCCCGAATATGCTCGTCGTCAGCAATGCCGTTGCCGACCAGCCAGGCGCGCATGCGGGAGATCGGGTCCCGCAGAGCGTCGGCCTCCAACTCCTCCGCAGCCCGATAGTGCGTCTCATCGTCACTGAGCGAGTGTGAATACGGCCGGACGACGTGCCCGTGCACCAGGGCCGGTCCCTGCCCCGACCGGCAATAGGCCACCGCCCGCGCCATAGCTTCATAGCTGGCCACGGCGTCTGTTCCGTCTACCTCGGCGAAATGGAAGTTCGGAAAGTTCGCTACCAGCGTGGAGATGTTGCCGCCTGGCGTATTAGCCTCCACGGGGGTTGAAATGGCGTAGCCATTGTCCTCAACCACGTACAGCACCGGCAGCTTCAGGTTGGAGGCCGTGTTGAGTGACTCCCAGAACTCGCCCTGGCTGGTGGAGCCCTCGCCGATGGACACGTACACCACTTCATCGGCCTCGAAGTGCACATCCTTGAATTGCCGGTAGTCCGGCTTGCCTTCGGCGGCGGGTTTGGCTGCAGCTTCGGGATGCCGGCTGAAGTAACGTCCCGCCTCCGCGCAACCCACCGCATGGAGACATTGCGTTGCTGTCGAGGACGAAGGCGAAACAATGTTCAGCCGCTTGCTGGTCCAGTGTGACGGCATCTGCCGCCCCCCGGAGGCGGGATCCGATGCTGCGCCCACGGCCTGCAGTAGCTGCTCCTCGGCGGTGTTGCCCAGCGCGAGGCAGATCGCCCGGTCGCGGTAGTAGGGGAAGAACCAGTCGTAGCTCGGCTTCAGGGCCATGCCGGCCGCCACCAGCAACGCTTCATGGCCTGCGCAGGAAATCTGAAAGAAGATCTTTTGCTGCCGCTTCAGCAGAATTTCGCGATCGTCGACGCGCCGGGAAAGCAACATCAGGCGATAAAACTTCAACAGCTGTTCGTCGCCCAGACCGCCCTTGTTCACCGGCCCGGGGGGAGTGTCGCGTACCGTCAATGTCACGCCTTCCATACCCCTGTTTTCCACTCGCCTCTTCGCTGGCACCCGGCGTGATCCTCCCCGGTGAATTACCAGAAGATTGTACGCGTCCGGAGGGAGCGTTTTGCTCACACTGTGAGCAGCCAGCTTCAACCCTTCATCCGCTCCTTGACGTCCCGGGCAAGTTTTTCGATCTCTGCCGCTTTGCGAATCACGTCCAGAGACAATTCATCCTTGGTTGCCTTGTCCACCTCGGCCTTTAGCTCACCGGTAAGGGCGACCAGCCTTGCCGTGTCCGCGACCAGCTTCTTATGGCGCTCTTCTTCACGCATCTTTTGCATGCGCGCGGCGTTGGCTGGCCCGAATGGGTTCGACGGCTCGGTGGGATCCCGGCCCATCTCCGACCGGTGACTGCCCAGTCCCGTCTGTGGCGGGGTGGGGTCCGCCGCCGAGGGAACCTGTCCTACCCCGAGGGAGAAAGAACAAAACAGCAGCCCCGCCGACAGCCCGGCAAGGATGCGGCCAGGGGTTGCTGACGTTCGGAGTGGAAGCGCTTGCTGGCCCATCACAATACCTCCCGCGACGGTCCGCCGGTGCGCGGAGTCCGTTGCGTTCGCTATCCTGAGCGGAATACTCCCAGGACACCTACATCATGCCCCTGCAAGCCGTTGTGCCACAAGAAGAACATTCCCTGCTATCCATCGAGCGCGGCTGGCACACCAATCTGCTTGAGTTTGCGCAAGTAGGCCTGCCCAAGATCGCCGTGGCGCTGGTGATCGCTTTTGTCGCTCAACGACTGGTTCTCTTCTTTACCCAGCGCATGCGCCACCGGGCCGATACGCTGGTTGGCAATGGACGGCGTGCTGCGCAGCTGCGCACGGTTGCGGGCATCGTTCGCGCCAGCGCCTATGGCCTGATCGGCTTCTACGTCTTTCTGCAAATACTCGGCGCTGTCGGCGTTCCGCTGGGTCCCTTTATAGCCTCAGCCGGCGTGATTGGCCTGGGCATCAGCTTTGGGGCGCAGTCCCTGTTCAAGGACATGCTCAACGGGGTACTGATCCTGATCGAGGACCAGTTCAGCGTGGGCGACGTCGTCAAGATCGCCGGCCTGCAAGGAACGGTCGAGGACCTGACCTTGCGCTGCACCAAGCTGCGCGACGGGGATGGCACGCTCTACATCGTCCCCAACAGCCAGATCGCCACGGTGTCCAACCTGTCTCGTGACTTCTCCGTGGCGTCACTTGCCGTCAATGTCAGTTCGCGTGAGAACCCCGACCGGGTGATCGGGGTGCTGCAAAAACTCGCGGCAGAGATCCGGGCCGATGACGCTTTCAAGGATGTCGTGCTTAGCGACCCCAGTGTTCTGGGCGTAGATAGAATCGCGGGCCGCGAGGTGACGTACCCGGTGAACCTGCGGGTACGCGCCAACCAGCGCGACGGCGTTCTTCGTGAGCTCCGCCGCCGCATCCTGCTGGCATTTGCCAAGGAAAACATCGAGCTGGGTGCAAGCGCCAACCTGCTGCTGATGGAAAAAGCCGACCCGACCGCCGCGCCGAATCCGGCAGGCTAACGCCCTGCTACACGCTCGCCAGCTATTAAGGCGAGCAGTGCCTCGGGATCACGCGTAGGCGGCAGGCAGGTGAATCCCCTGCACACGACCGCGACACTCCCTCCATCGAGCCCCGGCAGATTCGGCAGGGTTGCGGCGAGAGCGGGAGGAAGCTCACGGAGCTGATCGCGCCGCAGCCGAACGACGCTCTTGCCCAGCAGATACCGCGCGGTCGCCGCAGCCGCGAGATCGTCGGCCAGGGCATCCTCGCCGAGGACGCAGACCTGCAGCGGGGGCGTGATCAGGCGGCGCAGGGCCTGCGCGTAGCTCGCCCCATATAGCCCCAAATGCTGGGCGACGCCTGCAAAGGTGGCCAGGGTCTCTTCCGCGCGCTGTCGATAGAGGTTTTTGTCGGTAAGGGCATGTAGCCGAAGCAGCAGCGTAGCCGCTACGGCGTTGCCGGCAGGCGTGGGGGCGTCCTGCAGCGGCTTGCGCCGGGCGGCCAGTGCGCCCAATTTGGGCATCTCGCCTTCCTGTGCGGTGTCGAAGAAACCACCCTCCGCTGCATCGTAGAAGCGAGCCAGCAGCGTGTCCGCGAGCTGCCTGGCCACGTCGAAGTAGCGCAGTTCCCCGGTCACTTCCCAGGCGTCAAGCGCGGCCACACCGAGAAAGGCATAATCGTCCAGGATTGCCGGGACAGTACGGGAGACGGCTTCCGTCTCGCCATACGAAACCACGCGCGAGAGGCCCGACAGAGGCTGCCAGGAAGCCGCCAACACACGGTCCAACGACTTCAGGGCAAACGCCGTCGCCTCCGGCAGCGCCAGGGCCCGTCCCCCGGTCAGGTAGGCAGAGATACATAGGCCATTCCACCCGGTATAGATCGTCTTGTCCACGAAGGGTGTCCGGCGTTCGAGCCGCGCGGCCAGGAGCTTGTCTTGCGCTGCGCTCAACAAATCGCTGGCAGCAACCTCCATGATCCCCAGTGCCGCGGCGATGCCTGCTACATCCCCTACGACGTGGAGGACGTTTTTGGCAGGGTTACCGTGCATGTGACCTATGGCCCGCAGCGGGTAGTAACGCTCAGCCACGGCGAATTCTTCGGGGGTGAGCGCCGCCTCGGCCTCGGCGCGGGTCCAGGTGAAATAGCCGCCGTCATCGTCCAGCGAGTCGTCCGCATCCTGCGCGGCATAGAAGCCGCCCCGCTCACGGTCGCTCAGCCAGGTGTCCATCCAGCCCAGCGTTTTGGCGGCAACTTGGGCAAAGCGAGGGTCGACGAAGCTTTGAAAGGCGTGCGTGTAGACCCCAAGCAGCTCGCTGTTGTCATACGCCATCTTTTCGAAATGCGGCACGATCCAGTTCTCGTCAACCGAGTACCGGTGAAATCCACCGGCAAGCTGGTCGTGGAGCCCACCAGCCGCCATGCGTCCCAGCGTGACCGTTACCGCCTCGCGAGCCTGCGCTGCAAATGGCCCCGGTCGGCCGGCCGCGTCCGTCAGCAAGTCCAGCGCCGCGGCGTGGGGGAACTTCGGCTGCGATCCGAAGCCCCCGTTGCGGGAGTCGAATTGCTCAAGGATGGACTTGAGAATCGTATCCAGTAATGCCTGGTTGAGATCCCCGCCGCGCTCGGAGAAGCTCTCATTCTGCTCGATCGCCGTCATCACGCTCTCGGAGGACTCTTCCACGTCAGAGCGCTGTGAGCGGAAGGCTTCCGCCATGCTGCGCAGGACGCGGGCAAAGCTCGGCCTGCCATACCGCTCCTCAGGCGGAAAGTACGTGCCGCCAAAGTACGGCTTGCCCTCAGGCGTCAAAAACGCCGTCAACGGCCAGCCACCCTGCCCGCTGATGGCGGCGACCGCCGCCTGGTAGCGCGTGTCGACATCAGGCCGCTCATCACGGTCTACCTTGATGGCGACAAACAGCTCGTTGATGAGGGTCGCCGTTTCGGCGTTCTCGTAGCTTTCGCGGTCCATCACATGGCACCAGTGACACCAGACGGCACCTATGTCCAATAACACCGGCTTATCTTCGCGCTGCGCCTTCGCGAAGGCTTCCTCGCTCCACTCATGCCAATCCACTGGCTGCTGCCGCGCCGACCGCAGGTACGCCGACGCTGCCTGGGCCAGGTGGTTCTCTTGATCCTTGCTCATACAGCTACGTGTGATGCGCGGCGAAAACGTCCGATTCCCCTATTTGCCTCCAGTAGGTGAACCGGGCGCCGTCGAGCGCTGCGTGGGGGGTGCGGGTGGCGGAGGCACCACCCCGGGCACATGCACCTGGCCCGCGACCTTGCCGGTCACGGCATCGCCGAGGCTGACACCGTAGCGATCCAGGGTGTTAGACAGGATCTGACCGAGGGTCGAGCGGTCGCGCGCATAGGCCCCCAGCGCGGAGTTCAGATTATTTTCCGCGGTGCCGAGATTCCGGCCCTGCTGCAGTACGTTGGCCGTGGTGGAGGCGCCGAGACGGAGCTTCTTGTTCTCATCCTCAAAGGATTGGTTTGCATAGTCCCGCGCAGCCTGCGATGCGGTCACCCCGGCCCGGTCATTGGTCAACGCATAGAGCGCGTTCACCATCTGGATGCGCAGCTGCGTGTAGATCTGCTGCAGCCGCATCTCCGTCTGCCGGTATTCCATCTGCGAACGCACCTGGTCGGCCTGGGCGCCACGATTGCGCAGGGGAATCGTCATGTTCACTCCCACGCCGTAGTCAGGGGCATTGTTGTTGAGCAGATTCTGCAGTGCCGAACCGTATCCGGTGCTGGGATAGGTTCCCGGCGGGCAAGGGACAAAGGTGGTGGAGGTGAATCCGCCGCAATTGAGCAGCGGATTCTGCTGTCCACCCGTCGACGAAGCACCGTAGAAGCCGTAGGCATCCACGATCGGCAACAGCCCGTTCTTTTCGGCGCGGATCGTGATCTTGTTGTTCTGCATGGCCAGCACGGCCTGCTCCACCTGCGGGTTGTTCGCGTAGGCCTGGCTGACGAGATCCTCGAGCTTGGCGTCCTCCTCCGGCAGCCGGTTCAGGCCCACACGGTCGGTGGGCTCCACCGGTGCGTTGGCCAACTGCGGGTCATTCAGATTGCGCGCAACAGCTTGCTTCATCAGCAGCTGCTGGTATTCAAGGTTGCTCTGCGCGGAGATCAGCGCCTGCTTGTCCGTGGCGACCTGTGAATCCGCATTGACCACATCCAGCGGCGCTAGCGTGCCGATCTCTACCTGGCGACGATCGTCAGCCGCAAGCTGGGTCGACTGATCCAGCGCCCGCGTCTTGGCCTGGACGTCTTCATAGCCGCTGACCAGGGACCAGTAAATACTTTCCACCTGCGTGATGGTGTAGATAACCTGCTGGCGGAAGGCGGAGTCCGCGATGCGACGATCGTTCTTCGCCTGGATAATGAAGCGCCGATTGATCCACGTTCCAAAACCCTGCAGGATGTGTTGCGTCGCCTGCGCCCGCAGGGTCGACTGCAGCAAAGGGTTATAGGTGCTGTTCAGACTGTTGGTCGTTTGCCGTGCGTTGTTGAACGTCACCGAGAGCAGCGTGCCGGGCGAGAAGCCCTGCTGATAGCCAAAGTTATAGGTGGCTGTGTTGTTCTGCAACGAGTTCGTACCGGTAAGAAACGTCACGGTCTGGGGGGTCGTTGACCGCTCGTACTGCAACGTGCCGGTCAGCACCGGGTCGAAGATCTCGGGCGCGGGTCCACCGCCATTGGTGCTGAGTACAAGGCCAGACGCGCCGGTGCTGGCCGCCGTAGCGAAGGTCGTGCCTCCCGGACCGCCGCCTCCTGTGATCGTGGAAGAAGATCCTCCAAGGGTATTCGTGATCAACCCGGTCGACACACCGCGCAGGTTCAGGCCTGCCTCTGCGCGCAGGATGTCGGTATCGGCAATGTCCAGATTCACTCGCGCAATCGCGATGTCGTAGTTGTTCTCCATGGTCAGCGTCACGGCATCGGCCAGGCTGAGGTAGATCTTGCCGTCGCGCAGCAGATCGCCGAGCCGGGGCGTGTTGCTGAGCCGGGTCTCCGGGTAGTTCTTGGGCTCGTAGATGGCCAGCGGATTGGGCCAGAACGGGTTCGGCTTGAGGTAGTTCACCGGCGTGGGCCGCATGTACAGCGGCTCGGTCAGGATGGGCGCGGGCGCCTGCGGCAGCCCGGGCACGCCGGTGGTGTCGTTCTGCACAGCCTGTGGCGGAGCGGGTGCCGTCGGTCCCACACCCTGGGGGGTTGTGTTGGGCACCTGCTGCGCGGCGGGAGTTTGGGCCGCCGCCGGGGCCGGCAACGCGGTCTGCGCCATGACTCCCTGCGTCTGTATCGCCATGCTCAACATCATCAGCGCCAGGCAAGCCCCTGCGCGTACCTGTGCCATTCCCCCACCCTGCTCTCTCACGGTCAGTCCTTGGTTGCTTCGCGGTTTGGTAACAGATACGGCCTCCCAGCCTGGGAGGTTCCAGGTTTCGGGGTTCGCCGCATCCTACCGGGTAGTACAGCTATCTTATCGGCGCTCCGACGACATACTTTAGCGCGCAATAATAAAGTCTCCCTCCTGGAACGATCCCGACGGCACGATGACCCACTGGAAGCTCACAATGTCTTACACCGGTCACGGCTTCCACGGGTGGCAAATCCAGCCGGCCCTCCCCACGGTGCAGGGCACCCTGGCGGACGCCCTCCGCCGCATTACCGGGGAGCAGGTGCTGCCGCAAGGGGCCGGACGCACCGACACCGGGGTGCACGCCCTGGCACAGGTCTGCTCCTTCGCCCTCGAATCCCCCGTGCCGGCCCCAAATCTGCACCGTGCGCTTAATCGCGTGCTGCCCCCCGGCATCCGGGTTCTGGCTGTGGCGACGGTGCCGCACACGTTTCACGCACGTCACTCGGCACGCGGCAAGCTGTATGAGTACCGCATCTTTGAGGGCCGGTTTCGCGCAGGCACGGCGACGGGCATCGCGGATCGCATTTGCTCCCCGTTTCTTGCACCCTTCGTCTGGGACTGCCCCTGGCCGCTGGCCCTCGAGCCCATGCAGGCCGCCGCTCAGCTGTTTTTAGGCACCCATGACTTCTCGGCCATGGCCGCCAGCAGCCGGCCGGTTACGGACGCGGTCGCTGCGGAAGCCATGCCCGAAGAGAGCCGCCAGGCATCACAGCCCAATCCGGTGAAGACCCTCTACAGCGCCGATTGGAGCCAGGCGGACGGCCTGCTCGTCTTTCGCGTCCGGGGCAGCGGGTTTTTGCACCACATGGTCCGCAACCTGGTGGGAACGATGGTCGACGTGGGACGCGGCAGTCTGCCCGTTGCGGAGATGCCCCGCATCCTCGCCTCCCGCGACCGCGCGCAGGCCGGACCGACAGCACCGGCAAGCGGCCTGTATCTCGTCGAGGTCCTCTACCCCACCGTCGCTGAGGCGTTGGTGCCCGACCAGACATTCACCCTGGCGGAGACCACACCTTGACGCCGCTCGACCCGCGCCGCATCGCACGTCTGGCTGCGGATGCCGGGGTGCACCGCGCGTTCCACTGGCTGCACCTCCACGAGTTGCAGCTCCGCCGATGGCAGCTGGAGTTCCTCGCGATCCCCGCGCCGCCCTTCCGTGAACATCTCCGCGCCGCCTGGTTCTGCGATCGTTTTCACGACCTGGGACTCGATCAGCCACACGTCGACACAGAAGGCAACACGGTCGGTTTTGCCTCGCCGGCAGGTCGGGCCCACGATGGCCGGGCGGTGCTGCTCTCTGCCCACCTGGACACCGTGTTTCCGCCGGCAATCCCCTGCATCCCCCGCGAGGAGGGATCGCGCATCCTGTGCCCCGGTGCGTGCGATAACGGGGCCGGTCTTACGGCCTTGCTGGCCATTGCGGCCGCCCTGCAATACGCAGGCAAGCAACCGGCCTGCCCCATTGTCTTCGCCGCTAACGTGGGGGAGGAGGGCGAAGGTGATCTGCGCGGCGTGCGCCATCTCTTCGGGCAGCCGCCCTTTAACGTCACCCCGGCAGTCGCCATCGCGCTGGAGGGTGCAGGCAACGCCCTCGTCGTCGACCGTGCGCTTGGCAGCCGTCGCCTGCGCGTCACGGTTACTGGCTCAGGGGGCCACTCATGGGCGGACGCTCGGCTGCCAAACCCCATTTTGGCCCTCAGCGCCGCCCTGCTCGCCGTCGCGCGCCTGCCCTTGCCGTCCCACCCTCGTACCGTGCTCAACGTGGGCACGCTGCAGGGCGGAACCTCGGTCAACTCGATCCCGGAAAGCGCGGTCGCCCAGCTGGATCTGCGCTCAACCTCCGAGCGCGAGCTCGACAGGCTGGAAGTTTCCGTGCTGGCACTTCTTTCCGCAGAGATCGCGGCCGAGACTCGGAGCAGTCCGGAAGGGGAAAAGCTGGCGCTCCATGTGGAGCGCATCGGAGCGCGCCCGGTAGGGGCGCTCGCACCCGAGTCGTCCCTCTACGACAGCCTCCGCGCGGTGGACCGCCATCTCGGCATTGCTACAGACACCCGCATCGGCTCCACCGACGCCAACCTTCCGCTCTCGCTGGGGATCCCCGCCCTTGCCATCGGAGCAGGCGGGACCGGCGGCGGTCTGCACTCCACGGCCGAGTGGTACGACCCTGCCGGGCGGGAGCTCGCACTGCGCCGAGTTCTGCTGCTTGTCCTGGACGCCTGCGCCACGGTCGCGCAGGGAGATGTCGCCGTCGAAGAGCCTTCTGCCCTCGGGTAAACTCGTGGCGTGACCCACACCAGAATCACCCAGGGAAGGCGCCGTAATTGGCTGCGCTCGTATAGCCCTCTGCACTCTGTCGTGCTTCTTCTGGCAATTGCGCCCCCTCGCTCCGCCTCGGCGCAGAGCCCCCAGCCAGACACCCTCTTCGTCCATGGGAACATCCTCACAGGAACCCATCTCAGGCCTGCTGATACAGACCCTGTGCCGGCTCGGGTGCAGGCACTCGCCATCCGGGATGGCCGCATCTTTGCCGTGGGCAGCGACGCGACCATTCTGGCTCTCAAAGGTGCCCACTCAGCGGTGGTCGATCTCGGCGGCGCCTTTGTCATGCCCGGCTTCAACGATGCGCATACGCACATGGCGCTGGCGGGACAACAACGACTGACTGTGGATCTGGTAGGGACAAGAAGCCTCGGCGAAATGCAGACCCGCATTCGCACCTATGCAGCCACTGCGAAGCCAGGCCAGTGGATCCTGGGCGGCGGGTGGGATCACACCCTGTGGCCCTCGGGGAAGCTGCCCACGCGCGCTGACCTGGATGCCGTCACGGCTGGCCACCCGGCCTTGCTGGTTCGTGTCGACGGTCACATCGGCGTGGCGAATACGGCCGCTCTGCAGGCAGCAGGCATCGTCGCGGGTACGCCCGACCCGGCAGGCGGCAAAATCGATCGCGGCCCCGACGGCGAGGCCACGGGCATTATCCGCGAGGCACCTGCCCTGGCCCTGCTCCAGGCGCGCATCCCCAAACCCGACGCCGACACCCGCAAACGCGCCCTGCAGCTCTCGATCGACGACGCTCTCGCGCACGGCGTAACAAGCGTCCAGGACTTCTCCGACTGGGACGACTGGCTCGTCCTGGAAGATATGGAACGCCGCAAAGAACTGCCCCTTCGCTTCGCCGAGTGGCTAGCCTTTGATACGCCCCTGACAGTGTTGAAGCAGCGACGCCTCAGCCATGCCGCCAATGATCCCCTGCTGCACCTCACGCAGCTCAAGGCCTTCATGGACGGCTCGCTGGGCTCCCGCACCGCGGCCCTGAACGCCCCTTACAGCGACGACGCCGAAAATGCCGGCCTGCCGCGCTATGAGGCGGGCCGGCTGAACGAATTGGCCAAAGAGCGTGCCGAGGCAGGCTTTCAACTTGGCTTCCACGCCATCGGCGACCGCGCCAACGACATGGCGCTCGATGCCTTTCAGGCAGCCGAGCCGGTTTGGACGGTGTCGACCAGATCTTCAGCCTGCGAGGACCAGCACGTCGAGCTCTGCACCATGAAAGGGCAGCCACGCTTCCGTATCGAACACGCCCAGGTCGTCTCTCCGGGCGCCTTCGATCGCTTCGCACGCCTGGGCGTGATCGCCTCGATGCAGCCCAGCCACCTGCTGACCGACATGGCCTGGGCCGGCGCGCGTCTCGGTCCCGATCGATCCACCCGCGCCTACGCCTGGCGCTCGTTTCTGAACCACGGCGTCACCCTGGCCTTTGGAACGGACTATCCCGTGGAGTCCATCTCGCCGTTTCGTGGCCTCTACGCCGCCGTCACGCGCCAGAACGAGGCCGGTACCCAAACCTTCCAACCGCAGGAGCGCATCTCGTTGAACGAGGCCCTGTATGCCTATACCCAGGCCTCCGCCTTCGCCGAGTTTCGGGAGGATCAGAAGGGCCGACTGGAGCCTGGGTACCTGGCCGACTTCGTCGTGCTGGACCGTGATCTCACCATCGTGAGCCCTCGGGCACTGCTGAGCACGCAGGTGCTGCGAACCGTCGTGGGCGGCGTAACGCGCTTCGAAGCGCCCCGGACCTCCTCCCAGCCGGCTCCCGCGACGGCGCCGGCCAGGCCGCAGTGACGACGGCTCCCTCCTCCGACCGGCGAAAAAGTCTTCTCGCCCACGTGCTGCTTATCGCGGTGGCGGTCGTGTGGGGCAGCACGTTTCCGCTGGTCAAGGCGGCGCTGCGCGAGGTCTCCCCCCTGCTCTTCAACCTGCTGCGGATGGCCACCGCCTCCCTGCTGCTGCTCGCCATCAACGGCAGGAGCCTCCGTGCGCTCTCGCGGTCGCAGCTCACGCTATGTGCCCTTGCAGGGCTCTGCCTTTCGTTTGGCTATGAGTTGCAGACCACGGGGCTTACCCGGACCACGCCCTCCAAGTCAGCCTTCCTTACAGGTCTGGTGGTGGTCTTTGTCCCTCTGCTGAGTCTTATCCCCGGACTCCGCACCCCAGGAACTCCCAGGCCGCACTTCCTCGCCTACGCTGGAGCGCTTGTAGCCTTTTTCGGTATTGTCCTGCTGACCAGCAATTCGGGCGCAGGTTTTGCCCTGCTCTCCGGCATGCATCTCGGCGAGTGGCTCACCCTGGCCGGCGCAGCCGCCTTTGCCGTCCATCTGTTGGTCCTGGCCCGGAGCGCGGGCGTGGTTCCGGTTCGCGTGCTCGGTACCCTGCAGATTGTTTTTGCGACAGCATCCATGGTCCTTTTCCTTCCGCTCGACGGGTACCCTCGACTCCATTGGACACCGCTCGTTGTGGTCGCCCTGGGGGTGACAGCCGTGCTGGCAACAGCGGCTGCGTTCACCATCCAGAGTTGGGCGCAGGGGTATCTGCCCGCCTCGCACACGGCCCTCATCCTGACCTTGGAACCCGTCTTTGCCTGGCTGACTTCCCTGCTCTTTTTTGGCGAACGGCTTGGACCGAGGGCGTTGATAGGGTCGACATTCATCCTTTTGGGCATCGGGCTGGCGGAACTCGGGCCAACCGCACTCTCCGAAGCCGGTATCCTACCCATTGAACCGTGACGAAAGTTGTGGCGACTTTTCGCCCCAATCTGCGTCTACTAATTGATTCGAGGGAGAGGCAGACTGCCGTTACCGGGCCTTCTCCCCTGTCGCATCTTCGGCCAACCCACTTGCGCAAGAGGACTCACACTTTCATGGCTCTGAACAAAACATCCGACGGCGACCTGCGGCTGGCTCTTCGCCGCCGCCTCACGCCCGCGACCACATTCACCACACTGGGCGCACTGTCCGCTCTTGTTCTGGCCGGCTCCATGCTCACCGGCAAGGTCAGCGGCAAAGAAGGCCAGTCGGTCAACTCGAGCGATGCGCGCCCCCTGGTCATGCCCTCGCCGGTCACGCTCTCCAATGGCTTCTCAACTATCGTCAAGCAGGTTGGCCCTGCCGTGGTCAACATCAACACTGAATCCACCCCCAAACAGGGTAGCCCTGCCAATCCGCACCGTGGACGCCGAGGCGTTCCGAACCCGGACGGAGAGGGTGGCGGTGGTGACGGTGGGGACATGCAGGACTTCTTCAACCGCTTCTTCGGCGGCGGGGGTAGCGGCGGCGGGCAGCCCGATGCAAGCACGCGTCGCGCGCTCGGATCCGGCTTCATCGTTGACCCACGCGGGTACATCATCACGAATAACCACGTCGTGGACAAAGCGGATCACATCTACGTGAAGCTTTCGACCGACCCCGACAACGCCACCGATGAGGGCCGTCCGGCCAAGGTCATCGGTGTCGATCCTTCGACCGACATCGCGGTCATCAAGATCGAAAGCGCACAACCGCTGCCCACCATCAAGCTCGGTAACTCCACCGGCGCGCAGGTCGGTGACTGGGTCCTGGCGATTGGTAGCCCGTTTGGTCTCTCCAAGACCGTGTCGGCCGGTATCGTGTCCGCCGTGAACCGCTCAAACCTGGAGCAGGGTCCGGAAGGCGCACGCGATGCCAACCAGTTCCAACGATTCATCCAGACGGACGCAGCCATCAACCCCGGCAACTCCGGCGGTCCGCTGGTCGACATGGCCGGTGAAGTGATCGGCATGAACACCGCGATCTACACCAGCGCCGCAGGCTCGGAAGGAGTAGGTTTTGCCCTTCCTTCGAACATCCTGCTGACGGTCTACAACCAGCTGATCAGCCCGACCCACAAGGTCACGCGTGGCTCGATCGGCATTCAGTTCCAGGCTGCCCAGAACTCTGCTGTAGGCAGGGTGTACGGCTTCGCAAGCGGTGGCGTCCTTATCTCTACCGTGACGCCCAATCAACCCGCCGCCAAGGCCGGCCTGCTGCCGAAAGACATCATCACCTCCGTAGACGGCAAGACCGTGAAGGATGGCGATGAACTGGTCGGCATCATCTCCGAAAAGGCACCCGGATCCACAGTCCGTCTGGGTTATCTCCGGGATGGGAAAGCGCAGACGGCCGAGGTTGGTATTGTGGATCGCTCAAAGATCACTGCTGACCTGGGCAAGAGTGACGACGAGGACACACCTGACCAAGTCGATGCCGGGCAAACCAAGCTTGGCATTACCGAGCAGGCTGTGCCTGCAGCCCAGGCCTCGAAGATGGGTGTCCATGGCGGCGTTATTGTCACTGCCGTCCGTCCTGGTTCCTTCGCGGAAGATATAGGCCTGGCGCCCGGAGCCGTCATCACTGCCATCAACCGCAAACCGGTTAATAGCGAGGCGGACTACCGTGCCATCGTCTCCGGCCTGAAGAATGGTGATGACGTCGTCTTCGCCATCCGTGATCCACGTAACCCCGCCAGTGGGGAAACCTTGCTGGGTGGAACCCTTCAGTAACCAGCACGCTGCACGAAAGACGGTGCGCTCCCTGAGAGCGCACCGTTTTCTTCATTTTGGTGCCCGTTTCAGTACACCTTTGGCAGCACAGGTACTTGTGGGCACCATTCACACTGAAGTAACCTGAACCACATCGTGCGGCTGGCACAGCCGTTCCACTTCTCTGCACGAGGTCCTTACTTGATACGTCGTCTGCATGCCCTCCCCTTTGCAGCCACTCTGATTCTTCTGTGCCCCTCCGCCTTTGCGACGGTTCGGCCTCATCATCACAGCAGCTCGCACGCCATCGTTCGGCGTTCGACCTCGGCACACACGACGCACGTAGGGCACATCGCAGAGCACTCCTCCTACGCAGGCATCTCCTCTGACCGCGCTTCCACGATTCAGTCGGCCCTGATCCAACGCGGTTACCTCACTGGCGAGCCCACAGGCAGCTGGGACTCGGCTTCCGTCTCGGCCATGCAACGACTGCAGTCCGACAATGGCTGGCAGACAAAGTTCGTCCCTGATTCACGCGCTCTCATAAAACTGGGCCTGGGAGCCGGAATTACGCCCGCTCCCACCGGCCCACAGGTTGCTCCGAGCACGCCTGCCCTGGAAGCCTCTCAAACCGTCCAGTAACCATCCTCAGAAGTGAAAGAGGGGAGCCGTAGGCTCCCCTCTCTTTATTGGCCAAGCCTGGACCGGATGACCGCCGTTCATCGCCAGCTGAAGGCAAGGTGCCATCGCAGATTGCGCTCGGCCGTCTTCTGCAGAACGCGTTGGTACTCCAGAAGTTCACTCACAACAACCACGCTCTCTTTACCGAGCCGGCGTGGTTCCTGTTCGAGAGCCTCAATCAGTCCGCGAACGGTAGCCAGCCCCTCCTCCGGGCGGTACCACTGGGGCGGTGGCAGACGCTTCAAAAGCTCTGGATTGCCGGCCCCTTCCTGAATCAACAGCGCCATGGAGTTCTCGTCGGCCGAAAAGAAATCCAGCAGCGGCCGAACGCCCAGCGTATGCGCCAGGCGCTCTACCGCAGCCTCTTGCCGGGCCAAAGCTCGCCCATTCACATAGATATCGAAGCCCGGGTCCTCACCCTCCACGACTATGTACATGGAAGCTGCCATGGCCTGAGTGTACAGAACCGGTCCACGGCGCAACAGGGCCGGATGCCCGCGCCCGTGTCACCCGAGGTGCATCATGGGCGGTGCGCCAGACTCATCTTCGTCGATGAGAAGCAGCCGTATCGCACTGACCGACAGGATGCCGAGCCCTACCCAGGACCTCGCGTCCAGCACAGGGCGTAGAAAAACCAATCCCTCGCCGAGCCCCAGCAGCGGAATGAGCAGGAACTGTGCACTCCAACGCGCCGCACCCAGTTGAGAGAGCGCCAGTACCGTCAGGAAAGCCGTAAGCGCGTCAAGACCGCAAGCCGTGATGGACCATGATGTTCCCTCACGCCCCTTGAGGGCCGCCAGCGCGGCAAAGACAACTCCAGAGGCGAGGTACGCGAGGAGAAGCCCGCCCCGCCTCGGCGAGGCGTCTACGCGGGCAGGTCCCTTCCGCAAACGGGTCATCGCCGCTCCGACCCCGGACAGGACTGGCATGCTCCCCAGCGCAAGCCACAGCGTCGGCTCTCTGGTGGAGGGTGACGGCAGCAGCAGGAGCAAACCTGCCAGGCCGGCCAGGCCCGGCCAGAGCGACGCGATGAGGTCTGTGTTGCCACTTTCGTCCGATACGGCAGCAGCAACTGCGATGGCAACCGGCGTGAGCGCCATCGCAAGGACCGCGTTGTTGGAGCTGATGTGTCTGGGGTACGTCGCAACGACAATGGCAGGCCCGGTCAACACCAGGATGAACCCTGCGCTCCCGATTACGCTTGGCCGCAACAAAGTGTCAGTTAGCTTGCCCTTCCGGAGCGTCACCAGCAACCAGAAGCATCCAGCCGCCAGCCAGCAACCGGCAGCCTGCGTCACCGACGTCGATGCTGCTGCGGGAACCGCGCCCTCGATGAGCCAGCGGCTGCCGACCACCAGGCAAAGCAGCACCAAAGGCCACGCTCCGCGCCACATCCGGCGTGATTCGGTCAACGGTACGCTCCCAAGGAAAATGGAGGTTATTCGAGATGCTAAAGAGGCCGCGTCCTGGGACGCAGCCTCTTCGCCTCACGGGTCAGTGTCTCGCGACACTTACGTCTTAGCTGGCTGCCGGGCCGCCCTGGGGAGCGCCGCCTGTGCCTGGACCGGAGCGACGGCTCCGGCGACGACGGCGACGTCCATTGGCTGGGGTACGACCTTCGCCTTGCGGCTGGCTCTCACCATCCGCACCCTGCGCAGTCACCAACTCACCTTCCTCGGCGCCTTCCTCCTCGCCCTCGAAGTCCTCGTCATCATCGTCGAAGTCGTCCGAACCACCACTGATGGTGATCGTCTCCTCCTGTGGGGGCGCCTCGGGCTTCGGCCCGCGCTCGCCACGTTCGCCTCTGGCGGGACGATCCCCTCGCTCACGACCGGCTTCCTGGCCACCTTCAGGGACCTCAGGCAGGCCCAGCTTGGCGCGCTGCTCGCGAAGCACCGCCTTGCGGCTCAGCTTGATCCGATTGCCTTCGATCGCCAGGACCTTCACCAGCACCTGGTCTCCCTCGCGGAGTTCATCCTTCACTTCCTTGACGCGATGCTCTGCGATCTCGGAGACGTGCAGCAAGCCATCCGTACCCGGGAAGATCTCAACGAAAGCGCCGAACTCAGCCAACCGAACTACCTTGCCGAGATAGGTCTTACCGACCTCAGGTACGGCGGTTAGATCACTGATCATCTGGATGGCCTTGTTCAGGCCTTCAGCATCACTCGAGGCCACATTGACGCGGCCGGAGTCTTCGACGTCGATCTTGACGCCCGTGGCATCAATGATGCCGCGAATCGTCTTGCCGCCGGGTCCGATGAGATCGCGGATCTTGTCCGTGGGAATCTGCAGGGTGTGGATACGCGGTGCGTACTTGGACTTCTCTTCGCTGGGAGCCGAGATGACGGCGTCCATCGTGTCCAGCAGGAAGAGACGTCCGCGACGCGCCTGCTCCAGCGCCTCACGCATGATCTGGGGTGTGATGCCCATGATCTTGATATCCATCTGCAGGGCCGTGATGCCCTTGCGTGTGCCGGCAACCTTGAAATCCATGTCGCCGTAGTGATCTTCCGCACCCGCAATATCGGTCAGAATGGCATACTGATCGCCTTCCTTGACCAGGCCCATCGCAACGCCGGCTACCTGGGCCTTCAGCTTGATACCCGCCTGCAACAAGGAGAGTGACGCACCGCACACCGTGGCCATGGAAGACGATCCATTCGACTCAAGGATGTCCGACACAACGCGCAGGGTGTAGGGCGATTCATCCTCGGCCGGGAGAACGGCTTCAATCGCTCGCCAGGCAAGGGCGCCGTGGCCAATCTCGCGACGTCCCACGCCTGTCATACGACCAACTTCGCCGACGGAAAATGGCGGGAAGTTGTAGTGCAGCATGAAGCGCCGCTTCTGCTCGCCCTCATACGACTCCATGCGCTGCATGTCATCCGCGGTGCCCAGGGTGGCCGAAACCAGTGCCTGTGTTTCGCCACGGGTGAATAGCGAGGAGCCGTGCACACGCGGCAACACGCCAGTTTCGATCGTCACCTTGCGGATTTCGTCAAAACCACGGTGATCCGGACGGATGTGCTCCTTCAGAACCTGTTCGCGGAAGATCTTTTCACGCTGCAGCTCAAAGTACTTCGAGAGCTTCTTGCCGTGCTCAGCGCCTTCTGGCAGCTGCTTCTTCAACTCGTCCTTGAGCTCTTTAACCTTGGCATAGCTCTCAAACTTGGGGAACTTCTGGGTGTCCAGGGCATCTTTCAGACGGTCGCCGAGCTTGGCGGAAAGATCATCGGCATACGCCTGATCGAACTCCACATCCGCCACCTGACGCTTCGTCTTACCGGCGCGAGATGCCAGATCCTTGATGCCAGCCACGATCTTCTTGATCTCGCCATGGGCGAATTCAATGGCATCCACGACGCGCTCTTCCTCGATCTCGCGCGCTCCGGACTCAATCATCGTGATGCCTTCGTCGGTGCCCACCACCATGATGTTCAGCGTGCTGACCAAACGCTCGGCATACGTGGGATTCACGACAAACTGACCCTCAACAATGCCGATGCGGACGGCGCCGACAGGGCCATGGAAGGGAATGTCGCTCAGCGCCAGCGCACAGCTTGCGCCGTTGATACCCAGTACATCGGGATCGTTTTCACGATCAGCCGAGTACACAAAGGCAACAACCTGGGTCTCGTTGCGAAACGTCTCCGGGAAGAGGGGCCGAATTGGTCGATCGATCTGACGGCTGGTCAGGATCTCCTTTTCACTGGGACGCCCCTCGCGCTTGATGAAGCCGCCCGGGATCCGACCACCCGCGTAGGTGAACTCCCGGTATTCCACTGTGAGCGGGAAAAAATCAATGCCCTCTTTAGGGTCCGGGGAAGCTACGGCCGTCGAGAGCACGGCATTGTCACCACTGCTCACAAAGGCAGCACCAGAAGCCTGCTTGGCTATCCGCCCGGTCTCAAATCGAATCTGCTTGCCACCTGCAAGCTCAACTGTGATGTCCTGCATCGTCCATCCTCTATCTTCGTTTTCTTCAATTTTGGTTTTGGCAGCCGCACCGGCTACGTTCAAACGCGCCAAAGCCCCGCACAACGGTCACGGCCGTCGACGGGGCTGAGTTTCAAGCGCATGCTTTTGAGACGCCCTCATAGTGAGAGTTGGGCAAACGCCCGTGCACACCTGTGTATGCCGAACCAGTTGGTCCTCGGACAGGTGCCGCGCGGTGAGAAACAATGTAATAGATGCACTCCGAATAACCGCACCCTGGGCACGGTCGAACGGGCTTACTTGCGAATGCCCAGTTTGCCGATAACTTCGCGGTAGCGGTCTGAATCTGTCTTCTTCAGGTAATCCAGAAGCCCGCGCCTCTTCGAGACGAGCATCAGCAGGCCACGCCTCGATCCATGATCTTTCTTGTGTGTTTTGAAGTGCTCGGTAAGTTCGCCGATGCGCTCCGAAAGAATCGCAATCTGCACTTCCGGACTTCCAGTGTCCGAGTCATGCGTGCGAAAGCTAGTGATAATGTCTGTTTTCTTTGCAGGTGCTAACACAGCGGGTACTTTGCTCCTGATTCTTTATGCTCTAGTCACTTCTCTCAGTGTCCAGCGAAAAGGATACCATGCTGAGCTTTTGCCGAGCCTGGTACCCCATGCGGTGGTGCTTCGAATGCACATCAACCGATGTGCTGGTCAAGGAACGCCAGGGATCGCTGCCGTGCAAGTTGAGCAGCCTCTTGGTTGAAGCTCTTGGGATCAACATCCCGATTGAACGCATGCCCCGCACCCGGGTATACAAAGATCTCAACCTCAGGATGTGCCTTCCGTACAGCTTCCACCTGATCCGGGCCGATATGGCTGTCGTCCGCTCCAAAGTGGAGTAGTACCGGGCACTGTGGCTGCTCCGTAGCTACCTTGCCGATGCCACCAGCGTAATAACCGACGGTGCACTTCGGCTCGAAGCCGGCAGCCTTCCCACGGGTTGCCGAGAGCCACGCCATAAAGCCTCCATAGCAAAACCCCAGGACGCCGGCACCCTTGCCTTCTCCGCGGACCTGGTCAAATGCGGCCGCAACATCCAGAATCGCCTTTTCGGGATCAAGTTTCGCGTAAAACCCGAAGGCCTTTTGCATATCCTCCGCGCTGTAGGAAAGCTCCACTCCGGGCGTCATACGGTCAAACAGCGCGGGCGCGATGGCAACGTAGCCCTCTGCCGCATAGCTATCCGCCACACTGCGAATGTGGGCATTTACCCCAAAGATCTCCTGGACGACCACAAGTCCACCTTTGATGGCCCCTTGCGGCCGCGCCACGTACGCCTTGAGGTCCTGCCCATCGCTTGCCTTCAACTGCAAATACTCGCCCATTTGTTTCCTCGCGACACGCCGTGTTGCTGCACGGTTCCCGGCGGCCAATTCCTAGGCAAGGGTACCCTGACACGCGCTCCTGGACCAATCAGCGGATCGGATGAGGCTCTCGGCCAGGATCTCCGCCGGAATGCGGTAGGTGCCTTCCGCAATGGCTCGACGCAGCTCCAGGATCTTCTCTATACGTGCAGGGTCACTTGCGGTGCTCTTCTTGTTTCCATCCGCCTGCCCCGGTCCCTGCTCTCGGGAGCGTAGCTCGCATGCGTTCTCTGCGTATTTCAGGTTTGAGCCGCGGCGACCTTTCTGTTGAGCAGCGCTGTTCTGTAGTGGCATTCCGTTTATGTCCTCCCTACCCTCATCGGCAGGAGAGAGAAAAACTTTAGGGGATCTCCGAAAAATGATTCGCCTGCGTCCCTGCGACTACTGCACCCGGTTCCTCCCCTTGGGAGATCCCTTCCTCGCAGGGCTTGCCTTCAAGAGACCACGAAGGCGAGTCACGGCAGCGGACCGAATCTGCGATACGCGGGACTCCACCACGCCGATGGTCATGCCGATCTCCTTCAGCGTCAGTTCCTCGTAATAGGACAACGTGAGTACCAGCCTTTCCTTCTCAGGAAGCGCCTCGATCGCCGCCGCAAGCTGCTCGCGGTTCTGACTCTGAATGCACAACGCAAGGGGATCCTCGGTAGAAGGCGCCGCGATGAACGCAATCTCCGTCTCACCCGCATCCTCGGTGTACTCGACATCAAGGCTGCCGATCTCCGTGCCCTTCAGTTCCCCTGTCATCTGCTGAAAGGTGACCAGTGCCATACCCATCTCCTGCGCGATTTCTGCGTCGGCAGGGGTGCGGCCGAGCTTGGTCGAAAGTGACCGGATCGCCTCTGCCATTTCCCTGCCCTTGCGACGAAGTTCGCGCGGGCTCCAGTCGAGGACGCGCAGGGAATCAAGGATGGCGCCACGGATGCGGAACTGCGCATAGCTCTTGAACTGCACCTGCTTGCTCAGGTCGAACTTGCTCGCCGCATCCAGCAGGCCCACCAGGCCTGCCGAGATCAGGTCGTCCAGCTCCACATGCTGGGGCAGCCGCTCCGCGATGCGCCGGGCAATAAAGCGGACGCTTGCCATGTGCTGGAGAATGAGGGCGTCCTGATCGAGCGAGACCGTCGAAGAGCGCGTCTCGTTCCATACGGCGTCACGCGTGCCGGGCTGGGTCTCGGACAGCGACAGGGATTCCGTGAGGGCTTGAAGCACGTTGTCTGTGTTCTCTATCTGGTTTGCGAGGTGTGAGCGCATTTCGATCTCCTGAGCCTTCTCTGTTAGGTGTCTGACCGGTCACTGACCTCAATGACCTGGATTGAAGATTTCGCATTACGTTCGCTTCAGCAATGTCTAAATGCGGGACTGGCGCACACTTATTCCCTTTTTGGAAAAGGCGAAAGTCTGGTTCCATTTCGGGAAGGTTGCCGAAAAAGATTCGTGGCAAAAAGCATTTGCAGTTCGCTTTTTATTCGCTACAATTCCGAGCATGGCTATCACACGGCGCCAAAAGGAAGTTCTGGACTTTCTTTCCGCTTTCACAACGCGCAACGGTTACTCCCCTTCGTATGAAGAGATTGCGGCCGGTCTTGGCCTGAACTCCCTGGCCACCGTGCACAAGCACGTCACCAATCTTCAAAGCAAAGGTCTTCTGCAGAGATCGCATAACCGGAGCCGCTCCATTGACGTTCTGCCGCAGCGGTCTGCCCGTAAAGGCAGCGATCGCCTGCCGCTGCTCGGACGTATTGCCGCAGGTCGTCCTGTGGAAGCGATCGAAACAGCGGAGACGATCTCACTCAACGACATCATTGGTGCGCGGGAAGTCTTTGCACTCGAGGTGCAGGGGGATTCCATGCGCGACGAGCACATCGTTTCGGGTGACTTCGTCCTGGTGGAGCGAACCCGCACGGCACGTGAAGGCGAGATCGTCGTTGCTCTGGTAGACAACACGGACGCGACCCTGAAACGGTTCTACCGCGAGGGCAATCTCATTCGGTTACAGCCCTCAAACGCAGAGATGACGCCCATATACGCACCCGCGGCCAATGTCAGCATCCAGGGACGTGTTCTCGGCATCCTGCGCAAGTACGCCTGACTTGTCCGCCTATAGCCGGGCAGACGCAGCTTTCGCATCGAAGGGTAGCGATGGAAACTTCTTTGCCTTGGCTCGTTGTTTTTGACCTGGATGGAACACTGATTGATTCGTCGCAGGACCTGTGTCTCGCTGTGAATGCCGCCCTCACCCATGTCGGCGTTCCCGTTCTCCCTCAAGCCGCCATTGCAGCCTTCATAGGCGATGGTGCGGCAACATTGATGCAGCGCGCGCTGCAGGCTGCCATAAACAGCACAAATCGCGTTTCCGACGCACAAATCGACGTAGAAGCGCGCTTTGACTCCGCATTCAACCATTTCCTCAACTTCTACCGAGAACACAAGCTCGACAACACGCGGCTGTATGAGGGTGTGCTGCCCGCACTTGAAGAGATTCGCCTCCGCGCTCCTCACCTACCAATGGCTGTGCTGACAAACAAACCTGTTCGACCCTCACGCGAAATCTGCGATGCGCTTGGCCTCTCCCCATTCTTTTTCGCGAACTACGGTGGAGATTCCTTCTCCAGCAAAAAACCGGATCCCGAGGGCTTGTTAGCCCTGATCTCCGAAGCCCGGGCACTCCGATCACCCCAGGCATCACGCGGCGCGCACTTAGGCCCTGGCGGCGTCGTCATGGTTGGCGACTCAGCCGTGGACATCCAGACGGCCCGGGGTGCCGGTGCAAAGAGTCTGGGGTGCCGTTATGGTCTCTGCCCCGAGGCTTTGGACCTTGCCCATCCGGATCTGTGCTGTGATTCGGCGGCGGAGTGGCCCCGTCTTCTGGGCCTCTCCGCGTAGATCTACAGTCGTCTACTTGGCAGGCCAGAGCCAGGCAGCGCCACGAACGCCGCTCGAATCGCCATGACGGTTCTTCACAACCTTTGTGTGAGTCATGCCCCCGAAGGTGTACTGCGCGATGAGGCGGTCGAGCTCTTCCCCGTATAACTCATCGATATTGGAGACGCCCCCGCCCAAAACCACGACGTCTGGGTCCAGAATGTCAACGATCATGGCCAGCCCGCGGGCGATGCGGTCTCGCAGTCGCAAAAAGGCCATGGTCGCTGTCTCGTCTCCCTCCCGCATGCGCTCCAGAATCTTTCGGCCGCTCACGGCAGTCCCGGTCACATGAAGAAAGTCCCGTTCAAATCCTGTGCCGGATATCCAGGTTTCAAGGCAGCCCGCCCGGCCGCAATAGCAGGGTGGTCCTGGCACCTCGTCGGCGGTGGCCCAGGGCAGGGGCGTGTGTCCCCACTCGCCGGAGAGGCCATTCGGTCCGGCGTGCACGTGACCGTGCATAACAAAGCCGCCACCGCAGCCCGTGCCGAGGATGACGCCAAAGACAACCTCATTGCCCACGCCTGAGCCATCGGTTGCCTCGCTGACCGCGAAGCAGTTCGCGTCATTGGCGCAGCGCACCTCGCGATCGAGTGCCCGCGAGAGATCCTGGGCCAGCGGCTTTCCATTGAGCCAGACGGAGTTCGCGTTCTTCACCAGACCCGTGGCCGCGATGATCGTTCCCGGTATCCCGACACCCACGGTTCCTGTCTCGCCTAGGCTCGCCTCGATCTGTCGCACCAGACCAGCGATGGTCTCGATGGTGCCCTGATAGTCATCACGAGGGGTGGGCACGCGGAGCCGCTGCAATTCCTGGCCGTCGCCATTAAGTGCAATGGCTTCCGTCTTTGTTCCACCTAGGTCAACGCCAATCCGTAACAAAGTCACTCTCCCGAAAAATGGATAACAATAGCAATCAGCGCCGCGCCGCCAAGAAGGCACACGATCTCCCAAGGCATACGACCGCTTCTGGGTTGTGATTGAACTTCGGGCACAAGGTCCACGAGGGCAATGTACAGGAAGCTAGCGGCACTCACCGGCAGCAACCACCGGGCTGCCTGAGCATAATGTCCAAACGCCAGGACGGCAAGGCCTCCCGCAAAGGCCGCGGCGCCCGCGCCAATAGCCAGTTGGGCCGCCAGGCGGCGGGTAAGGCCCTTGTGAACCAGCAGCGAGAAGTCGCCCAGCCTGTGCGGCAGTTCATGGAGCCCGACGGCAATGGCGGCCGTCCAGCCAGGGCCGCGGCCGGCGGCAAACGCCGTGGCGATCGCCAGCCCGTCGATCGCGCTATGCAGGGCGGACCCCAGGAGCAAAGGTGCCATTCCTTTGCTCCTTGACCCGTGATGATGGTGACCCATGGCCGGAAAGGCTGCCTCAAGACCCTGGACCGTGGTCGCCTCCAGCCCGGTGTCATGCGGGATGTGCACGTCCTCGCTATTCGTCAGGGTGCCCAGGCAGAACAGCGCAAGCAGACTTCCCAAAAAGATCAGCCATACCGAAGGGTCGCCACCGCTGCGTCGGACAGCCTCAGGTAAAAGGTCCAGGCAGGCCGTTGCCAAGAGGACACCGGCCGCTCCACTGACGAGGAACGGTAGCCAGCGCAGAAGATCCGTCGGACGCCGTCCAATGACGAGCACGGAGAGGTCTGTGACGGCCTGCACGGAAAGGATGGCAAGAAGCGCCCAAAGCACTTGGGAGGAGGTCAATACAAGCTCCTCAACCATCTTAGGACAGGCGACCGTCCAGCAACGCTCGCGCCACACTCACTCAACGGGCGTTATGCGTGGACGGAGACTCCGGACCCAGCGTGTAGATCACTTCCCCTGGCCGCGTGTAGTGCAATTCTTCCCGGGCCTGGTGCTCAATCGCGCCCGGATCGTTTCCGAGGCGCTCGACGTGACCGCGAAGATGAGCATTTTCCCGCTGCAGCAGCTGCATCTGGTGCTGCAGTCGCTGCTCTTCCTGTCGTTTGCCCTGGTACGCCGTCAGACCGTTGTGACCAAACACGACCCCGTAGCCCATAACCATGGCAAGGCCGAACGCAACAGCGATCGCGCCTTTTCGACGCCAGGTGAGCAGGCGGGGACGCATACCGTCCTGGAGTACGGGCAGGCTGCGGCTTCGCTCAAGAACTCGGGAAGGAGAGAACAAGGGGGCCTCGTGACCTCCTCAGTATCCACGATGGTTCCTTAATCTCAATGTGGATCTCGAGACTGGAACCAACCCGTGCACACCCAGAAGTTGCACACCGTCATCCTTTGCACGATCCGCAGGGTAACGGGATCCCTTTGCCGCTGGCAAATTTGGTATTCTGACAGGGCTGATGCGCGTACTTTTTGTCACACTTGTACTGGCGATCGCCGGATTGGTCTGGGCGACGATGGCTGCTTCCCGGCACATTCGCAGGGTGCGCACACGATCGACGAACCCGCCTAGCGACGGGCATCCACAGGGTCCGTCCGGCCACTCCCGAGCCGCCGTGGCCCTACCGCCAAAGTCAGATACTCAGAAGAAACAGTCACTCCGCCAGCAGTTGCAGGTTCACTAACCAGCTATGTCCTCTCCCATCGCCATCTCTGCCCCGTCCCGTAGGACCGCCTTAGCCGGTGGCCTCCTGCAGCGTATCTCCATTGGTCTTGCCGCAACCCTGGTGTTGGCGCTTACCTCCCGGGTGGCGTTTCCGCTGCCGTTTACGCCTGTTCCTCTTACCCTGCAGCCCCTTGCGGTACTGCTGGTGGGTCTTCTGCTTGGTCCGGTGGACGGTACGCTCGCGGTGCTGGCCTACCTGGCCGAAGGCGCGTTAGGCCTGCCTGTCTTCAGTCCTACCGGGCCGGGTGGTCTGCTGCAGTTGCTGGGTCCCACGGGCGGCTACCTGCTTGCCGACCCAGCTGTGGCGTTTGTAGCCGGGTATACCGTACGACGCGCAAAGCCGGGTGCCGGCTCGTACTGGGTTGCCGTGGCCGGTTGCGTTCTCGCCACGATCATCCTGTTTACCTGTGGTGCCGCATGGCTCGCTCACCTTTATCCCATGACGCCCCACGCGCTGTGGATTGCGGCCGTCGCGCCGTTTTTACCCGGTGAGGCGATCAAGATCCTGATCGCTGCCGGCATCTATCGCACGTTTCACTCCAGTCTGGCGCGCTAGACGCGTCTCTGTACACGATCGGGACCCACATGCTTGCAGCTCCTCCTCAGGTTCGCGAAATCACCATCGCCCACAGTCCGGACTCCGACGACGCCTTTATGTTTTATGGTCTGGCAACTAATAAAGTCCGCGTACCCGGCTACCGCTTCACCCATACGCTGACCGATATCGAAACACTGAATCGCAAGGCGCTCGAAGAGCAGACGTATGACGTGACCGCGGTCAGCTTTCATGCCTTTCCCTACATTCAGGACAATTACGACATCATGAATTGTGGTGGATCCGTGGGGGAAAATTACGGCCCAATGATCGTGTCACCTCGGGCGTTCACCCTTGACGAGATCAAGAAGGTACGGGTTGCCATCCCCGGTACGATGACCACCGCCTACCTGACCCTGAAGCTCTTCGCGCCAGAGATCGAAACGGTCGCTGTTCCCTTCGATCAGATCATTCCTGCCGTTCTGGCCGGGGAGTTCGAGGCCGGCCTAATTATCCACGAGGGCCAGCTGACCTACGCTCGCGACGGACTCAAGAAGATCCTCGACCTCGGCGTCTGGTGGACCGAGCAGACCGGGCTGCCCCTGCCTCTGGGCGGCAATGCCATTCGCCGCTCCCTTGGCCCAGAGGTGCAGAAGATCGTCACAGATGCGTTGCGCGACAGCATCCAGCACGCCCTCGATCATCGCGAGCAGGCGCTCGATTACGCCATGCAGTTTGCCCGCGACCTGGACCCCTCCCTTGCGAACCGGTTCGTTGGCATGTACGTGAATGAGCGGACGCTGAACTACGGCGATGACGGCCGCGAAGCAATCCGCAAGCTGCTGGACATGGGCTATCAACGCGGCATCATCCCCTACCCTGCCCGCGTCGAGTTCGCCGGCTAACGAATACCGACTGTGCCTGGCTTCTTGAAGGGCCGTGGTACAGTAATCAAGACGTGGTCCCCAAGACCACCTTCGAAGCCACCGTTAAGGTGCGTTCGAAGTGGACGCGTAGCTCAACTGGCAGAGCATTCGACTCTTAATCGACAGGTTGAAGGTTCGATTCCTTCCGCGTCCACCAATTCTCTCTATGCTGACCAACCCAGTCCAGGCCCCGCGCCAGACTGGGTTTCTCTTTTTGGTCTACGTTTCGATTGCGGCTATCTGAGCCGTACGGCACAAAGAGCCTGGCGATTCATGTCATGCCGAAAACAGGGCACATCCGGCGGCCATGCGCCAACCCACGCTTCCCTACCGGTATACGGTGGAAGATGAACACGATTTGGGAGATGGAGATTGAGCAAGGTACACACGACCCCGAAAGATCGGCAGGTCGTACTAGACTCACGCAGACACATGAAGATGGCCGAGTCCGCTCATGCGTACGTTCGCGGCAACACCGTTTACTTCTATCGCTGGTTGGCAAGTGATGCGGTAAAAGCCTCGCTGCCGAGCGGCCCGGATGTGTGGATCTGCGGCGACTGCCACACCGGCAACCTGGGTCCCGTCGCGGATCTGAATGGCAAGATCGACATACAGATTCGCGACGTCGATCAGACGGTGATTGGCAATCCAGCCCACGATCTCCTGCGCCTGGGCCTGTCGCTTGCGATGGCGGCGCGCAGTTCCGATCTGCCGGGCGTCACCTCAGCCCTGATGATTGAAGAGATGATCGGCGGCTACGTTGCCCGCCTGAACGGCCATTCGGCAAACGTCACCCCTGCCGAAATCGAACCGATTCGAAGGACGATGCGCGAAGCCGACTCGCGGCGGTGGAGGCATCTGGCCAAAGAACGTCTGGAAGACGTCACACCTACCATTCCGCTGGGCAAGAAATACTGGCAGCTCACCAGGTCAGAGCACGCAGAGCTGAAGCGATTTTTCCGTGAGGAGGGGCTCTCCACACTGATCCAGGGCATCCGCGGCAAGGCGGATGAACAGTACAAGCTGGCCGACGCCGCGTACTGGATGAAGGGCTGCAGCTCGCTCGGGCGTCTACGCTATGCTGCCCTTATTGCGGTAGAGACAAAAAAGGGCAATGAATACCATCTTCTCGACATTAAAGAGGCCACTCCGGCTGCCGCCCCGAGCACAAAGAAGTTTGACGGCGACAAAGGACATGCTGCCCGTGTTGTCGCCGGGGCGCGTCAGCTATCGCCCTTTCTGGGCAATCGCATGATTGCAGCGACGCTCGCTGGCAAGTCGGTGATCGTGCGGGAGCTTCGGCCGCAGGATCTGAAGTTCGAGCTCAACAACCTCACCCAGGATGAGGCCATCAAGACGGCCCGCCTCATGGCTGGCGTTGTAGGCCGGGCCCATGGCAGGCAGATGGATGAAGCCTCACGCGCCGCATGGTCCAGGGAGCTTCAGTCGCGCCACTCCAAGGGCCTCGACGCCCCCCGCTGGTTGTGGAACAGCGTGCTCGATCTCGCGGCGCTTCATGAATCCGCATACCTCGAGCATTGCCGGCGGTATGCTCTCGGGCGACCAGCGAACGACTGACACGAGCCGATTTTCGGAGAGCAGGGACTGCGCATTGCCAGGTCCCTGCCCTTGCCAGGGAGTAGTTACGAAGTCAGGGCCACGGGGTTGGTCCGGTCTGAGATGGTGCTTAGCAGGTGATCCGCATGCTTCTCTTCTTCCAGCGTCTTGCCCAGCATGTCCACATGATGCGTCAGGCCCAGCAGCTTCGCCCAGCTCTTCGCGGCGCCGTATGACGCGATCTCGTAGTGCTCGATTTTCTGCGCCGTTGCCAGCAAGCCCGCATCGCGCACGGGACCTTCCTTCGATTCGCTTACGATGTTCTCCGCCGAACCGATCAGCGCCGTGATGATCAGGTCCTTCTTGTCCTCAGCTTCGCCGTGATTGGTTTCCGCGATGAGTTGCTTCAGACGGTCGGCCTGGACCACGGTCTCCTGCATGTGCGATTGGAACGCCTGCTTCAGCTGCGTGTCCGCGGTGTGCTCCATCATGCTCGCGAGCCCCTTGACCGTTTGGGTCTCTACATTGAGCAGGTACCGTAGCTGCAGGGTGTATAGCGATTCAAAGCCCTTGATGTCGTTCGGTGTCAAAAATCCCATGTCTGTTTCCTCATCTTGAGTGTCGTCTACGGTAGTGAGAAGGCGTGGAGGACCCAGGTGTTGCAAAGCGGCCGCTTTTCTCGTTTTCTCGTGAGAATTCAGCTTTCCTAGACGGTGACCCTGGCCAAACCTGAGCCGGGGAGCGTACTCTCCGTCTTGCCTCAACGAGGCCCAATAGGGAGCACCACAGATCATGGCAAAAGAAGCACACAAGAAAGCAGCCGAGCACCACGAGACAGCAGCAAAGGCACACAAGGCCGCAGCCGAGCACCACGAAAAGGGTGATGAGACCGCCGCCGAAGAGCACTCCAAGAAAGCGCACGAGCACTCCACGGAGGCGCACAAGTCGTCAACCGACGCTCATGCAAAGTCTTCTGCCAAGAAGAAGTAGTTGGCGAAGGGGCTGCGAGAGCAGCCCTTTCCCTCATCGCGGGCGTCGGTCAGGCCAGCGATGTCTTGAGCCGCTCCATACGCCCACGTCGCGCATACGAAAGTGGTATTCAGCTCAGGCGGCGCTGACCGTAGCGTGGAACCATGCTGGCTCCCGTCCTGTTCTTCCTGCTCCATCATGTCGCCGTCACGCCGGATGCCGGCCAGGGAGCGGGCAAGGGCGCTTCCCTGCTGAAGGGCTGCCAGGCCGAGCTCCGGCTCACCGTACCCGGTGCGCTGGCTGCAGCTGATGCAGGCGACCTGGTCAACGGGAGCTACTGCGTCGGCTACCTGAACGGCTTCCTTGCCAATCTCTCAACACCCCGAAGCGCCGTCTGCCTCAACGAAGAGCCGATGGCTGAACTTGTGCGGGCCTACGTCAGCTATATGGAACGTCATCCGCAGCTGCTCGCGGAGGAGAAGCAGACGGGCCTTCGCCTCGCCCTCCAGGACGCGTTTCCCTGCCCAACGATGAGCAGCTCACCGGCTCCCCGCACTCCGCTTCAACGCGACCGGCTGTAGCTTGCCTTCGCTGAGCCGCAACACGCGGTCGCAGCGCTCCGCAATCTCTGCATTGTGAGTCACCAGCAGCGCAGCCAGACGCCCCTCCCTGCACAGGCGTTGCAGCAGCGTAAATAGATGCGCGGCGGTCTCATCGTCCAGGTCCCCGGTGGGCTCATCCGCCAGCAGCACCGCAGGACCGGTAACCAATGCACGGGCCAAGGCGACACGCTGTTGCTCGCCTCCGGAGAGCTCCCCGGAGCGGTGCGATGCACGATGGCCCAGTTCGACCCGCTCCAGCCAGAGGCGCGCCTCGACGAGCGCCTGCCGCCGAACAGCGCCGCCCGCCATCAGCGGCAAGGCCACATTCTCCAGCGCCGTGAACTCGGGAAGCAGATAGTGAAACTGCCAAACATAGCCGATGCGCTGGTTGCGCAATGTCGCCGTGCCCTGAGCGGAAAGACCGTGCAGCGCTGTTTGCCCGATCCAGACTTCCCCCGCAGACGGCTGGTCGAGCCCCGCAAGCAGGTGCAGCAGCGAGCTCTTCCCGGTGCCACTGCGCCCGGTGATCGCGACCATCTCTCCCGCGGCGATCTCCAAATCGAGCTCACGGAAGAGCTGCAAGCCTCCTGCGCGCCCCGCGACAGCGCCGTACTGCTTGGACAGGCCCCTGGCTCGCAGCACAGGCGTACTCTCCGCCTCGTTTGAGCCCATGATTTTTGGTCCGCTCAATCGGTAGCAACCTTGCCGCCGTCGTCGTCGGTCTCTGAATCAGCGTGACTCGCAGGGCCAGGAGCGGGGCGCCAGTGCGGTTGAAAGGCTACCCCCATCCGGTTCCAGGCATTGATGTTCGCGACGGCAAAGGTAAGGTCGACAAGCTCCTTGCCTTCAAAGAAGCGGGAAACGGCCTCATACGCCTCGTCGGGCAGATCCTTGCCATCCAGTTGCGTGATGGCCGTCGTCCATCGCAGCGCAGCCTGCTCCCGAGGCGTAAACGCGTCGGACTCCGGCGCTGTTCCGACTGCCTCGATGCGGCTGTCGGGCTCGTGATGCTTGCGCAGCTCGGCCTTGTGCAGCTCGATACAGAATCTGCAGCCGTTTAACACCGACGCGCGTAGGTACACGATCCCCAGAAGCACAGGGTGAAGGGCCGTGTCCGTGTTGATGTAGTGGCCGAAGGCGCTCAGGGCCGCGTAACCTCCCGGCGCAAGCTCCGGGTATCTCAAGCGTGCCATGAAGCGATCTCCAACGAGAAAGGCGGGTCCTGCTTCTGCCTACTCATAGCGCAACGCCTCCGCTGGCAGAATAGACGCTGCTGAGCGTGAAGGATACAGCGTGGCCAGCAACGCAATGCCCAGCGACAACACGCTGACCAGGACCGCATCGGTTGCCCGCGGCGCAAACGGCAGATGGTCGATGGAGTACACCCCAGGGTCAAGCTGAATGAAGCGGTAGTGCGCGCCCAGCACGCTGCCGAGATACCCCAGCACCAGGCCCAGCGCCGTACCCACTGCCGAGATCAGCACGCCCTGCAGCAAAAAGATGCGGCGAATCTGCGCCGGGCTCACGCCGAAGCTCATCATTACCGCAATGTCGCGGGTCTTCTCCATGACCATCATGGTCAGCGCGCTCAGGATGTTCAGCGCCGCAACTACCACGATCAGCGCGAGCACGATAAAGGTCACGACCTGCTCCAGTTTGAGCGCGCGAAAGATCTCGCGATTCTGCTCCTGCCACGTGGTCGCCTGGAAGCCCGGCCCGGTCGCTGCCTCCAGCGCTTGGGCGACAGCAGGGGCGCGGTTCAGATCATCCAGCCGAAAGCTCAGAACGCTCACCAGGTCTGGCTCAGAGAACAGCCGCTGCGCATCGCTCAGGCGCATAAAGGCATAACCCGAGTCGTACTGGAAGAACCCCGAGGAGAAGATTCCAACCACGCGAAACCGTTGATACCGAGGCACCAGGCCCAGCGGCGTCAACTCCCCCTGCGGGCTGGTGATCAGCAGCGTGTCTCCCACGCCCGCGCCCAGTGTCACGGCCAGTTCATGCCCGATGACGATCGGCGGCGTCAGGCTAGCGGCACCGTCCTCGGTACCCTGCCCAGCAGGCGTCAACTCCATGTAGGAGCCCTCGTTCACTGACTGCAGCAGGTTCCCGATCTTCAACTCATCCGCGGGCACAATCCCTTTGATCAGCGCCCCACCCGACCGGGGACCGCGAGAGACCAGCACCTGCCCATAAAGGCCCGGCGCCACCGCCTCCACATGCTTCGTCGCGGCAAGCCGCTCCGTCAGCGGCCGCCAGTCCCGAATGCCATCCCCGGCCACGCGCAGCACCTCAACATGCGCCGTCGCACCCACCAGGCGATCCTGCAGATCGCGCCGCATGCCGTTGGTGATCGCCAGCGCGATGATGAGGGACGCCACGCCCGCCGCAACGCCCAGCACCGAGATGGCCGTGATCAGGCCCACCACAGCCTGCCGACGGCGGGCGCGCAGATACCGCGCAGCCACAAAGAGTTCAAAGCGCACCGTTCGATGGTACTGCCCGCGCCCTTGGCTCCGTCACCGTGTGTACCAGCCTTCCTGCGGCTCGGTAGAATGGCTGCTCCTGCGCGCTTTATGTCGAGACCTGGAGAAATGTTCGTGTTCCGTCGTACAAATGAACCTCACACCCGGCCCGCTGCAGTCCTGGTTATCCTGCTGGTCAGTTCCCTGCTGTGTGCCTGTCCGACAAACGCCTCGGCGGAGGACGGGTCTGCCGCCTGGCTCCGCTACGCTCGGCTGTCCAAGCCAAGCGCGTATGGGGATCTACCTTCGGCCATTGTGGTCGGTTTGCCTCGAGACCCCGTAACCCTGGCCGCCGCGGGAGAGCTCGCTCGCGGCCTGACGTCGATGCTTGGGCGACCCTTCACTGTGGTGCCGACCGACCGGGGTTTCACCACGCCGGCCATCCGCTTGAACGTCGGTCCCCCGCCGCCTCGCAACAGTCTGTCCCGCCGCGACCTGGACCAGGACTGGTACAGCATCAGCGTCAGACACAGTTCCCCGACAAGCACGCTCATCCTGCAGTCCCAAACCAGCCGTGGACGTCTTTATGCTGCCTTTCACCTTCTGGAGCTCGTTGCCTCTCAAAAGCCCATCCCCGAAGACGACTTCCAGTCCCCCGCAGCTCCTATCCGCTGGACCGACGAGTGGGACAACCTGAATGGCACGATCGAGCGCGGCTATGCGGGCAGGTCGATCTTCTTCGACGACGGCCACGTGCGCGCCGACCTCACCCGAGCCGGCCAGTATGCCCGGCTGCTGGCGTCGGTCGGCATTAACGGCTGCAACATCAACAACGTCAACGCCGACCCAGACCTGCTCACCACCGAGCACCTGCACCAATTTGCTCGCATCGCCGATGCCTTCCGGCCCTGGGGAGTGAAGCTGGCGCTTTCGGTCGACCTCGCCAGCCCACAGACCGTGGGCGGCCTCGCCTCCTTCGATCCTCTCGACCCGCAAGTCATCGCCTGGTGGGGACGCAAGGTCGACGAGATCTACACGCTAATCCCCGACTTTGGTGGGTTCACTGTGAAGGCTGACTCCGAAGGCCGCAGGGGCCCCTCGCAGTACGGCCGCTCACCCGCCGACGCCGCCAACGTGCTGGCCCGCGCCCTCGCGCCGCATGCCGGGGTCGTTCTGTATCGCGGCTTTGTCTACAACAATCACCTGGATTGGCACGACCCCAAAGCCGACCGCGCTCGCGCCGGGGTCGACAACTTCGCTCGTTACGACGGCCAATTCGAACCCAACGTCATCATCCAGATCAAGGAAGGCCCGATCGACTTCCAGGCCCGCGAGCCCGTGTCGCCACTCTTCGCTGCCCTGCCTCGCACGAACATGGCCATCGAGGTACAGGCCTCGCAGGAGTACACCGGCCAGGCCCGCCACATGGTCTGGCTGCCAAGCATGTGGAAATGGGTGCTCGACACCGATCTCCGGGCAGAAGGCAGGTCAAGCACCGTCAAAGACATCGTCACCGGCCACCGATTTCCACTACCGAACGGTCAGCCCCGGCCGGGTGGCTTCGTCTCCGTCACCAACGTCGGGCTGGAGACCAACTGGCTGCACCATCCCATGGCCATGGCCAACCTGTACGGCTTTGGCAAGCTCGCCTGGAACCCAGACCAGCCGTTGCCGGACATCATCGACACCTGGACGCGTCTTACCTGGGGCAACGACCACAAGTTGGATCGCACGGTCGACAGCATGCTGCTGGGGAGCTGGAACACTTACGAGGGCTACACAGGCCCGCATGGCACCGGCACCCTCACCAACATCCTTGGCTACCACTTCGGGCCGGACATCGAGTCCGCCGAGCGCAACGGCTGGGGCCAGTGGTTTCGCGGCGAACCGGACGGCATCGGCATGGACCGAACAGCGAAGGGTACGGGGTACGCCTCGCAGTACCCCCCTGAACTCGCGGCGGAGTACGAGAACCCGGAGACCTGCCCGGAGGACCTGCTCCTTTTCTTTCACCATGTGCCGTATAACCATCGGCTCCGCAACGGGAAAACCCTGGTGCAGGACGTCTACGACACGCACTACGCCGCAGCCCTCGCCGCCGGCGCCTACGTGGGCCAATGGGAGTCCCTTCAGGGGCAGATCGATGCCGAGCGCTTCCGTCAGGTCCTGGACCTGCTGAATTTCCAGGCCGGCCACGCGGTCGTTTGGCGGGATGCGGTCAACACCTGGTTTCAGCGCACCTCGGGCATTGAGGACAGCCAGCACCGCGTGGGTCACGACCCGAACCGCATCGAGGCAGAGTCCATGACCGCGACAGGCTACACAACCATCGATGTTCAGCCTTCCGAGACCGCCTCGGGCGGCAAGGCTGTCGCCTGCCATGACGCCAGCGGCTGCACCCTGACGACCACGCTCCGGCAACCCGCCGGGCGGTACAACATTGCCGTGCAATATTTCGACCTCTGGCGCGGCAGCTCTCACTACACGCTGCTGATCAACGGCCATCCCGTCGCCCACTGGGCCGCGGACGACACCCTGCCTCCCGCGCAGTTTGACCCTCAGCCGGATGGCCAGACCTCCACCCGCTACACCGCACACGGCGTCACCCTCCGTCCCGGCGACATCCTGGAGATCAAGGCAATCCCGGACCTCCGGCCGGAGCTGCAGTTGAAAGTCGCGGTTGCAGCCGCTGCCGGGGCTCTCGATCCAACCGCGTCCACCCATCCGGATTTCCGTGAACCGGCCCCGCTCGACTACGTCGAGATCGGCCCGGAGGGCCCCATCACACCTCAATAGTTCTAGGTCGCATGGGTGAGATCGCACTTGCGACCGAATTCCCACAGGAACGTCCAATCTCTGGTAACCACCAGATGGTTCAGGCTTTCGAAATTGCTGAAAGCGCGGATACACTGGGGTCAACTGTCTGGCTGCCCAACAGGCATTCAGGTCCCTTCGCCGCAGAGTGTCGCGGCGGTCTCGGTTTTCCATCGCAGACCACGCCCTCTCGGAACATGGGCGAGGGCGATGGGTCGAAGGGGGAGCATGTTCGAACGCTATACAGAAAAGGCGCGGCGCGTCATCTTCTTTGCGCGCTACGAGGCGAGTCAGTTCGGGTCGCCCTACATTGAAACCGAACACCTCCTGCTCGGGCTGCTGCGCGAGGACAAAGCACTCACCAATCGCTTTCTCCGCTCGCATGCGTCCGTAGAATCCATCCGCAAACAGATCGAGCAGCACACCACCGTCCGTGAGAAGGTTTCTACCTCCGTAGATCTGCCGCTCTCGAACGAGTGCAAGCGCGTGCTCGCCTACGCCGCCGAAGAAGCGGAGCGGCTAAGCCATAAACACATCGGCACGGAGCACTTGCTGCTCGGCCTTCTGCGTGAAGAGAAATGCTTTGCCGCAGAAATTCTTACCGAGCGCGGCCTGCGCCTCCCGGCCATCCGCGAGGAGCTGCAGCGCTCCACCCAGGAAAAACCCCAGGGTACAGGTTCAGCTTCTGGATCTTCGTCGAAGGGACGCGGGCAACAGCAGGAGCAATCCATGCTCGCAGAGTTCTCGCGGGATTTAACCCAGGCCGCTGTTGACGGCACCCTGGATCCGCTCGTGGGTCGTGATTTCGAGGTCGAGCGCGTCATCCAGATCCTGTGCCGCCGCACCAAGAACAACCCCGTTCTCATCGGCGAGCCCGGCGTCGGCAAGACAGCCATCGTAGAAGGCCTCGCGCAGAAGATTGCCGACGGCGAGGTCCCGAGCTTCCTTGCCGAGAAGAAGGTTCTCTCGCTCGACCTCAGCCTCATCGTTGCGGGTACGAAGTACCGTGGTCAGTTTGAAGAGCGGCTCAAGACCATCATGAAGGAGTTGATGGAGAACCAGAACTCCATCGTCTTCATCGACGAGTTGCACACGCTGGTCGGTGCCGGCTCCGCCGAGGGTTCCCTCGATGCTGCCAACATCCTCAAGCCAGCGCTCAGTCGCGGCGAGATCCAGTGCATCGGGGCCACCACCCCTGCCGAGTTCCGCAAGTCGATCGAAAAAGATCGCTCGCTCGAGCGTCGCTTCCAGGCCGTCAAGGTGCCGCCTCCGAACGAGGAGGATGCCATCAAGATCATCATGGGTATACGCGAGAAGTATGAGAAGTTCCACGCCGTCAGCTACACCGACGACGCGATCACCTTCTCTGTCTCGCACTCCAATCGCTACATCCCGGATCGCTTCCTGCCCGACAAGGCCATCGATCTTATCGATGAAGCCGGCGCTCGGGTAAAGCTGCGCCAGACCACCCTTCCCGAGGAACTTACCGAGGTCCAGAAGCGGATCAAGTTCATCGTGCACCGCATGGAGAACGCCATTGCGAATCACGAGTTTGAGAAGGCGCGCTTCTACTCCGACGAGGAGCGCAAAGAGCGTGAGAACTTGCGCGCTCTTCGCGACAAGTACCACCTTGACGAGTCCAGCTCGGGCATCGTGACTCGTGAAGACATTGAGGACGTGGTCTCGCGTTGGACCGGTGTACCGATCACCTCGATCAAGGAAGAAGAGACGCAGAAGCTTCTCCGCGTCGAGGGCGAGCTGCACAAGCGTGTCATTGCGCAGGACAAGGCCATCTCGGCCCTGGCCCGTGCCATCCGTCGCTCCCGTGCCGGCCTCAAAAATCCCGCCCGCCCTATCGGTTCGTTCCTGTTCCTTGGACCGACAGGCGTTGGCAAGACAGAAGTCGCCCGCACGCTTGCGCAGTTCCTCTTCGGTTCAGAGAAGTCGCTCATCCGCTTCGACATGTCGGAGTTCATGGAGAAACACTCAGCCTCCAAGCTCATCGGTTCGCCTCCGGGCTACGTCGGGTATGAGGAGGGTGGTCAGCTTACGGAGCGGGTCAAGCGCAACCCCTACTCTGTCGTGCTCTTCGACGAAATCGAAAAGGCGCATCCTGACGTCTTCAACCTGCTGCTGCAGGTCTTCGAGGACGGTCAATTAACGGATGGTCTCGGTAACACGGTCGATTTCAAGAACACGATCATCATCATGACGTCAAACATCGGCGCCAAGCACCTGATGAAGCGTGAGAGCCTCGGCTTCCAGTCTTCCAAGGACGATGTTGTCTTCGAGAAGATGCAGGAGATGGTGATGAGCGAGGTGAAGCGCACCTTCAACCCCGAATTCATCAACCGTCTTGACGAAGTCATCGTCTTCACGGCCCTCACTGACAGCGAACTGATGCAGATCTTGGAGCTGCTCGTACAGCAACTCAACACCAACCTCGTCCATAAGGCGATCACGATCTCCGTGCAGGAGGATGCCAAACGCTGGATCCTGGAGAAGACACTGGTCGATCGCTCCTACGGCGCACGCCCACTGCGTCGCGCACTCCAACGGTACATAGAGGATCCTCTTTCGGAGGCCTTGATCGCCGGCCAGATCTTGGAACGACCAGCGTTCCTGGAGGTCTACCTCGACGCCAACCAACTCTTCTATCGCCCGGTATCCCCGGACGGATCCTCCGAAGAGCCGGCCGTCGGTCTTGCCTTAACGACCGTCTAACCACTCCGTGCAACATAGAAGGCCCCGGGAAATCTCCCGGGGCCTTCACCTTTTTTGCTGGCCTGTTCCGCTGTCAGCAACTGCGGATATCTACACGGCCTACATCAAACGCGAGGCCTTTTCGCTAACTTTGCTGCCTGTCGCCTTTGCGTATTCCTGCGCTGCCTCCAGCACGTCATCCAGCTGGCTCTTGCCGTTGTCCACCAGCTTCTGCGCCTCTTTGCTCAGCCGCTCCGCCTGCTCACGGACGTAATCCGCAGCGTCACCGAGGTTGTCACCGAGCTCATTCAGGGACCGCTTCATCTTGCGTCGGGTCGACGACCCGGACTGCGGGGCAAACAGCAAGGCAGCAACACCGCCCACCAAAGCGCCAAACGCCAAACCCATCCAGAACTTCTTCATGTGTCTCCTCCTGTTGCTACCTGCTGTGATTCCCATAGCTCCCGGCAGGTTGACTGGGGTGCCCGAGTCGGCGTCGTCTGCGCGCTGCGTCGTCTGAATGGTATGTTGTTGACGGAACACGCATCCGGAGATTCAACCCAGCATGAGCCCTGCCCCTCGTCGCCCTGACATTCGCTCCGGGCGTACCCGTTTCGTGAACTCCGGCTACTTCACCCCGCTTCTGATTGCGCTCCTATGCGCGATTCTTCTTGGCATCTCCTGGGAACGCGGTCGAGGCAACTTCCATAGGCTGACGACCGCAGTTTTGTCCTCCACCCCTGAGCCAACGCATGTCACGGGACCGGGCGGAGAGGACGTCATCCGGCTCACCCGGGCGCCCAGCGCCGTCGGGGGCGAGCCAGAATTCCTCAATGCCCTGTTTCTTCCCGGCCGTGGCATGAACCTCCTGCAACTCGTCGCGCGCATCCCCGGCCACGGTGAGGTTCCCTTGCTCATGGCCCCTCCCCTTGAAGAAGCAGGCAGGATGTTGACCGGTTCCGGCCCGGACGCTAACGGTTCCTTAAGCGCGACCATGGGCGGAGCCTTTCTTGTTCCCTGGTCTGGCCACCTCGTCGGCAAGCCCTCCAGCGCCGCGGGAACACTGCAGACGCTTTGGCTCGGCCAGCACCTTACGTTCCCTGCAGCGTCAGCAGGCAGTTCGCTCTCCACGCTGGGCTTACTGCTCGATCGTGGTGCAGATTCCACCCACAACGACAGCGTGCTGGACGGGCAATCCGTTGAAGCCATCTTTCATCCCGGAACCTTCTCCGGCAATTGGCCCTCGACCGGGGCCGTGCATGTGCTGGCCGAGCTTTCCGGACGCAACCTCGATCTGACGGTAACGGTCCAGAACACGGGCACCACACCCATGCCCGTCGGCGTTGGCTGGCTTCCCTTTTTCACGTTAGGCAGTCAGGATCGCGCCCACGCGACGCTCACGCTTCCCTCCGCCTCGCGTCTTGAGACCAATCGCAGCACCGGTATTCCTACAGGTCGCCTTCTACCGGTTGGCGGTACAAATCTGGACTTCATTCGGACCCGCGGCACAGAGCTTGGGCACACGGCGATCGATGACACCTTTGTGCACCTCAGCACCACGCCGCTCTCCAGCAGTCCAGTGGCCGAGATCCGGGACACCGCCTGGGGATACGGCATCCGTGTCGTTCCACTAACCGCAAACATCAAGGCCTTGCGCGTCATTGCTCCCGCGGACAAGCCCTGGGTAGCGATCGGTCCGTACACCAACTTCGACGATGCCCTTGGCTCGGAGTGGGACACCTCGGAAGGTTCAGGCATCAGCACCCTGCAGCCCGGCGACAGCCTGCAATGGAAGGTTCGCGTCGAGATCTTTACCTTCCGCGCGGGCGGCCAGATGCTCGGTTCCTCACCAGGCGTTTGACCCCTCCTCCCACCCCTCGTATTCTGAAGGGAGTGGCAAGGCAGCCCGCAGAGAGCGGTGCTGTGCGTTCAACCGCAATCGCCTTGCACCAAGTTCGAGCCATCCAAAGGGCTCATCCCGGAAGAGACCTACCTTGACCTCCATCGACACACAGGAAGAGACCGTCACAGCGCTGGAAAATACTTCCAGCACTGACACTACCCCCGCAGAGACCGCCCTCGAAGTGCATGATCATAGCGGCCACGAGCATCATAGCCACGGCCCAACCCTGAATCCGGAGCTCGTTCGCTCGGTCGAGGTGGAAGCCCCGGCAGCGGACGTGGACAAGGCCTTTCGCCAGATCACCCGCAAGTACGCTCGCGTGGCCCGCATTCCGGGCTTCCGCGCTGGAAAAGTGCCTGAGTCGTTGATCCGCTCACGCTTTGCCAAGGATGTGCGGCAGGAGGTTCTGGATTCACTCGTCTCCGAGCGCTTCCGCACCGCCCTGGAACAAGGCTCGTACCAGCCAGTGTCGCAGCCGCAGATCTCCGAGCTTCAGTTGTTTGAAGGCCAGCCGCTCCGCTTCAAGGCAAGCTTCGAGGTCCTGCCCGAGATCAACATCGACGGCTACGACACGCTGACCGTCGAGCGGCCCGACGTCTCTGTCGCACAGGACGAGTTCGACGCCGAGCTGAACGGTGTGCTCGACCATCACGCCACAGTGGAGCCGGTTGAAGAAGAGCGCCCCCTTGCTGAAGGCGACTGGGCCGAGATCAGTTACAAGGGCCAGATGAAGGTCAGCTCGCCGCAGGGTGAGGGCGCCGAGGCTTCGTCAGCCGATCCGGCCGAACTTGCTCCCGAGACACCCGAGATCAAAGGCGAGGACTTCCTGCTGGAAGTCGGCGGCAAGAACACACTCCCGGCATTCACGGAGGCGCTTCGCGGCGCGACGGTTGGCCAGGAGCTCACCTTCGAGGTGGACTACCCAGCTGACTTCGGCGACGCGCGTCTGGCAGGCAAGACCGTGAGCTACGAGGTCTCGGTGAAAGCCATCAAGCGGAAGACCTATCCCGAGCGCGACGAAGACTTCGCCAAGCAGCTTGGCAGCTACGACTCATGGCAGGACTTTGAAGACAAGCTGCGCGAACGCCTTGCAACCCGCAAGAAGGACTCGCTCGAAACGCAGGCACGCGACAAGATGCTGGAGAGCCTGATCGAGCGCTACCAGTTCCCCGTTCCGGAGACCTTCGTACAGCAGCAGATCGATGCTCGTCTTGAACGTGGACTCAGGGCGTTGGCCCAGCAGGGTATGACCACCGAGGCCATGCGGCAGCTTGACTTCGGCCGTCTGCGCAATGCGCAGCGTGACCAGGCCGTGAACGAGGTGAAAGCCTCTCTCATCCTCGACCGCATCGCGGAGCGCGAGAACATCGAAGTGAGCGAAGAAGATCTTGAGCGCGAGCTCCTGATGCTCTCACTTCAGGCCCGCGAACCCATCGAGACCCTCCGCAAGCGGTTGAGTGAGGATGGCTCTATCCAGCGTCTGCAGGAGCAGATGCGTCGTGAGAAAACTGGTGGCGCTCTGTATGACAAGCTCGCCGGCGCTGCCGCGTAGATCTCCCAGGTGATGCTTGGCCCCGCACCGTATCGCCGGGCCAAGCATCTGTCCCTTGAGAACTGCTACGCTGATGGCACTCGCAATAGCGCACCAAGAGCAAGAGAAAGAGAGAAGCAATGGGACTTATACCGATGGTGCTCGAGCAGACGAGCCGGGGCGAACGCTCCTATGACATCTACAGCCGTCTGCTCCGCGACAACATTATCTTTCTCGGCACACCGATCGACGATAACGTCGCCAATCTGATCATTGCGCAGCTGCTGTTTCTCTCCGGCGAAGACCCGGAAAAAGACATCCAGCTCTACATCAACTCGCCTGGTGGCTCCGTCTCTGCGGGTCTCGCCATCTACGACACGATGCAGTACATCAAGAATGATGTGCAGACCCTGTGCATCGGTCAGGCCGCGTCTATGGGTGCGTTCCTTTTGATGGCTGGCAAGAAGGGCAAGCGCTTCGCCCTTCCTAACGCTCGCATCCTGATTCACCAACCCCTGATCATGGGCGGTGGCATCCAGGGTCAGGCAACCGAAATCGACATCCACGCACGCGAAATTCTTCGCCTTCGCGAGCGCATGAATCGCATCATGTCAGAGCATACGGGGCAGAGCTTTGAGCAGATCGAGCGCGACACGGATCGCGACTTCTCGATGGGCTCCAATCAGGCTCGCGAGTATGGCCTGATTGACGACATCATCACGCGCCCGCGGACATAAACAGCTGACGTGCGAAGGCCGGCGCATGCAAACGTGTTGCCGGCCTTCCCATACACCCTTCTCCGCATCAGGTTCCTCCCCTCTACGGCGCAAGGCAACGCGCGCACCTCAGGTGTAAACTGGCTCAGTCTCACCGGAGAGTGCCTGTGTTCTTCCGCCTCTTTAAGGAGTCGCACTGTCTATGAAAACCACCCGAGGCATGGAAGAGTCACTCCGTTGTTCTTTCTGCCACAAGTCGCAGGATGCCGTAGCGAAGCTCATCTCCTCGCCGTCGGACTATCCCCGTGCGTATATCTGTGATGAGTGCGTTGCGGTGTGCAACACCATTCTTGAGGATGACAAGGGCGGCGAAGTGCAGCCCGGTGCCGCACCACAGCACCTCCCCAAGCCCGCCGAGGTAAAAGCATTCCTCGACGAGTACATCATCGGCCAGGATGTCACCAAGAAGAAGCTCGCCGTCGCGGTCTACAACCACTACAAGCGCATCCAGATGAACCGCATGCGCGGCAATGACGTCGAGCTTGCCAAGTCGAACATTCTCCTCGTTGGCCCTACTGGCTCGGGCAAGACGCTCATGGCACAGACTCTGGCAAAGATGCTGGATGTTCCTTTCGCTATCGTGGACGCCACCACGCTGACCGAGGCCGGCTATGTAGGCGAGGATGTAGAAAACATCATCCTCAAGCTTCTGCAGGCTGCTGATAACGACGTAGCGCGCGCACAGGCCGGCATCATCTATATCGACGAAATCGATAAGATCGGCCGCAAAGATGAGAACCCGTCCATCACCCGTGACGTCTCCGGTGAAGGCGTGCAGCAGGCCTTGCTGAAGCTGCTTGAAGGCACCGTCGCCAATGTTCCTCCCCAGGGCGGCCGCAAGCATCCGCACCAGGAGTTCACCATTGTCGATACGACCAACATCCTGTTTATCTGCGGTGGTGCGTTTGTCGGCCTTGAGAAGATCGTGGGGCGCCGCATTGGCAAAAAGGCGCTTGGCTTCAAGGCCATCGCCGACGCAGACGCCAAGGTAGCTGTCACTCCCATACGTGCGCAGCGCGATACCGAGTTGCTCCGACAGGCCGAGCCCCAGGATCTCTTGAAGTACGGTCTCATCCCTGAGTTCGTTGGCCGCCTCCCTGTTTTGGGCATCCTTGATGAACTCGATGAGCCCGCGTTGATCGACATCCTTACACGCCCACGCAACGCCTTGCTGAAGCAGTATGCTCGCCTCTTCGACTACGAGGGCGTAAAGGTCACCTGGACGGAAGATGCTATCAAGGAGATTGCCCGTGAGGCTCTGGAGCGCAAGGTTGGCGCTCGCGGCCTGCGTATGATTCTTGAGGAGCTCATGCTCGATCTCATGTATCACGTCCCTGGTAACAAGAAGATCAAGGAACTGGTCATCACTGAGGAAATGGTCAAGACACGGGACATCATCCTCCCTGTCGTCCTCGAAAAAGCCGGCTAGGTCTACGTTCATCAACAGCAACAACGGACAGCCCTCGTGCTGTCCGTTTTCTTTGGGATACCGCCCGGCAATGATCGCGGAACTTCGCGTATTCACCTGCCTGCGCAGCCCTGCAGGGATGGGTGCTTGCGTCTCTCATGTCCAGCGGACGGTGGGTACCCGTCCTGCCCTTATCACCACGTCACACATTGAGAGCGCGTACAATTTGCTCCAAACCGCGTCCTGCATCCATAGTCAGCAGAGCACGTCTAAATCGGGAGGACCATGATGAACGAAGAACGCGATTTGAATGACGCTACCCAGCGCAAACTCCCGATGATGCCCATTCGCGAGATGGTCATCTTTCCTCAGATGATGGCCCCTTTTGTTGTGGGTCGCGAGTCCTCCGTACGTGCCCTGGAAGAGGCGCTCAACGGAGACCGCAAGATTTTTCTCGCTACACAGCACGACGCCTCTGTCGATGAACCAACGGCGGACGATATCTATGCCGTAGGCACCATCGGCAACATCGTTCAATCCGTACGGCTCTCTGATGGCAACATCCGCGTCCTCGTAGAGGGTGTAGAGCGTGCCCGTGCGACTGCGGTAAACGACACTGACGGTTTCTTTGTGGCTACCGTGCAGACCGCCAAAGGTGAACTGGGGAACACACCACAGACCGAACAGCTCGTTGCTCGCGTGCACCAGTTATACGAGCAGTACTCCAAGCTGCAGCAGAGCCTCAACCAGGAAGCTGCCGCGGCGCTGCGCACAGATGAGCCCGCCAAGCTGGCGGACATGATCGGTGCCAACCTGCCGCTCACGATCGAGGAGAAGCAACAGCTCCTCGAAGTCTTTGATCCGGAACTTCGCCTCTCCAAGGTTGCTGACACGCTCGAGATCGCCATTGAGAAGCTCAACATGGACCGCACCATCCAGTCGCGCGTCAAGCGTCAGATGGAGCGCGCCCAGAAGGAGTACTACCTCAACGAGAAGATCAAGGCCATCCAGAAGGAGCTTGGCCGTGGTGAAAAGAGTGAGTTCGACGAGCTGAAGAAGAAGATCGACGATGCCGGCATGCCTAAGGACGTGCAGGAAAAGGCCATGGCGGAGCTGAAAAAGCTTGAAGCCATGCCGCCCATGTCTGCCGAGTCCACGGTCAGCCGCAACTACCTTGACTGGCTTCTGGCTGTGCCATGGCGCAAGCGCTCCAAGGAGATCCGCTCCATTGAGAACGCCGAGCAGATCCTCAACGAGGATCACTACGGCCTCGAGAAGATCAAGGATCGCATCCTCGAGTTCCTCGCCGTGCGGCAACTGGTCAAGAACCCGAAGGGTTCCATTCTGTGCTTCGTCGGGCCTCCAGGCGTAGGTAAAACATCCCTCGGTATGTCCATCGCCAAGGCGACAGGCCGCAAGTTTGTGCGCATGTCGCTAGGTGGCGTACGTGACGAGGCTGAGATTCGCGGGCATCGCAGGACCTACATCGGTGCCCTGCCTGGACAGATCATCCAGTCTATGAAGAAGGCCGGCACCAAGAACCCGGTCATCATGCTGGATGAAATCGATAAGATGGCCGCTGACTTCCGCGGTGACCCGGCCTCGGCTCTGCTCGAGGTGCTCGACCCCGAGCAGAACAACACATTTCAGGACCACTATCTCGACGTCGAGTATGACCTGTCGCAGGTTCTGTTCGTCGCAACCGCAAACGTCCTCCATACAATCCCTGCCCCCCTGCAGGACCGCATGGAGATCCTTCGCCTCTCCGGCTACACCGAGCTCGAAAAGCTGGAGATCGCTCGTCAGTACCTCTTGAAGAAGCAGCTTGAAGGCACCGGCCTTACGCCTGAGCAGATCAGCTTCGACGACGGGGCGCTGAAGTCCATCATCCGCAGCTACACACGCGAGTCAGGTGTTCGTAACCTGGAACGTGAGATCGGCAATGTCTGCCGCAAGGTGGCACGTCGCGTCGTCACCAAGTCGGAGCACACTGAAGCCGTTACAGCGGAGAACCTTTCCGATCTGCTGGGCATTGCGAAGTACCGCGACTCACAGGTACATGAGCATAACGAGGTCGGGCTCGTCACCGGGCTTGCGTGGACGGAGATGGGCGGCAGCATCCTGCAGACAGAGGTCCAGGTGCTGGACGGCAAGGGCAAGATGACTGCCACCGGGCAGCTCGGGGATGTCATGCAGGAGTCAGCGCAAGCAGCACTTACCTACATCCGTTCGCGTTCACATCACCTCGGCTTGCAGAAGGATTTCTACCGCAACATCGACATCCACATCCATGTACCAGAGGGTGCCATTCCCAAGGATGGTCCTTCGGCGGGCATCACGCTGGCTACCGCGCTCGCCTCGGCTCTGACCAAAATCGAGGTTCGCAGGGATATCGCAATGACGGGGGAGATCACACTGCGGGGCAAGGTTCTGCCCATCGGTGGACTGAAAGAAAAGCTGCTGGCGGCCCATCGTGCAGGTATCCGGGAGGCCATCATGCCCTTCGACAACAAGCGCGATCTGCCGGACCTGCCGGACCTCATCAAGGATTCGATGAAGCTCCATTTTGTTGAACAGATGGATGAGGTCCTTGAGATTGCTCTCGTGTCAAAACTGCCGAAACTGGCCGAAGAGACGCCCGAAGCCCTTGCCAACATGCCACCACCGAGCGCCGAAACGCCCGGTCACAACGTACACCAATAGTTCTCCAGCAAAGCATAAACATGAAGCCCGGCCTCACGGCCGGGCTTTCTTATGCCGATCTGCCACGAAGAAAGTTGAAGACAAAGGAGATGATGGCAAGAATGAGAAGGATGTGGATTAGAAACCCGGCCGCGTGAAACACAAAAAACCCACCACCCCACAAAATCAGGAGGACGATAGCGAGAATCAGGAACATTTTGAAGCCTTTCGGGCGCGAACGCGCAAGTGCATGTACCGGGATATTGGAGCCAATCAGGTCGTCTCCCGTTGCTTGGAACAAAGAAATCGCGCGCAACGCAGCACCGGGAAACGCCTTGCATCCCTCCAGGCATCCATAGGCCCATCTTCACTGGAGGCTGTCTTGGAACTCATTGTCATCATTGTTTTGCTTTTACTGCTGTTCGGTACCTTCCCTGTCTTTCCGTATTCGCGCAGCTGGGGTTACGCTCCTACCGGCACGCTGGGCACCGTCCTACTAATCGTTGTGATTCTCTAGCTGCTCAAGGTCATCTAGTCACGCGCCCCCGGGTTAGCATGGGGGCAGCGCGCTGGCGCTGCCCTTCTCATGCATACTTCCGCTCTCGAAAACGCCGTTCTTCGCCTCAGCGATCTAGCCCCCGGCAACATCCAGTCAGAGATCAGAGCTATGTCCGTCGCGTGCTCTGAGGTGCACGGCATCAACCTCGCACAAGGCATCTGTGACACCGACGTCCCTGCCCCGGTAGCGAGGGCTGCGCTCGATGCCATCACGCAAGGCCAGAACATTTACACGCGCCTCGACGGCATCGCTCCTCTTCGGCACGCCATCGCGCAAAAGTTCGCGACCTTCAATCGACTGGCGGTCGATCCGGAATCCCAGGTGCTCGTGACCTCCGGTGCCACCGGAGCATTGCACGCAGCTCTCATGGCCCTGCTGAATCCCGGTGACGAGTGCATCGTCTTTCAACCGTTCTACGGCTACCATTTGGCCACACTCAGCTCCCTACGTATGCAACCAGTGATCGTGCCGTTGGCAGCTCCCGATTGGTCGCTCGATATGGATCGTCTCCGCGCCGCCGTCACGCCGCAAACCCGGGGCATCATCTTGAACACTCCCGCCAACCCCAGCGGCAAAGTCTTCACCCGCGCCGAGCTCGAAGCGCTCGCCGCGTTCGCGCTGGAGCACAACCTTTTCGTCTTCACCGACGAGATGTATGAGCACTTCCTTTACGACGGCGCAGAGCATATCTCCCTGGCCACGCTCCCCGGCATGGCGGAGCGCACCGTCACCATCTCCGGCTTCTCCAAAGTCTTCAGTGTCACCGGTTGGCGCCTCGGCTACCTGGCTGCGGATCCTCAATGGGCGCCCGCCATCGGCTACTTCCACGACCTCACCTACGTCTGCGCTCCAGCTCCGTTACAGCACGGCGC
>CAXTVC010000010.1:57386-61133 GCA_964247615.1 uncultured Acidobacteriaceae bacterium
CACCCTACTCCGCTTCTGCTTCGCGAAACGCAAAGAGGAACTCGCAGAGGCGTGCCGTCGCCTCGACACCTATACGCCGGTGTAAGCAGCTGCTCTCTTCGCCAGCTTCAATCACAACGAAAGAGGCGATCCTGTTAAGGATCGCCTCTTTCTGTTTAGTGCAGTATTTGATCAGCATCCACCGGCAATAGACGGGATCAACATCACCTCATCGCCATCCGCAAACGGATGCGTATCGCCACCCAGAAAACGTATGTCCTCATCATTGATATAGACATTGATGAAGCGCCGCAGCTTACCCGCATCATCCTTCAGATTCTGCGCCAGCGCAGGGTACCGCGCATCCAGCTCACGCAGCAGTCCCTGCAGATTCGAGGCCTCGGAGGCAAAGCTTTTCTGCCCATCCGTATGCCGGGCCAACGCCGTCGGCAACACAACTTTTACGCTCACTGCACGCCTCCCGCCAAGACCAACTCCTCATCCGTTCTCGCCTGATTCACCAGGCCCGCATCAACCGTGCGGATGTACTCATCGAAGTCTGCCAGCCGCGGCCGCACAGGCACCGCAGCGTCAAAGCGCCCTTGCAGCACATCGGTCGTCTTCAGCCCATTGCCTGTAATGCAGACGATCGTCGTCTCATCACGCCCGATGCGCCCCTGCGCATACAGCCGGGCCGTCACAGCGGTCGTTACCCCACCAGCTGTCTCGGTAAAGATGCCTTCGGTTTCTGCAAGCTCCTGGATCCCTGATATCACTTCCACATCGGAGACATCCTCGGCATAGCCACCGGTCTCCGCGATCATCTTCGCCGCCATCGGCCCATCGGCCGGGTTGCCGATCGCCAGCGACCGCGCAATCGTATTCGGCCGCTGCGGCTCAATGTAATCCCATCCCTGCTTCACAGCCTGCGAGATCGGCGAGCACCCCGTCGCCTGCGCTCCAAAGAACCGCACGGGCTTGTCTTCCACCAGACCCAGCGTCACAAGCTCCTTGAACGCCTTGCGGATCTTCCGGATCAGCGATCCACCCGCCATCGGTACCACCACGTTGTCCGGCAACCGCCATCCAAGCTGCTCGGCGATCTCATACCCAACCGTCTTCGATCCCTCCGCGTAATACGGCCGCAGGTTCACGTTTACCAATCCCCATCGGTACTCATCCGCAATCAGCGTGCACAGACGATTCACATGGTCATAGTTGCCATCGATGCGAACCAGACGCGCACCGTACACCTGTGTGCCCAGGATCTTCGCCGGCTCCAGATCCGCAGGGATCAGGATGCAAGCCTTCAGTCCTAGACGAGCCGCCTGTGCGGCCACAGAGTTGGCCAGGTTCCCCGTAGACGAACAGCCCACCACCTCAAAGCCAAACGCCTGCGCATTGGCCAGCGCCACACTAACCACGCGATCTTTAAAGCTCAGCGTGGGAAAGCACACAGCATCATTCTTGACGTAGAGATTTGTTGCGCCAACCCGCTTTCCCAGCGACTTCGCACGCACCAGCGGCGTGAAGCCCACGGGAAGATCCGGTTCAAATCCTTCGGGTATAGGGAGAAGCGCCTTGTAGCGCCAGATATTCAGGGGACCCGCCGCGATGGTTTCGCGCGTCACACGCCCGATCAGGCTCTGCATGTCGTACTGCACTTCAAGGGGTGCCAGGCAATCGTCACACGCGGACTGGGGTCGATTGCCAAAACTCTTGCCACACTCGTTGCAGCGCAACTCGTAGACCGTGCGGGCGCCCGTACAGGAACTCTCCGTCATCATCATCTCCGATGATCAAGGGGTGCCGGCTTATCTATGGGAGGCCACTCTCGTCAGGAAGGGAGGATACGAGAAATGCGGCAATGCTAGCGTATAGGGACACGCTTGCTCCACCGAATCTCATGTGTCCTGTTTCCAGGAGAGAGTTGACACCGGTACTGTGTTCTGTCCGGTTGTCGTGGCGTCACAGGGCTCGTCCCTCGACCACTCTGCATGAAATCCGACCCGCTCATCACGGGAGGAATGTAACTACTTGTAACATGCTGATAGATGCGGTGCAACATCCATCCTGTTGCACGTCCAGGGAACATCTCTCATCAATACCGGCCCAAGGCTTCATGCGCAGGGCACACGGTCCGGGCTGCCACACCTTTTATCAACCCCGCTTGCCTTCGTCTTCCCCATGCTTCTCCGCGTGCTTGCGCGCCTCGCTTGCAGACTCTGTATTGGCGACAAACTGCTTGCCTGCCCGCGATCCCCGCACCTTCTTCTCGTCCGTGGCTTTCTTCTCTTTGGGCGAGAGTTCCTTCCATGCCTCATCCGGCAGATAGCGATGCGTCTCTTCGCCCTGAATGGCCTTCTCGCCCGAAGCGGTGTGCCACTTCTCGTCGCCCCAGTCCTTTAGGCTCTGCTGCGACTCATCGCGAGGATGCTTATAGCCTCCACCCTCCGCGGCATACTCATGTGCCACCATCTGCGCCTTGCGCGCAGACCACTGCCCCGGCCGGCCGCCCTTATCCCCGGCGATCACGTCCTTCTTGATCTTCTCGCGCAGCTCAGGCTTCGTGTAATTATCTGCAGTCTTCTTGGCCGTGACAGTCTTCTTCGCAGCGGTCTTTTTCGCCGCACTCTTTTTCACTGCGCCTTTCGACGAAGCCAGCCTCGTTGGAGCAGCTGTCTTCGCCGAGCTCTTCTTTGCGGGAGCCTTCTTTTGTGTCGCCATGAGCGCTTCGGATGCGCCTTGCAGGCATCGTGCAGCACACGCAAACCAACTACGTCACCCCGTCAAAAAGGACACCTTTCCCCGCACTACATCACGCAACATCAGCGCCTCTCACGCAGGGTCATAGTTCAGGTTCGGCCCCAGCCAGCGCTCCACCTCGCCCAGGCTCCACCCCTTGCGCTCCGCATAGTTCTCCACCTGGTCGCGCCCGATCTTCCCCAGGCTGAAGTACCGAGACTCCGGGTGTGCAAAGTAGATCCCGCTCACACTCGACCCCGGCCACATCGCAAAGCTCTCCGTGATCTTGATCCCCGTGTTCGCCTCAACGTCCAGCAGCTCCCAGATGGTGCCCTTCTCCGTATGGTCAGGGCTCGCAGGATACCCCGGTGCAGGCCGTATGCCCCGGTATCCCTCACCGATCAACTCCGCCGGGCTCAGCCCCTCTGTCAGCCCATAGCCCCACGCATCCCGCACCATTTTGTGCAGACACTCCGCAAACGCCTCGGCCAGCCGGTCCGCGATCGCCTCTGCCATGATCGCGTTGTAGTCGTCGTGCTGCGCGCGGAACTTGTCGCCCAGCGCTTTCAGCCCAATCCCGCTCGTCACCGCAAACGCACCCACGGAGTCCAGCAGGCCCGTCTCCTTCGGCGCAATGAAGTCCGCCAACGACCGGCATGGCTCCGTACCTTCGCGATTGGCCTGCTGCCGCAGTTCATGGAACCTGGCCAGCACGGTCCCCTGTGCGTCGTCCGCATACACCTCGATGTCATCGCCCACCGCATTGGCACGCCACACGCCGTACACCCCGCGCGCTGTCAGCAGCTTGTCGCGCACAATGCAGTCCAGCATCTCCTTGCCGTCATGCAGCAGCTTCCGCGCCTCGGCACCCTGCTTCTCATCATCCAGAATGCGCGGATAGATGCCCTTCAACCCCCACGTGTGGAAGAACGGCGACCAGTCCACATACTCCCGCAGCGTCTCCAGCGGAAAATCGTCCAGCACCCGCACGCCGGTAAACGAGGGTGTCGCCAGGTCCTCCGC
>CAXTVC010000011.1:0-17074 GCA_964247615.1 uncultured Acidobacteriaceae bacterium
CGACTTCGCCGCGCTCACCACGTGCTCCACGGTGAACCCGAGCTTTTCCATTGCGACCGGGCCAGGTGCCGAGGCGCCGAAGCGATCGAGGCCGATGGCGATGCCGTTGCCGGCGATGTACTTGTACCAGCCCATGGTGGCGCCTGCTTCGACTGTGACAACGGGGATGCCTTTACCGGGGAAGATGGAAGCCTTGTACTCGTCGTCCTGCTCCTCGAAGATCGCGAAGCTGGGCATGGAGACGACGGTGGCGTTGATGCCTTCCGCCTTGAGCTGCTCACCGGCCTTGACGACCAGCTCTACCTCGGAGCCCGTGGCGACCAGGACGACGTCCTTGCCGTAGCTTTCGAGGATGTAGGCTCCCTTGCGGCAGCCCTCGAAGACCTTGTGCTTTTCGGGGTCGAGCACGGTGAGGTCCTGGCGGCTGAGGGCCATGAAGTGGGCGCTCTTGCGCTCCACCATGAGGCCCCAGCAGGCAGAGGTTTCGTTGGCGTCGGCGGGGCGAAAGTCGGTGAGCTGCGGAATGGTGCGCAGCGCCATCAGGTGCTCTACCGGCTGGTGCGTGGGGCCGTCTTCGCCTAGACCGATGGAGTCATGGGTGAAGATGTAGAGCGAGTGCGAGCTTTGCAGCGCGCCCATGCGCAGGGCCGAACGGCAGTAGTCAGAGAACGTAAAGAAGGTGGAGCCGAAGGGCAACACGCCGCCATGCGCGGCCATGCCGTTCACTGCGGCCATCATGCCGAACTCACGCACGCCAAAGAAGATGTTCTTGCCCTTGGGATCGCGACGGAAGTTCTCTGAGTCCTTGAAGATCGTCTTGGTCGAGCTGGTCAGATCGGCAGCGCCGCCGATCAGCTCCGGCAACACCTTGCCCAGGGCCTCGAGGGCAACCTGGCCCGCGTTACGGGTGGCGACCTTCTTGGCGTCCTTGCCCGCGGGGAACTTCGGCAGGGCCTTCTGCCAGTCATCCGGCAGCTTCATTTCGGAGGCACGGGTGTACTGCGCGGCAAGCTCGGGGAAATCCGTCTTGAAGGCCTCGAAGCGGTTATGCCAGGCGGCCTGCTCGTGCTTGCCCTTCTCGACAGCCTTGCGCCAGTTGGTCAGCGCCTCTTCAGGGATGTAGAAGTTCTTCTCCGGATCGAAACCAAAGAACTCCTTGGTCGACTTCACGCCATCCGGGCCCAGCGCTTCGCCGTGGACGGCCTTGGTACCGGCACGCGGCGCGCCGTAGCCGATGACCGTGCGCACACGGATGATGGAGGGACGCAGACGCTCCATCTTGGCGGCCTCGATGGCCTTGTTCAGCTCTTCGAGGTTGTTGCCGTCGGAGACCATCTGCACGTGCCAGTCGTAGGCCTCGAAGCGCTTGGTGACGTCCTCGGTGTAGCTCAGGTCCGTGGGTCCATCAAGCGAGATCAGGTTGTCGTCATACAGCACGATCAGCTTGCCCAGTTGCAGCGTGCCGGCCAGCGAAGCCGACTCATGCGAGATGCCTTCCATCAGATCGCCATCGCCGCACAGGACGTAGGTGTAGTGATCGACGATCTTGTAATGGTCGTTGTTGTAGATCGCGCCGATGTGCTTTTCAGCGATGGCGAGACCGACGGCCTCGGCAAAGCCCTGGCCCAGCGGACCGGTGGTGACCTCAACGCCCGGGGTCTCGCCGTACTCCGGGTGGCCGGGGGTGTGCGATCCCCACTGGCGGAACTGCTTCAGCTGCTCCAGCGGCAGATCATAGCCGGTGAGGTGCAGCACGCCGTACAGCAGCGCGGAGGCATGCCCGTTGGACAGCACAAACCGATCCCGGTCCGACCACAACGGGTCGGTCGGGTTGTACTTCATGAACTTGTGGTAGAGCAGGTAGGCGATCGGCGCGCAGCCCAGCGGGGCGCCGGGGTGGCCGCTGTTGGCCGCCTGCACCTGGTCAATCGCCAGGACGCGCAGGGCGTTGATCGATAGCTGGTCGAGATCCTGGCCGGAGATTGGTTCGGTGACGGGGGAGGTCTGCTGTTCGCTCATGCGATTCGAATCCTTCACGGAAATAAGAGTGCGGCGCGACGGCGGCAGTCGTTTTCGCCGCGTCATCCAGTGCCGTGTCCGCGATGCCTAGTGTACAGGCGTGGGCAGGGGCGTGGCTTACCGGAGAGGCGGCAGGCGACCGTCATGGGCCGCCCCTGGCTGCGGTTCGGCCAGGAGCGACGTCTTGTAGAGCACATCGAAGCGCGACCGCAGAATGCGGTAACACTCGCAGGCGCGGCCTTCCAGGGCCGCTCGATTCACGATGCGTAGCCCTCCACGACGGCCCTCCACAGCGCCCGCCCGGGCCAGGTCAGCAGCGACCTCGGCCACGGTGGTGCGGCGCGTGCCCAGCATCATGGACATGAACTCCTGCGTCATGGACAGGTCGTCCTGCTGAATGCGATCGGCCACCATCAGCAGCCAGCGGCTGAAGCGCGCCTCCGCCCGGTGCAGCCGGTTGCAGGCCAGCACCTGGTTGGCCAGCACAAGTTGGTGCTGCACGTACTCGAGCACCCGCTGCCGAAACGCCGGATCATGATCGAAGGCACTCTGTATTGCTCGTATCGGCACCTTGTAGCCGCCACCGCTCACCTGCATGGCACAGCCTGCATTGGGCACATCAGGGCCCAGCAGGTTGATCCAGCCAATCACCCCTTCGCAGCCTTCCGTGGAAAGTTCCACGGAGGTACCACGCTCAGAGTTGAAAACGATGGAGGCGATGCCTTCGGTCAGAAAGTACAGGTGTCGCGGTCGGATTTCGCGATCCGAAAGAGCGGCGCCAAGGGGAAGGGCAACCCGCATTCCTTCGCTTAGAATCCGGTCCACACTGTCCCCAGGCAGAATGTCCAAAAGCCTGTTCCCAAATGCAGTTTGCGCCATACTCTCCACAACGGTCGGAGGTCGGCCACAGCCGACCTTTGCAAGCCTTGAATGTTCTAGGCTCAGCCGGTGTGCCCCCAAACGAGTCGCGCCCGTTCAGTCCCGCTGCGTACTCGCCTGCTAATTTTTTCTGCCGTTAGGAGCTGATCCGCTCCACGCCCTCGGCCTGCGGTCCCTTGTCGCCCGTTGCGATTGAGAAAACAACCTCTTCTCCCTCGGAAAGTGACTTGTATCCTTCGCTCTGGATGCTTGTGAAGTGGACGAACACGTCCGGCCCGCTGTCATGCACCAGAAAGCCGTAGCCCTTGGCGTTGTTGAACCAGGCGACTTTGCCATGAATTTTTTCCATACCGACACATCTCTCCTAGCTTGGATTGTCCGAGCGTAGAGCCTGCCAACTGAGGCGTCTGCCCGGTAGCGGACACTGATTGCAAACAGCTCGAGGTGAAGGCCACTTCTCCGTATCCCCATCAAAGATCGTGGACATACCTCCGGAAACAGACGCGGAAAAACTTGAACCGCTACGATCGAATGCACGTATCCTTCGGTGCATCGCTACCCGAGGAGATCCTCATGTCCACCTGGCGCTTATCGCTACCTGTCCTGTTCACTGCGCTTCTGCTCGCCCCTGCCGGCTGCCACATCGATACCCACAAGAACGGCAACGGCAATGACAACGTCGATATCGGTACGCCTTTCGGCTCGATGCACGTGAAGACCGACGACAAGGCCAGCGGCGCCCAGACCGGCCTGACACCCTACCCCGGAGCCACCCTGGTCAAGAAAGACAAGGACGACAACGGGGCAGCCGATATCAGCATGAACTTCGGCGACTTCAAGCTCGGGGTCCACGCGGTGGAACTCAATACACCTGACGCCGAGGACAAAGTCGTCGCCTTCTATAAGAAGGACATGACACGGTATGGCACTGTGCTTACCTGCAAGGGCAAGAACGCGGTCGGCACGCCCGTCCGTACAGGCGAGGGCCTTACCTGCGGCTCCGACCAAAATCATGTAAGCGTCCGCGATACGGATCACCTGGAACTGCGCGCCGGGTCGGAGCGCCACCAGCACATCGTCGGCGTCCACACGGAAGACGGAGCCACGCGCATCGGCCTGGTCGCGCTGGACCTCCCCGGCGGGCTCTCCCACCATGACGCCAGCGACCGAGAGTAGGTCCCCGCTGCGGGTGCCCGCATTGCTCTCCCCCGCAACGTCCGGTAGCCTCAGTCCTAGGTGAACGAACGTCCCTGCATCCGCTGCCAGCATCCTGTCCCCCTTGAGGACGGGCATTTGGTGTACTGCAGCCGTTGCGGTGCACCCCAGATCTTCCTCTCCGAAGACCTGCAGGCCGAGCTGGCCGAAACCGCGCGCGCCTATGGGGAGCGCACCGCGGCGGAGAGCCCGCAGGGAGACACCGACGATTCCGACGCGCCCGGCACGCCCGTCACGCCCGGCGCAGGTACTCGCTGGAATCCCTTTCGCCGCCTGGAAACGGCCCCTGGCCAAAGTCCACCGGACGCCTGGAGCGTGGGTGTGCACTACGCGCTTCTGAGTGCGGGCATTGCCCTGGTCCTGGGCCTGTTCAGCCTTCTGCTGCCGCCGGTGAGCCTGCTCGTGCTGCTGTGGGTGGTCAGTGCGCCGATTCTTACCGTGGCTTTCTTCAACGGCAGATCGGGCGTCCCCACGCCGGCGGACTCCGGCTTTGCGGCCCGGCTTGGCCTGATAACCGGCCTGCTGGTCACCTTCTGCTGCGCCGCCGTGTTCACGCTGTCGCTGGTGCTGACGCGCTTCGCCTTTCACGATGCCACGCTGCTGGACACGCAACTGGCAGCCAGCTTCGCCCAGCAGCGCGTCCTTGTGCTGCAGCGGCTCGGGCCGACAGCCCAACCCACACTCGCGCTCTTCACCGTGCCCGAGTACCGCGTGGGCCTGCTGCTCTCTGTCGTCGCGACCAGCGCGCTGCTGTACCTGATGCTTTCGGCCGTTGCGGGCGGACTGGCCGGGGTCGTTCTGCGCCGCCGCCGGACGTAGCTTCCCGGGAGTCTCGCTCCGGGGGCGCTGCTATCATCCTTTCCATGAGCGACACCGTACCCGCTGCCGCCGAGGCTACCCTTTCCGCAACCCCGAACCAGCCCCAGCTGCGCGAAAAAGGCCGGCTTCTCTCCGCCTCCGAGATCGAGCGTACACTCGTCCGCCTGGCGCATGAGATCGTCGAGCGCAACCACGGCGCCGGCAACCTCGGCCTGGTCGGCATCCAGCGCCGCGGCGTGCCCCTCGCGCAGCGCCTCGCCCGCATTATTAAGTCCATCGAGAATCAGCCCGTCGATACCGGCGTCCTGGATATCAGCTTCTACCGCGACGACCTCTCTACCCGCGACAGCCGGCCTGTCGTCGAAAAAGGCGAGGTCGGCTTCTCTATTGAAGGCCGCGACATCATCCTGATTGACGACGTGCTGTTCACCGGCCGCACTATCCGCGCCGCGCTCGACGCCCTCTTCGACCACGGCCGCCCCAAAAGCGTGCAGCTGCTGGTACTCATCGACCGCGGCCACCGCGAGCTCCCCATCGAGGCCAAATACATCGGTCGCATCGTCCCCACCTCCCGCCGCGAGATCATCGAGGTCAAGCTCCGCGAGGTCGACAACGACGAACAGGTGCTGCTGGTGGAGATTGTGGAAGCGTAGCCCTCACCGGCCGGCCCCGCCCGACAAGCTCCCAGCCCAGCCTTTTTATGTCATCCCTGCAGGGGATCTGCTTTCCGTTTGTCCTACCGATACATCTCAAAAACCCCCGCCAGCTTCGCGTGCCCCGCATTGTTCGGGTGCAGAATATCCGCGAAGTCCGTCGCCGGATCCATCACCCGATCCGTCGGCACCAGCGTCAGGTTCAGCCCATCCGCAGCCAGCGCCGGCACCAGGCTCCGGAGCTGCAGGTTGTAAATATCCGCAGCATACGTCTGGTTTCCGGACGGTGAGTTCGTGATCAGGCCCACGAGCACCCGTGGCGCCCCGTCCACCTGGCGGTAGTCCCGTTGCGGTACGCCCGCCCAAAGCATCGCCACCGCAGACCCACCCGGGCCAACGGAATGGAACGTCACCGTATGCGGCCCCACCCCACCCAGCGGCACGGTAGCCAAGAGAAACGTGTCGGTCGTCCCGTTCTCGGTGGGCAAGGGCACAAGCGCGTTCTGTGACGCGTCGGCCGTCGCCTGCACGACGCCATCGACGGCGATCTCCGCCTTCCCGGCCTGCCCATACGGCAGCGCCCACACGTGGTAGACCACGTACAGGTTGTGCCCTGCCATCGTCTGGGTGACAGGAAAACTCAGGGTTGCGCCGGCGTCGGACGAGACCAGGCCGAAGCCGCTGTCCGCCGTCCACGTGCCGGCCGTCTGCGTGGCGGCAGCGCCCAGCACCTTGTCGCTGTTCGGGATGGCCAGCCATGCCAGCGCCGCGCCAACCTCCTGGCTGTACGCAGCCAGCGCGTTCGCCGGGATGCCGTAGCGGTAAGCATCGTTGACGCCGACCATCAACGTGTAGAGCTGATGGCCGGTACTTGCCGGGGCGCTGTGGAAGGGCACCCACAGCCTGGACAGATCCGCGGCAGCGTCCCCTTGCCGGCACCACTCCTCCGCGGGCACACCCAGGTAGGTATCAAAAAGGCCGGCGTAGCCCTCCCGCGAGTACACGGGCCACGTGCCATCGTTGGGCTGTGCGTAGAAGCCGCAGGTGAGCGAGTCCCCGAAGTTCGTCACCGAATCCACCTCGGCCAGGGCAGACCCGGTCAGGGCCACGGTCTGGGTGGACCCCGCCTGGCTCAGCGCGTCGTCCGTGAAGATCAGCGTGGCGCTATCGGCCGCGCTCGCCAGCGTCGGGTGGTAGATCAAATCCGCCGTGCAGAACGCTCCCGCCGCCAGCACCCCCACGCAGTTGCCCCCGGTGATCGCGAAAGCCGAGGCACTCGGTCCCGCTACAGCCACGGCGCTTACCGTCAGCGGCGTGGTTCCCGTGTTGGTCAGCGTGGCTGTCTGCGGTGGGGTGCTCGCGTTCGTTACCGTCTGCGGAAAGGGGAGGGTCGCGGGGGAGACCGCCGCACGCGGCCCGGTAAAGGCGATGCCGTTGCCGGTGATCGACAGCGTCTCCTGCGTGGAGCGGGCCGCCGAGGTGGCGGTCGCGGGGAGGGTGTCGGTTACGGTGACGGTGGCCCGTAACGCCGTCACCGACTGCGGGGCAAACCCCACGGTCAAGGTGCAGCTCGCAGTCCCCGCCAGTGTGCCCCCGCAGTTCGAAGTGAGCGTGAAGTTCGCCGGATCACTGAGCGTGACTTGGCCGAGGGTGAGCGTCGCGGTGCTCGCGTTCGTCAGCGTGACCGTCTGCGCGGCGGCGCTTGTGGTGAGTTTCGTGTCCGCGAAGGTGATGGCAGATGGCGTGAACGCAGCGGCATCGGGCTTTGGCTGGCTGCCGCACCCAAGCAGGAGCACCGAGGGACCCAAGCTCAAGACGACTGCCAGGCCCGCTTTGCTGGCCCGCAGCAGGGATGCTGGCCGCCCTTCTCGAAATGTCGGACGAAGCCTTAGGGTGCGCCGCATGGATGGAGAGTCTCAACTGTTCCCGGGAGCGTTGATGTACGCCATTGTGGGGGGAGCCAGGCTCACCATGCAACGGGAAATCCCTCAACGAACCCCGGCAGCCGTCGCCCGGCGCTGGGTGCTTACCTTGCCCCTTTTCCGGTGTGTTCGCAAAGTTGATGGTTTGCGTGTTGATTGGAGGGAATCTGTAAGCTGGAACTGAGGTCCTGAAGAGATGCACCGGCGATGTCCGTCGGAGGGTGCCGCAACCTGCGGTGATCCACACGTAAGTCTTATCATCTGAAGATTTTGCGAGAAGATAGGGGGTGGGTGGGGGGGCTACCCCGCGATGCGCCCCAGCTCAGCCTTCCCGGGACGTTTCAAGGACGCTTCAGAGGCTCTCCTGCAGGGCCTCGCGCGCAGCGCTCAGGATGTGCGCGATCTCCGTCTCGCCGTGGGCGGTGGAGACAAACGCCGCCTCGTACTGGCTTGGCGGCAGCCAGACGCCGCGCTCCAGCATGCCCCGGTGAAAGCGCCCGAACTGGGCTGTATCCGAGGTGCTGGCGCCGGCGAAGTCATGCACCGGCAGGCTCGTGAAGAACCAGGTGAACATGCTGCCGACGCGGTTGGTAATCATCGGCACGCCCAGCTCCGCGGCAATGGCCGCGACGCCGTCCGCGATGGCTGCCGTAGTTTGGTCGAGGCGCGGGTAGACCTCCTCCGCGTGCTCCAGCAGGTGCGTGAGCGTGGCGATACCGGCCGCCATCGCCAGCGGATTGCCGCTGAGCGTTCCGGCCTGGTAGACCGGCCCTGACGGGGCGAGCTGGTCCATGATCTCGGCGCGGCCACCAAAGGCGCCTACCGGCAGTCCCCCGCCGATGATCTTGCCAAGCGTCGTCAGGTCGGGCCAGGCGGGCGAGGAACCATCGCCGCCGAGCTCGTCGCGGTACAGCCCCTGGGCGCCGCCGGTGGACAGGCGAAAGCCGGTCATCACCTCGTCCAGGATCAGCAGCGCACCGTGCTTCCAGGTCAGCTCGCGGAGGCCGCGCAGAAAGCCCGGCGCGGGAAGCACCGTGCCAGCGTTGCCGACCACGGGCTCAAGGATGATGCAGGCGATCTGGTCTGGGTGGTTGGCAAAGGCCGCCTCGACTGCGCCAAGGTCGTTGTAGGGCAGCGCCAGCGTGTGCATGGCGGTCTCGGGTGGTATACCCGCAGAGCCAGGGATGCCAAACGTCGCGACGCCCGACCCTGCCTTGACCAGAAGAGCGTCCGCGTGGCCGTGGTAACAGCCCTCGAACTTGATCACAAAGGACCGGCCTGTGAAGCCGCGTGCAAGACGGATTGCGGACATGCAGGCTTCGGTGCCTGAGCTGACAAAGCGCAGCTTCTCAACGGAAGGAAAGCAGCGTTGCACCAGTTCGGCAAGGTCGGCCTCCGCCGCGGTGCTCGCGCCAAAGCTGGCGGAGCGTCCCGCGGCGTCGCGGATTGCCGCTACGGCCGGCGGAAAGGCATGGCCCAGCAGCATGGGCCCCCAGGAGCCGAACAGGTCCACGTAGCGGTTGCCATCGGCGTCTGTTAGATACGCGCCTTCGGCGCTGGCCACGAACGGAGGATGCCCGCCCACGGCCCGAAAGGCCCGCACCGGTGAATCCACCCCACCGGGCAGAAAGCGCTCCGCCCGGGCCTGCAGTACAGAAGATCGCGACAACGAAAGTGCCATACAGCTCCAGTATAGGAACTCACCCGGAAGGTGACGGCCTACCCCTTTTGTGTGTTGCACCGGCACTGTTGCAACGGGACGGCTTCTCCTTTGCGTGGGACCGGGTTGTTCACATTGGAATGTGTTCCTAACTGCAACATTCGGCAGGTGTTTGTGACGGGGCGGTGAATTTCCCTGTGAACGAAACGTGTGTTTTGCGGGTTGCTGGCAGGGGCAGCGCCCCGTATGCTCAGGCAATCGCAACTCAATGACCCTTACGGGTGAGGCGACGGTAACACTGCTTCACTTGTAATTTCAGCAATTTACGCGGACTCCAGCCCGCCTGCGACCCCGTGCGTCCGGTCATTCGACCGAACCGGGGAGCACGCCGGGACGACCGCCACGCGCCGCCGAAGCCAAGCTTCCGGCGCGAGTGCCCCAACACGTTTCGACGCGCCTTCGAACGCCTCCCAGAGGCTCCGAAGCACACATTCCTGACTGGCTGTTTGGCCGCCCTGTGTCCCCAATGGATGCAGCGCCCCCGCTCGGCCGCACATACCGATTCCAGCCCCGTTAACGCGGTGGCTGGCCCCGCAGCCGGGACACCCCCGGCGGAGAAGACGACCCCATGCGCCCTCGTAAGACGATTCTTTGTGTTGACAGCAATGAGCAGGTTTTGTCCGTTCGCAAGTTCACTCTGGAGACCCGCGGCTACCGCGTGCTGGCAATGACCTCCGCCCGCGAGGCACTGGAGCACCTGGAGGTGGCCCTGCAGGGTTCTGTGGACCTGCTGCTATCGGATGTGCTGCTGACGGGCATGGACGGCAACGAGCTGGCACGCCGCGCCAAGCAGTGCCAGCCGGCCATGCCCACGATGCTGATCTCCGGGACGGTATCGAACTTTGAGCGTGGTGCTGCCGCCGATGCGTTTCTGCCCAAGGGCGCCTGCACCCCTGCCGAGGTGCTGGACCGCATCCGTGTGCTGGTTGCCCGCAAGCGCGGACCGAAGAAGCAGATGCCGGTCATGGCCGCAGAGGCAATGCCGGCGATGGTTGCGGCATAAGAGGTCGGGCTATCGTGCGCCGGGAACGGGTGTGAGATAGAGCATGAAGCCGAGCAGAAGCACTAACGCCAGAAAGATGATCAGCGTGCGGGAGTGCGGCGCTTCGGGGGCGTCGTTGGTGAAGCAGCGCCAGCCCATGCCAATGGCGACGAAGAGAAATACCCACTGGGTGCCGGCGCGGTTGGAGTTGGCGTCAATCACGGTAAGCGCGAAGAAGAGGCCGCTCATGCCGGCGATCAGCGCGCGCTGCATGCGCGAGAGAGCGTAGGTGGCCTGCGCGCCGTCGAAGCCGAAGATTGGCGTCAGGTTGAACAGGTTGTACCAGGCACCGATGTTGGCCAGCAGCAGAAACAGGATGTTGTGCGTGGTCCAGGCGAGTGCAAGGCACACCACAGCAGCGGCCAGACCATAGAGCGGGCCGGCCAGCGAGATCGCCGCAAGGTCCTCACGCGAGACGCCCATCCCAGCCCATCGCACGTACGCACCGAGACCGGGGATGAACATGGGCAGATCGGCCTTCAAACCGCGGCGCTTCACGGCGACATAATGGCCCATCTCGTGAATGGCGATCGACAGCGTAAAGCCGACAGCAAACTTCCATCCGCCCAGAATCCAATAGATCCCGAAGAAGGCAAACAGGCCGAGGAAGAACTTGAGCTTGAAGAGCAGGAAGAAGGCTGATTTCAGCTTGAGCAGGAAGAAGAACAGCGGAGCAAATGGCCCAAGGCGCTTGGTCCACTTGGCTTTCCTGGCGTCATCAGCGGCGAGGCGTGAATCGATTTGTCCGATGTGCCCCTGAACGGAGCCGGCCTGCGGCGTTCCCTCGGGTAACCAGCCCAGGGCGGCATGCCAGCGGTCGCGCGCCTCTACCCACTTGCCTTCCCCTTCAAGTTGCTGGGCACTGTGGGCCAGCTCGCTCAGGTAGTGGCCATAGGTGAGGGTCTGGCAATCAGGACAGGCTAGCGTGCCGTCGGGCAGCCAGTGGCTGCAGCTTGGACAGCTGTGGATCGGCTCAGGTGCAGCAGGTTCTGGAGAAAGGACTACGGCAGCGTCAGACATAATGGCCCAGTCGTTAGAGTACGGCGACCAAGCAGCGGGTTCAACGCCCGCACCCCTGAAGTGTTACTGGATTTGCACCAGACCACCCGCAGGATGTCCCTTGGTTGCCGCTAGTCCCAGTTCCGGCTGCTGCGGGGCGCGCCAATGGTCGATATAGCTCACCTGGTGCACGCAGGAGATGGTGCAGTTGGGCGCGCAGCCCTTTTCGGTGAGGAACTCGCGCTCGACGTCGGCTTTGCTGTACTCGGCGATGGGGATGCCAGGATAGCCGCGCTGCTGCGAGCAATAGCTAACGATGCCGTTTTCGTCGACGTACAGGTAGCGCGAACCGGCGCGGCAACGCCAGTCGTTCGGCTTGCCATTGGCAATAGCTTCCTGGAAGCCATTAAAACGGGAGTAGGAGCGACGGGTCAGAGAGCGAACCTCTTCCCAAACCTTGCGCTCGCGGTCACCGAGGGACTTCAGCTGGCCGGAGCCGTCATGAATGATGCCGATGGTGGAGCTGAAGCCGAGTTCGAGGGCGCGCTTGGAGATGACCAGCGCATCCTCCGGGTTCTGGATGCCGCCGCCAACGACGGAGTTGATATTGACGTGGAAGTCGGCGTGCTCGGCGAGCATGCGCAGCTTGGCGTCGAGCACTTTGAGCGACTTCTTGGAAACCTCGTCCGGCATGATGTTGTCGATCGAGATCTGCATGTGATCGAGGCCGGCTTTGTTGAGCCTCTGGATGCGATCCGGCATGAGCAGGTAGCCGTTGGTGATCATGCCCGCGATGGCGCCGTTGTGACGGATGCGCATAATGACATCGTCGAGCTCCGGATGCAGCAGCGGTTCGCCGCCGGAGATGGTGATGACGGCAGTGCCGAGGCGGCCCAGATGATCGATACGGCGGCGCATCTCGGCGATCGGCGTAGCAGTGGAGACGTCGTCGAATTCGTTGCAATAGGTGCAGGCCAGGTTGCAGCGGCGCATGGGCACGATGTGCGCCATATAGGGGTGCGCGGTATCCAGCAGAGCCGAGCCGATGGACTTCAGCTCGCGAAGGCGGCGCTCGGCGGCGAGGATGCGCCGGCGTGCGGTCATGCGGCGATGGGCAGGAATGCTGCCTGGAACAAACTGCGGAGCGACGGCGGGCTTTGCGCCTGCCCCGTCCCCCTGTGCCGGAGTTGCGGTTTCTATCGTCATAACGCCTGCCCCATTCTATCGTGCGGGGGGCGCGGCGGCTCGATGCATGCGTTCGTGGCCGAAGGCTGCCCACGTACACTGGGGACCGAAGGAGTCAGCCCCGCTATGCCGCGTGAGATCACCTGGACCGACGTTTTGGAGATTGGTATTCAACTGCAGGAACGCTTCCCCGAGCTTGACCCGTACTCTGTGCGATTCACGGACCTGCACCAGTGGGTAACGGAACTGCCTGGTTTCATCGGGGACAAGGCCAGGTCCACCGAACCGCTGCTGGAGGCAATCCAGACGGCGTGGCATGAGGAGTACGAAGACGCAAAGAACGGTTAGGCCTTTTTGAGGTCAGGCCACCCTCTCCGAGGCACTCTCATCTCATTGCTGCAGGAGGGTGATGTGAAGACCTTTCGCACAGCAGCTGCTCTTAGCCTCGGCGTTTTGCTGGGTATTCCCGCTGTAGCACAGCAAACGAATTAGCAGACCCGCCAGGAGACCAAGGCTGAACTGAAGCAGCAGGAAAAGGCTGATAAGGCGCAGGCCAAGGCTGATAAATCCGAGAAGAAGGCTGCAGGTTCCCACAAGGTAAAGAAGGCCGTACGGGATCAGGACAAGGCCAACGCGGCTCAACCTCAGTAGCTCACCAACCGACAATTCGACCGAGGCTTTACGCCTTTGCGGCTGACCGTCGCTTCCTCAGCAACTGTGCTGGGAGCTTTGATCCGGTCAGCCGCAGCACTCCCCCCAAAACGACAACCCAAACAAGGCTGCCCGCCGCGATAACGACGGTATCGGCAGTGTGCGTGTGCGCTTCCGGCAGGCGATAGGCCACAAAGCCGGTACCAACCGCCGCGCAGAGAGCAGCCAACAGAGAGCGGCCGATTTCGGGTGTCTCCAGGTGCAGCAGGCTGACGAGGCGCTTGCGGTGTAACAGCACGGCGAGGGACGCCGTCTGCAGCGTAATCCCGATATCGGACGCGATGGCCAGGCCTTCCAGACCTCGTACCTGGAACAGGATCCAATACAGCGGTGCGGAAAAGACGGTGATCAGGGTTCCCACCACCGCTGGCGTGCGGGTGTCGCCCGCCGCGTAAAAGGCGCGGGCGTAGATGCCCTGGACTGCCCAGACTGCGAGGGTGATCGACAGGATCGAGAACAACAGGGTGGTTTCGCGGGCGTCCGAGCGATGGAAGCGGCCGCCGCGAAAGAGATCCATCAGCCATGGCGCAAGGGCGATCATCCAGGCGGAGACGAGCAGGCCGACGCAGAAGAGGCGAGAGACGGATCGGCTGACTGACTCTGAGAAGTCGTACAGGCGCCCACCCTGGAACAGTGAAGCGAAGAAGGGCAGCGAGGCCGCGCCCGCAGCAGGACCAATCACGTTGAACGGCGCGTTGAAGAGATCCTTTGCGTTGCTCACGAGTGTGACGCCACCGACGTGCGCACCCGCGAAGTAGTTCATGAAGAGACCATCGAACATCACAAGCGAGACGCCGACCATGAGGGGCAGGCTGAGCCGGAACCAGTCGCGGAAGGCGGGATCGTGGAAGTTCACCGTTGGACGGAAACGCAGGCCGGTACGCCACGCGCCAAGTGTGTTCAGCAGGGCTGAGCCGAGGAGCATGCCCCCAAGGACACCGATAGCCAGTGAAAATACACCGAAACGGCGATGCAGCAGAAAGGCGCCGCCGATGATGCCGCCGTTATAGATGATGGGGGTGAAGGCCTGGTAGATAAAGATCTTGCGCACCTGCAGGCGCGCGCTCATCATGCTGCCGGTAAGGATGAAGAGCTGGGTGGGCAGCATGACGCGGGTGAGCGCTGTGCAGAGATCGTGAGTTTCCCTGGGGAAGAATTTGTTGGCGACGCTCACGTACTGCGGGGCAAAGATCTCACCCAACAGGACCCCTGCCCCGAGGACGACCAGCATGTTGGTCAGGACGACCGACAGGGCGCGGTCAGCTCCCTCCTCGTCGCCAGCTTCGCGGTAACGATTAAGAATTGTGATCAGGGAGATGGATGCGGCGCCACCGATTAAGAAGTAGTTGAGCAGGTCCGGCAGCTTAAAGGCCGCGCGATAGGCATCCTGCTCGACCCCTGCGCCGAAGAGCGAGTTGATGTACTTCAGTCGCACCAGGGCCAGCACGCCGGAGCAGAGCGAACTCAGCATCAGCAGCACGGTGGCGGAGGCTGCGGTGTGGGTACGTCCCTTGCGGAACAGGCCGGAGCCTGGCTGGGAGGATGTGGGTGCCGCTGTCGTGGGCGACGCCTGCTTCAGGTCAGCCAAACCGGTCTACTCGGCTTGAAACAGGTCGCCCTGGTTGCGCGGGTCAACGACCAGGCGCAGTGTCTCCGGGGGGAGGGTGAGGGGTTTCGGTTCCAACATCAGCCTCGGGCGCAGGGCCTGCAATTTGGGCGTGGGCTTCACAGCTGGCTCAAAGGCAGTGCTGATGGGCTGTTCCAGGATCACCAGCAGGGCACAGAGCTCATCACGCAGGGCCTGGAGGTCAGCGCGGTGGCGAAGGTCCTGGCTGCGGTCGGCTGCGGTAGTGCGCAGGATCTTGGGAGCGGACTGCGTGGCCATCTCGGAGGCGTCCGGAGAGGGTGCGGCGACAGGCAGAGCGGCGTCGGCTGCGGCTGTCTCGCGCAGCTTAGTCTCGCTTTTAAATACCCCGCGTGCACCCGGGATGGTGTAGCCCTGGTCGTAGAGCAGCGACTTGATGCGCAGCGCCATTTCTACATCGCGTTTGCGATAGAGCCGCTGGCCGGTGCCGCCCTTGTTGGGCCGCAGCTGCGGAAACTCGGTCTCCCAGAAACGCAGGACGTAGGCCGGCACCTCACAGAGGCGCGCGACGTCGCCGATGCGGAAGTACAGCTTGTCCGGGATCTCCGGTACTACCTGCTTGCGTATTGGCTGAATGCTCATAGGTCTCCGCGCGAGCAGATTTCACCCGTTCGTCAGAGTATAGGGACGACAGAATCCGGGCAGAAGTACCTTTCGTGAGACGGTGTCGTCCTGTGTACCCAAAGAGCGTGGGAACCAGGGTGGTAAACACCGCCTCAAGTGCTACTTCAACTTCGGGGGTCCTGAACTATTTGTGCTGTGCCGAGGAGACCCTGTGCGCGTTGGTCGCGACGGGGGTGCGACTGGCGTCGGCCTGGGCCTGATCAATGGCCGCATACATTTCCTGCGCGTCCTTGACCTGGATCCAGTGGTTTGGGGAGACGACGATGATGGTGGGCGTCTCCATGACGCCGATCTTCTGTCCCTCGGCGGTGGTCGCGTTGATTTCGCGGTCATACTGCCCGGTGGGATCGATCACGAACGGCAACTGTTTGCCGCGGGCGCGCATAAAGCTCTCTTCGAAGTTGTGCAGATCGTCTTTGGAGGCAATGCGGAACTGTGAGGCAAAGGTCTCGCGGCGGAACTGCTCGGCGATCTCCGGTGAGACTTTTGCCTTCAGGTAGTGCGCAAAGATAGCTGCGTCATGGCTCCAGGCATGGCCTGGAATTTGGAAGTCGTTTTCCTGCAGCGGAATTTTGTAGTGGCCTACTGCGGCATGCACCATTGGAAAGGCGTGGGCGCAGGCGGGGCACTCCAGATCCTCGTACTCAATCACAGCCACCTTGGAGCCGGCGGGCGGCTTGAACGAGGAGGTGTCCCTGAAGTTCGTCACCTGGTTGGCCGGAAGCGAGGTCTGGGCGACCGCGCCAAAGGAAGAACACGCAAGCAACAGGGCAGGAGCGACGAGACGGGACATACGCATATGACGGGTTCCAGGTCCTTCGGGGAGCGAGATCATGCTCCCCCACTATTGAATCATTAAAGGCCGCAGACTCACCATAGTCACACGATTTCCGCACACGGGGGAGGGGCAGCCGATGCTATCCTGCGAGCGAAGGAAAGACGAATGTTTATTGGCCTTCTTGCCCTACAAATCCTGACGCTGGTCCTGGTGGTGTTCCTTTACCTCCGACGCCCGCCCATTCCGGCGGAAGTCCCGATTGATCCGCGCCTGCTGGTGCTGCTTGGCGCCGACCTGCCGACGCAGCTGGCTCGTGTGGATGCCCGTGCGGAACGAGTTGAAAGCGCGCTGCGCAGTGAACTGGTGGCCGTGCGGGGGGAGGCTGCCGAGGCGGCAGTCCGCGCGCAGCAGCACGCGGCGCACCATGCCGAGGCCCTGCGCCGTGACCTGGCTGCCTCCGGCGAAGCACAGCGGCTTGGCCTGGAGAGTTTTCGCGGGGACCACAGAGCGGAAGGCGAGCAGTTTCGCGGCCTGGTGGATGGACATCTGGTCGGGCTGCGGCAGCGGTTTGCGGAATTTACGGCCGAAACGCACAAAGTTCATAGCGATGGCCGTGACGCGCTGCACACGCGGTTGACCGACCTTTCGCGCGCGCAGCGGGAGGATGGAGAGAAGATCCGCGGGACCGTGGAGGCCCGGCTGGAGAAGCTGAACGAGACCAATGCCGCCAAGCTGGAGGAGATGCGGGCCACCGTCGATGAAAAACTCCACGCGACCCTGCAGACACGCCTGACGGAGAGCTTCAGCCAGGTGACCGATCACCTGGCCAAGGTGCATTCCGGGCTTGGGGAGATGAGCAAGCT
>CAXTVC010000011.1:17174-27856 GCA_964247615.1 uncultured Acidobacteriaceae bacterium
TGCAGCTGGGTATGCTGCTGGGCCAGATGCTGGCACCCAGCCAGTTCAGCCAGAATGTGAAGGTTAAGCCGCTTACGGCCGAGATGGTCGAATACGCCGTCAAGCTACCCACGCCGCAGGGCGAGGTGCTGCTGCCGATCGACGCGAAGTTCCCCCGCGAGGCCTGGGAGCGACTGGAATCGGCGTACGAAAACGGGTCAGCGGTCGAGATTGCGAGCGCGGGCAAAGCCTTTGAGAACGCCATCCGGACCGAAGGCAAGCGGATCTGCGAGAAGTACATCGCCCCGCCCGTTACGACCAATTTCGCGGTGATGTTTCTGCCCACGGAAGGCCTGTATGCCGAGGTGATGCGGCGCGACGGTCTGCAGACGGATATTCAGCAGAATTGCCGGGTCACGATTGCCGGGCCGAGCACGCTGTCCGCCCTGCTGAACAGCTTTCAGATGGGATTCCACATGCTGCACATGCAGCAAAAGGGCGACGAGGTCTGGAAGGTGCTCGCCAATGCGCGCAAGGAGTTCGGGACGTTTGAGACGCTGATGGGCTCCATGGAGAAGCAGGTCGGCACGGTGCAGAACACGATAGAGAAGCTGAATACGCGGACCCGGGCGATTAACCGGTCGTTGCGCGACGTGAGCCTCGAAGAGGCAGACCCTGGTCTGCCCAACGGCAAGATCACGGGAGGCAGCTATGAGGGTCTTTTACCTATGCTGGTTGCGAATGAGGACTAGCCCGCCGAGATATCAACCCCGGGGAGATCGGTTCCGCGGGTTGGAACGGCGACCGCCTCGTTCGCTTTACGCCCCTGGTCGCGGAAGAATCGCTTGCGACGGCAGGAAACGCACTCCCATGGGAAAAAACCCAGCCAGGTGAGCACGGTGCGCTCCATCCATGTACAGCGGTTCACACGCCGAAACAGACCCGGGCTGCAACGGGTGCAGTAGTGCCGCGGCTCGCGGGGCGGGCGGCGGTTGTCCTTTTCCGGGGTCCCATCCAGCATGCACACATGCTAATGGAAACGATCCGTCCCCGGGTCATCTTCTTTACACCTGCCGAACGCGCCGGTATTCTTGGGCACTGGGGCCGGACGCGCAGCACCCGACGAACGGGCACCGTATCGGCATTCAAGACATAGGAGATTCATAGCGATGGCAGCAGTGGACGAGAAGGTCAAACAGATCATTGTCGAGCAGCTTCAGGTGGACGAAGCGGAAGTGACTCCGGGCGCAAGCTTCCAGGAAGACCTTGGCGCCGATTCCCTCGACGTGGTTGAGTTGGTTATGCAATTTGAGGAAGCCTTCGACATCCAGATCCCCGATGAGGACGCGGAGAAGATCAAGACGGTCAAGGACGCCACGGACTACATTGAGCAGCACCAAAAAACCAAGTAACTAAGCAGCAACACTCGAGCGGAAGGCAGTCAGGAAAGATGGAGCATCGTCGCGTCGTCGTTACAGGCCTTGGTCTGATCTGCGGAGTTGGCAACACCGCACCCGAGGTCTGGGAGGGTCTCCTGGCAGGTCGGAGCGGCGTTGGCGAAATCACTGCTTTCGATCTGAACGGTCATCCCGTACGCATTGCTGCCGAAGTCAAAAACTTCGATCCAACGAAGTTCATACCGGTGAAGGAGGCCCGCAAGATGGGCCGCTTCATCCATTTTGCGATGGCCGCAGCCCAGGAGGCCATGGAGCACTCCGGGCTGCGCGCGACGCCAGAGACCGCCGACAACATTGGTGTCCATATTGGCTCGGGCATTGGTGGGTTCGACATCATTGAGCGCGAGCACACCGCGTTGATGAATGGCGGACCGCGGCGTATTTCGCCCTTTTTCATCCCTGCCTCAATCGTCAATCTGGCTGCGGGGCATGTGAGTATCCGCTGGGGCGCCAAAGGCCCTAATGAGGCGACCGCCACGGCCTGCACGAGTTCGGCGCATGCTATCGGCGATGCGTTCCGCACGATTCAACGCGGCGACGCGGATGCAATGATTGCGGGTGGAGCCGAGGGCGCCATCACACCGCTTTCCGTAGGTGGATTTGCAGCCATGAAGGCGCTTTCGACCCGTAATGACGACCCTACGCACGCGTGTCGCCCCTGGGATCGTGACCGCGATGGCTTCGTTGTGGGCGAAGGCGCGGGCATCCTGATTCTTGAAGAACTGAGCTTTGCCCAGGCGCGAGGTGCCAACATTCTGGCCGAGGTGATCGGCTACGGGATGAGTGGAGATGCCTTTCACATGACGGGCATGGCCCCTGAAGGCGAAGGCTGCCGTCGAGCGATGGTGAATGCACTGAAGTCTGCCGGCATTACTCCCGACAAGATTGACTACGTGAATGCGCATGCCACGTCGACGCCACTGGGCGATGCCCTTGAATCCCAGGCCATGGAGAATGTTTTTGGTGAACGGGCATTGAGGGGTGAGCTGCTGGTTAGCTCCACCAAGTCGATGACCGGGCACCTGCTCGGTGGGGCTGGTGGACTGGAGGCGGGAATCAGCGTGATGGCTATGCTGCACCAGATTGCGCCACCGACCATCAATCTCGAGAATGTCGATCCGGCGTGCCGGTTAAATTACGTCCCAAACACTCCTGTCCAGGCAAAGATTGATTACGTCCTGTCCAACAGCTTCGGTTTTGGTGGAACCAATGGATCGCTGGTCTTCAAGCGCTGGGGCGCTGAATAGCGTTACCGGTGTGAGAGACAAGGCCCGCAGAAGCGGGCCTTTCTTTTTGCCGTAGGCTGCTGAACCCGCGTACCGTGCGCCAACTGCATCTCACCACCGGGAGTACATGCATGGCCTATCTAAAAGTCGGTAAAGAGAATAGCGCAGACATACAGCTCTACTATGAGGACCGCGGTGAGGGAACCCCTGTTGTCCTGGTGCATGGCTGGCCGCTGAATGGTGGCTCCTGGGAGCGGCAGTCGGCTGCCTTGCTGGCGGCTGGGTATCGTGTGGTCACGTACGATCGCCGTGGCTTCGGCGGCAGCTCCGCACCGAGCACAGGCTACGACTACAACACGCTGGCTCGCGATACAGACACCCTGATCGAATCGCTTGACCTGCAGGATGCCGCTCTGCTTGGGTTCTCCATGGGTGGCGGCGAAGTGGCGCGGTATATGAGCAAGTACAACCAGGGTCGCGTGACCAAGTGCGGTTTCATCAGCTCGATTGCGCCGGCGTTGCGCAAGGACGGCAACAATCCAGAGGGCGTTGATCCGGGTGTCTTCGAGGACATGAAGGGCAAGATCGAGGCCGACCGTTACGATTTCCTGCAGAGCTTCGGCAAAATGTTCTACAACCAAAGCCTCTTAAAACACGCTGTATCGGAAGCTAAGCTGCAGGCGGATTTCGGTGTTGCATCTCACTCGAGCTACCAGGCGATGCTGTTCTGTGTCGACGCCTGGCTTGAGGATTTCCGCGAGGATGTAAAGCAGATCAAGGTGCCGACGCTTGTAATCCATGGTGACGCGGATCAGACGATTCCGCTGGAGAACAGTGGTGGCCGTATGCCTGCGTTGATCCCGACTGCCACGCTGCACGTGGTGGAAGGTGGCCCTCACGGACTGATCTGGACGCATGCCGCCGAGGTAAACACCGCTCTGCTGAAGTTTCTGCACGCGTAGAAGTTTCTGTTCAATTGCTGGGGCCTGCCAATGCGGCAGGCCCTGTTGTTAGCTGTTCACGGCAGCGACCGCAGTTTTGACCAGGACCACAAGGATGAACCAGCCAAAAACTGCGAAGTAGCCAGCGCTACGTTTGGTGCGCGCCACGATCGCGAGCCCGATAGCCAGAAGGATCGCGGTCCAGATCGAGAAGACGTCGAGGGAGGTCATGAAGGTCTTCAGGGCTCCCGGTGTTTCCATGTAATACCCGGGATTGCTGCCCACGAGCGCCTGCGTCGTGAAGCTGGCGGGGTCTCGGCCCGCGAAGAGGACACCCGAGGCGAGCAGGCCTGAGAGTACGCCGGGCAGGGACGCATACATGGTCACGCACAGCACACGGCCGTACGTGGCCGAGCCGCCAAAGCCGAAGTTGATGGTCGGCCAGAGCACCAGGGCGATCAGTGCCAGCGAAGCCAGATTGATCAGAGGTGCGGCGTAGAAGCCGTACTGGAAGCTGTAGCGCATCGCCTTTTGCTGCGTGGCAACCTGGTCCGGCGTCAACGAGGCCATGCGATCTGACTGTTTCGGATTGGCGTGGATCTCGTTTTCGACCAACTGGGGCCAGCCGACCTTGGTCTGGATCGCCGCGGTGAGTGCATACGCGCTAAGGATGAGCAACACGTACGGGAGCCACCAGCTCGCGCTGCGCAGGACATCGTTGAAGGTCTTCGACGGTGCGACAAACGTGTCAACAACACGCTCCACCTGCGAGAGTGGATGAGTTTCCACCAACACCTGGTCTGACATGCGACAACTCCTCGAAACACTGGGTGATTGTTCGCCAGTGTATACGCGAGGGGTCGTCTGCCGGTTCAGAAATCTCGTGTGGTGCTGTATCAGCCCTCGGTGGCTGTGCCCAGCGCTACCAGCAGCTGCACGGCAAAGCTGAGGCCCCGCTTGCCAGCCGGTGAAGTCGCCTGGCGCATGATGCGGAAGATGCTGGGTGTTGGACCGTCAGGTTGCGGCCCCTGCATACCCTGGTCCATCGCTTTGGCCAGCCGGTGCAGGACATCCGGATCGATGGCCGCGACGATACGACCCAGTGCAATGAAATTGCGAACGGCATTGATCGATTCCGGCAAAACCAGTGCCGAAGCAAGCTGGCCCGCGATGACATCACGGCCCCCTACGAGCCCGTGCAGCAAGTCCAGGATGCCCTGATCGTGCGCTGTCTGCAGCAGGTCCCAGCCCACCAGTAAGGCCTCTGCGTGCTCGCGCGGCGCGGCCTCCACCTTGCGCATCAGCTCCACATGCGGGTCTACAGGCTGGGGGGTGTACGTGATTGGCTGTGCCATGCTTCTCCCTCTTACTTTCGCCAAGACGGCAAGCCGGTTGATTGGCCCGCCCCTAGGATGTGTTTCTGCTCACGAGTGCTATGAGACTTCCGTGGACTTGATCTGCACCAGCTTGTCCCTAAGCCGTGTGCCGGGCATCCAGTACTCTTCGTTGGCCCACTTCTTTTCGACCTCCACACCGTCCGTCGGGGTACGCGATCCAAAGCGGAAGTTGCGTCTCGGCAGGGGTGACTGGCCTTGTTCGGTCAGCACAGTCATCTTGACGGAGATCTCTTTGTAGGCCGGTGTGTGGGTGGCACGATCGACGTGCATACTGGTCAGCTTGTTGACCGCTTCGTCTGTCGAGATCATCGGCAGGTAAAGCTCTTTGCCCTGCACACGCGTTGTCACGAGCACCTGCAGCTTGAGCTGCCCGTAGATGTTTTCAATGCGGACAAAGTGCCCACTCTGCAAACCACGTTCCTGGGCCAGCTCTGGTGAAACTTCCAGGAAGATCTTTGGTGTGATCGCGGTGATGCCCGGAACGCGGAAGCTCATGTTGCCCTGCTCGAAGTGCTCCAGGAGCCGGCCGTTGTTCAGATGGAGATCGTAGATCTCGTTGCGCTCCTCGCTGGGGGCGACGTACTCCAGCGGGTAGAAGGTCGCCTTGCCGTCTGGTAATGGGAACTCCTGCGTGTAAAGCAGGGGTTCGTCGGTGCCGTCGGCATGCACGGGCCATTGCAGGGTTTTGTAGCCTTCAAGACGCTCGTAAGTGACGCCGGCGAAGAGGGGCGTCAAAGCCGCAACTTCTTCCATCACCTGCTGAGGATGTGTGTAGTTCCATCCACCCGCCCCACCCATGGCCTGGGCAATCAACTGGATAATCTCCCAGTCGGGTTTCGAGTCGCCAAGGGGGTCCCAAACCTTGTATATCCGCTGAAAGCGCCGCTCTGTGCTGACAAAGGTGCCGTCTTTCTCGAGCGAAGGCGAGGCCGGCAATACCAGGTCGGCATACTTGCAGGTCTCGGAAAAAAAGATATCTTGCATGACGAGGAAGTCCAGGCTGGAGAGCGCCTCGCCGACGTCTTGCGCGTTGGCGTCGGAGGTGATGGTGTCCTCGCCTTTGATGTACATGCAGCGCAGCTTCTTCTCGTGGATGGCTGCGATCATCTCGCGATTATCGAGGCCGGTTTTTGTGGGCAGCGTGACGCCCCAGTGCGCTTCGAACTTGTTGCGGATCTCTTCGTTGTCGACCTTCTGGTAGCCGGAGAAGACATCGGGCATGGAGCCGAAGTCGCTCGCGCCCTGCACGTTGTTGTGGCCGCGCAGCGGGTAGGCGCCAGTGCCTGGGCGCTTGAACTGGCCCATCGTGAGCAGGAGATTGCAGATGGCTGTAGAGGTATCAGAGCCACCGCAGTGCTGCGTGACGCCCATCGCCCAAAGCGCGCAGACGCGTTCCGCCCCGGCGATCTCGTCGGCAACCTGCTTCAACTGGTCGACGCTGAGCCCGGTGACCTTTTCGGCGAACTCCAGCGTGTAGGGCTCGAGGCTTTGCTTGAAGTCATCCCACTTGTTCACCCAGGTGTCGATGAACAGCTGGTTATGACGGCCGGTGTCGATCAGGTGCTTGTTCACGGCCATGATCCAGACCTCGTCGGTGGACGGAGTTGGGTGCAGCCACATGTCCGCCCGCTCGGCCATCTCATGCTTGCGCAGATCGGCAACGATGAGCCGCTGTCCACGCAGCTTGTGCGAGCGCTTGACGCGGGTCGCCAGCACGGGATGGCTCTCACTCGTGTTGGAGCCGACGATGATCACCAGGTCGGCCATCTCGATGTCGGAGATTGATCCTGAATCACCGCCGTAGCCGACTGTGCGGCTCAGGCCCTTGGAAGCGGGCGTCTGGCAATAGCGGCTGCAGTTGTCGATGTTATTGGTGCCGATCACGGCCCGTGCGAGCTTCTGCATCAGGAAGCTCTCTTCGTTGGTGCACTTGGACGAGGCGATAAAGCCGAGCGCATCGGGGCCGTACTGCGCCTTGATCGCCGTGAACTTGTCACGTACCAGGGCGATGGCCTCATCCCACTCAATCGGCACGAAGGTCTCGCCTACGCGCTTCAGCGGCCTGGTGAGGCGGTCGGGCGAGTTTACATAGTCCTGCCCGAATTTGCCCTTGACACACGTTGAAATGCCGTTGGCTGCACCATGCTCAGGTTCAACCTTCAAGATGTGACGGTCGCGCGTCCAGATATCGAAGCTGCAACCCACACCACAGTAGGAACACACAGTCTTGGTGCGCTTGACTCGCTGGTGCCGCATCTCGGCTTCCATGGTGGATATGGCCAGAATCGCGGGATACCCGGTCGCAGGCTCAATGCCCTTCACGGCCTCGATCATGTTGTCCAGCACCTTTGGCGGCAGCGCCGTCAGGTAGCCGGTGTGGCCGACCATGCCTTTTTCCATCAACGCATTGCAGGGGCAGACCGTGACACAGTGGCCACAACTCACACAGCTGGTGCCATCGATGGTTTCGCCACCATCCCACATCACGCGAGGCATCTCGCGGTCCCAGCTGATGGTCAGCGTCTCGTTGACCTGCACGTTCTGGCAGGCTTCCACGCAGCGGCCGCACAGGATGCACTGGCTGGGGTCATACCGGTAGAACGGGTTGGAATGATCCTGCTCGTAGCCCTTGGTGCGGAACTCGCGTGTCTGGTGCTGCACGTTCAGCTCGGCGGTGGCGTTGTGAACTGTGCAGTTGCCGTTGTTGTTGTCGCAGACGGTGCAATACAGATTGTGGTTCTCGAGGATGCGATCGAAGGCTTCGCGCTTGGCGACGTCTGCTCGATCACAGGTGGTCTCGACTACCTGGTCCAGCTGCACCTGGGCGCTGCACGAGCGCACCAGTGCACCGTCGACCTCCACCATACAGGTGTCACAGGTGCCGATGTGCCCCATGGGCGGCATGTAGCAGACCTGCGGGATACCCGTGATGCCTTCCAGCGCGGCCTTGCGGTTGATCGCGTCGATCAGCGGCTCGCCGACCTCCGCCGCGATCTTTTTCCCGTCAATCTCAATCCAGGTGTCGGGAACGAACGCCCGAGGCGTATTCAGCAGCGGCTTGGCGTGAAATTTGTTGTGGTCCATCTCAGGAGATAGATGCGGTTAAGGACACCCGAGACATGCACAGGTTGTTAAGCGCACAACTGCGAGGCAGGTCAGGGCGTTTTTGCAGAAATTTCCCGCACGGGGAGGATCACACCGGTCAGGTCACTCTGCACCAGGAGGGGTACTTCGACTGGACCATAGGAGCGCAGGATGGTCTCCTGACGGTTCTGGTATATCGGGTTGGCCTCTGGATTTGCCGGAGGCTCATACCTTACCTCGCGCGCTATGGCCTGCATCTTGTACTTTCCCTCCGGCACAAATGGCAAAGTGAAGGTCCGGGTATCTGCATCTACCTGGGCGCTTGCCAGCTGCCGGCGATCATCGGCGTCCATAAGCATGACGTAGCCTGCATTCAAGGCCTGTCCCGAGTTTTGGTCAACGATCGCCCCGGTTATCCGGTGGAGTTTCGACACGGGTATGGTGATGTCCTGATCCTGCATGGCCTCATTCTCAGTCAGCGTCACCGATTTGGCGTGGCTCTCGCGCGTCGTATCGCCCAGCCACACCGACAAGCTGTAGCCGCTCGAAGTAGCCGAGCCTCGGTTTTCCCCAAGCACAGAGTTGCGACGCTGCTCCTGCAGGTTCAGCAGTACACCAAGCCGGTACTCTCCAGGTGGCAGGCCACCCAGAAGATAATGGCCTTCGCCATCAGTCTGGGTATGCGAGTTCACAACCCGGACAAAGGTCCATGTTCCGTCAGGCGCGCGTTGCGTAAGGTCGATATCAGCTTGAGCGAAGGGAGTGCCGTCGTCGAAACGCACAGTTCCGCTTAGACTCGCGCCCCGTCCGAGCGTGAGATCCATCGTGACCGTGCTGCTTGGCTGCACGGTCACGACCGGCAGGATGCCTGCCATACGCCGCTGTACAGCCTCCGAAGGATGCTCCAATTCCTCCATGGTGAACAGCGCGAACGGCGAAGCGAACCCCGGTTGCAATGCGACGAGGTAATACGTTCCAGGAAAGACGTGGGGGATGAGGAAGCTCCCATCCAGGCCGGTTTGATAGATCGTGACACTCGTAGTTAACTGCTGGCCAGGCAGCGCATGCTCGAAGGTCGTTGGCTGTAGCCCAATTTGCACAAAGCGTGCTGGACCATTCGCGCCTGCAAAGTACACGTGCCCTGTTACCGCGCCGGAGCCGGCCGCAGACTGAGGCACGAGCTTCACGTCTTGGGCCTGGCCGAAACCGACGCTGGTGCAGAGCAATATGCACAGCGCCCGAAGCAAACCTGTACGCACCAAAGCCTCCAGAGAGCTCCCCAAATGTACCCGCAGACTACGCCAAAGCACCAGCAACGCTCCAGCAGATTCCAACAGGATCTCCTGCTGGGTAGACCTCTTTACGGCTTGGCCGCCCTGGCTTCCACTGCCAAGCTGACGCCGCTCATTTCCCCTTGCACGATCAGCGGGATGTCACCCGGGGCGTATTGCCGAACGACGGTCTCCTTGCGGTCCCGCTCCGGGAAGTTGGGGTCCGCGGTGCCGTCTGTCGCCGGTTCGAAGCGCGCCTCGCGGGGGTTGTCCACGTGGAGTTTGTACTCCCCCTCCGGCACGAACGGAAAGCTGAAAGTGCGTGTTTTTGAATCGATCGGCGTGTCCGCGACCGATTCTCCGGATGCGGCATCCTGCAGGCGAACGGTGCCCGCGTTCAACGCCTGCCCTGTACCTGCGTCCACGACCGCCCCGAACACGCCGTGTAGCTTCGACAGGGGAATCGTGATGTCCTGTCCCGGGGCGCGCTCGTTCTCTTCAAGCTTGACGGTTTTCGCGGCCTGGCTCCGTGCCGTATCTCCGAGGTAGAAGTTCAGTTCATAGCGCGTGTAGGACGAGGAAGATGTGTTGTTGCTGAAGCCCGAGCTCTGTTTACGGTCGTTGAGCTCCATCTTGACCTGGATGCGGTACTCCCCTGCCAGAAGACCCGTCTGCTCCCAGTGGCCTTCTGTATCGACAGTAGGGCGGTTGCTGTAGCTGTGGGTGCTCACCCACTTGCCGTCAGTGCCCTTGCGCTGCAGAAACAGGGCCGCGCCGAAGAAGGGTGTTCCATCGTCGAAGCGGACCGTGCCACTAAGACTAGCGCCGCGCTCCAGGCGAACGTCATGCACCGTTGTGCTGTTCGGCTGCACGCTGATAACGGGCAAGGTCGCCGCGATGCGGGCGGCGATCTCGCGCGAGGGGTTGCGCAGCTCGTCGGAGGTGAACTCGGTGAAGGGCGACAGAAAGCCCGGCGCGGAGACCACCACGTAATACGTGCCGGGCGCCACGTGCGGGATGGTGTAACTGCCGTCCAGATCCGTCTGGTAGATCGTGACCGGCAACGGGGTGGCCCTGCCGGTGAAGCGCGTCGGCTCCGCCTGTACCTGCAGCGACTGCAGGCCGACGTTCACCAGGCGCGCTGGTGCATTCGAGCCGAGCAGGGACACATGACCCGTTACCGTGCCATAGGCCAGCGGCGCTTCCACAGGCGCTTTCGTTACGCCCGTCTGCGCTGACAGGGAGGTTACCCCAACAGTGGCAAAAGAAAGGAGCCAGCAGAACTGGCGCACACGAGCAAGGGATCTCATCGGCGCTCCGGACGAGG
>CAXTVC010000011.1:27956-53928 GCA_964247615.1 uncultured Acidobacteriaceae bacterium
AGCCAGCAGAACTGGCGCACACGAGCAAGGGATCTCATCGGCGCTCCGGACGAGGTATTGACGAACAGACGCAGACTACCCGGAAACGCCAACACCTTTTCAGAAACTTTCCCTAGGGGAGAACGATCTGCCCGGCTGCCCGCAGGCCACTGCGCAATGCCGCATGTACCGTACCCCAATGACCCGTCGTATCGGTGTGCTCTCCGGCAAAGAAAAGCGTGTCAGCCTCCGGCACGCACATCGCCGCGGAGGCATCCAGCGCGCCGGAAGGCACGTAGCTGTACGAGCCTCGCGCAAAACGGTCCTCGCTCCAGTCAAAGATGTAGGTTCCCAGCAGGGAGGCGCGAACCTCCTCCAGCGGGATGTGGAAGACCTCGGCCAGTTGCTCGCAGGCCATCGCCCCTAGCTGCTCTGCCGACTTGCTGCGCAGGACCTCGGAACGTGGCCCGCCAGACCAGCCGACGAGGGTGGGCAGCGATTCCTGCTCGGGGTGCCGCGTCCACCAGACGGGCGGCTGGCGACTGCGGGTGAAGAGAAAACTCATGCGGCGCAGGGCCTCAGCGTCGGGTTGACCGGCGCGCTCCCACCAGCGCTCCCGAAAAACCAGGGTGAAGCGGACGACCTGGCCCATCGCCATGCGTCGTGCTTCAAACAAGGCGGTCGGTTCGGGCTCAAGGCGCACGCTGCCGGGCGCGCTGGCATTGGCTGCCTGCAGCACGCCCAGGGGCAGGGTGATCAGGCAGCGCTTTACGCGCAGATCCCGTTGTCGCGCGCTGACCACGACCTCACCTGGTCGCCAGCGAATGGCGTCCACGTCACAACCCAGCTCGATCTGTCCGCCCGCAGCGCGTACGCGCTCTGCGAGGTACTCGGCCAGCTGCGTGTAGCCGCCTTCCAGGTGCCAGGATTGATCGCCGCCGATGGCGTCCTCTGCGCGCTGCTGCACGCCGAGCGATTTCGCGCTAATCACGCGGGCGTCGGCGGCGTTGAACCCTTCCACATAGCCGGTCAGCATGGCGCGCTGATCCTCCGGGAGGTCGCTGTTGTCGAGCCATTCGGCGAAGGGCATGTCCTCGCCGGGGAGGTCGGCCAGGTGTTCCAGGCTGTCGAAGTCAGGATCTTCGTCATTCTCCGGGTCGTCTTGTAAGCCGGCACCCGGCTCCGTCTCCTGCAGCATGGTGCCGTCGCGCTCGATGGCCTGCAAGCCCGCCTCTTCAATCAACTGCCATAGCTCCGGCGCTCGACCGTGGACGAACTCCGCGCCATGCTCTACGAGCACGCCCTCGGGGGTCTGCTGCGTGTAGATCCTGCCGCCAACGCGATCGCGTGCCTCCAGCACCAGCACGCGCACGCCCCGCTCCGCCAAAGCCCGCGCCGCGGCAAGGCCGGCGATGCCAGCGCCAATCACAAGAACATCAACGTCTTCACTTCGTGCTTCGAGCTTACGCAAGGCCTCTCCACTGTACCGCTGCAGCTACCGAAGCTGCGGCGCTCCAAACTGTGTCTCGACGAGCGCTAACGCCTCGTCCTGGCTCCCCACCGTACCCTCAAGCTGCGCATCTTCTGCCGCCATCAACATCTCGCGGAAGCCCGGCCCCGGCTTGTAGCCTGCGGCGATCAGGTCATTACCCGTCAGCAGCAGCGCGGGCCGTATCTGCTCGGTGCCCATCTCCGCCAGCGCCTTTTGCGCGGTCTGGTACGGTCCCAGCATGGCATGCGAGCTCATTACGTCCGCGTAGTGCAGCGCCATGTGTTCGTCGAACTGGGGCATGCGCAGAAAGCGTTTCAGCGTGGACTGCTTCATCTTCGGTACGTCGCCAAACTGCATGTGGTGCTTCACCAGGGCGAGGATCTGCGCGGCGTCGTCGTTGGAGAATCGCAAACGGTTCAGGATCGCGCGTGCAACCGCCACGCCGATCTCCGCGTGCCCGTTAAAGCGGATGCGGTCCCCCGGCTTGTTTGGATCGGGCGGCGTAGAGGTGGGAGGCTTGCCCACATCATGCAGCAGCATGCCCCATGCCAACGTGGGGCTGGCCCCCGCCGGCAGGTGATCGAGCAGCATCAGCGTATGAACCCAGACATCACCCTCCGGATGGTATTGCGGCGGCTGCTCGCAGCCTTTCATGCGCGCGACCTCGGGCAGCAGCACCGGAAGCAGCCCGCTTTTGTCGAGCAACTGGAAACCTCGGCTCGGGGCACCCTCGGTCAGGATTTTGGTCAGTTCGTCGCGGATACGCTCGGGCGACACAACTGTTACCTCAGCAGCAAGCGCCTCCATGGCGTGCAGGGTCCCCGGTTCGACGGCAAATTCGAGCCTGGCGGCAAAACGCACCGCGCGCAGCATGCGCAGCTTGTCCTCAGTGAAGCGCCGCACCGGATCACCAATCGCTCGAACCAGCCGCGCCTCCAGGTCGTCCCGCCCGTTGACGAAGTCCAGAACGCAGGCTTCGAGTGGCTCCCCGGCCTCGAAGCGCATAACGTCCAGCAGCAGGCCGTTCACCGTAAAATCTCGCCGCAGGACGTCTTCGCGGGGATCGTCCGAAAACGCGACGGCATCCGGTCGCCGGCCATCGGTGTAGACGCCATCGGAGCGGAAGGTGGCAACTTCCGTAGCAATACGCTCCCCGGCGATCTCCTCGAGCACGAGGACCACACCGAAGTGCGCGCCCACCGATTCCGTGCGGGGAAACCACCGCATGACCTGGTCCGGCCGCGCGGCCGTGGTGACGTCAAAGTCCTTGGGCTGGACTCCCAGCAACAGATCGCGCACGCATCCGCCAGCAAAGTACGCTGCGCATCCATGGGCATGTAGGGTCTGCACGATCCGCAGCGCCGCCGTGTACTGCGGATTGTTGAAACGTGGCACAGCCATTGGATGCAGAGCGTGCCGGCCCGTTTCGCGTGCCGTTGCTGGTCGGGAACCTAGTGCAATGTCTCGGGGATCACCGCGTACTGGAGCAGCAGTTCGAAGGGAACCACCTCCAGCGTGGCCTCGTGAGTGGCCTCCAGGATGACCGGGCACGCGGCCCCGGCGCGTTGCGCCTGCAGCCACCGCGCGGCGCACACGCACCAGCGATCGCCCGGTTTCAGCCCCGGAAAGCCGTACTGCGGCATGGGCGTAGAGAGGTTATTGCCCTGCCGGGCGGAGGTCTCCAGAAACTTCTCGTTCACCACGCAACATACGGTGTGCATGCCGGCGTCATCCGGCCCGGTGTTACAGCAGCCATCCCGATAGAAGCCCGTCACTGGATCGGACCCGCAGTTTTCCAGTGTTTGCCCAAGTACATTTTTCTGCTTCTGTTCTTTTTCAGAGCTGGCCATGCCCGAAATTGTAGAGTGCGGGCGCGGGACACGGAAGTCCCCCGAGCGGATATCCGGCCAGCACAACGGGCTAGCGGACCGGAATCGCCTCGGTTTGGACCTCTTTTGCCACTACGGGCAGCGTGATGCGGATGGTTGTGCCGCGGCATCTTCCCTTGGTCGACGTCCGCAGCAGCAGGTTGCCGCCCTGTTCCTGCACAATGCCCCGGGTGACCCAGAGGCCTAAACCGGTACCCCGCTCGCCCTTTGTGGTGAAAAAAGGCTCAAAGATCGAGCGCAGATGGAGAGGCTCAATGCCGTGCCCGGAGTCCGACACAGTCACCGCCGCGGTTTGTCCCAGCACCCGCGCGCGCACCAGGATGCGGCCGCCGCTGGCCTCCATCGCCTCCAATGCATTCGCCACAAGGTTCGCAAAGACCTGCCGCAGCGACGGATCGAAGTGCACCCCCTGCAATCCCTCGCCATAGTCTGCACAGAGCTCCACCCCATGCTGTGAGGCACGGCTGGCGAACAGTTGCATGACTTCCTTCAGCAACGACTGGAGATCCAACGTACGGCCGGGGATCTTGCGATAAAAGCTCAGGGTGGACCGCGTGATGTGCCCGACACGATCCAGCTCCCGCGAGGCTACCCCAATCAGCTCCTGGGCCTGCGGCGAGAGCTCATTCATCTGCAGCAGGTAGAAGATGTTGGTCAGCGCTTCCAGCGGATTGTTGATCTCGTGAGCCAAGGTATTGGCCATGCGCCCGGCAGCAGCCAGCCGCTCCGAATTGATCAGCCGCGACATCAGGTCAGCAGACTCCCGCTCGGCTGATTTACGCGCGGAGATGTCTTCCACTACCCACAGCAGGGTAGTCTCCGGGCTGCCTGCGGCACCGTCATGACGCAGCAGCGACACCGTCATCTGTGCGGGAAAGGTCGCCCCGTCACCCCGCAACAGGCTGCGCTCCACCCGGTAGCCACTACGCGTACCTTCCAACAGCTCCGCCAGCAGCACCGCATCGAGACCCTGCTCGGAGGGCAGCAGAAAATCTTCCAGCTTCAACGCCATCAGCTGTCCAACGGGCAGATCCAACATCTCGGAGAGGCGCTGGTTGACCAGAACGAACTTGCCCTCAACGCTGGTATGCGCCATGCCAAAGGCGGCCTGGTTGAACGTGGCGGAGAATCGCTGTTGCGCGAGGCGCAGCTCCGATTCTGTGAGGAGCCGCTCCCGCCGTCGTTCGGCGTCGCTCAGCTCCCTTTCGATGGCCGGTAGAAGCCGCTCGAGATGCCCTTTGAGCACGTAATCGTGCGCGCCGGCACGCATCGCGTTCACTGCGGACACCTCGTCGATAGTGCCCGACACGATGATGAAGGGAAGATCAATCCCGCTGGCCTGGATCAGCGCGAGTGCGTCACGTGCGCCAAAACTCGGCAGCGTGTAGTCCGCAATGACGAGGTCCCACGCCCGCACGTCCTGCAGGGCGTCGATCAGCTCCTGGGCGGTTTCCACCCGCAACGCGTCCACCGCGTAGCCGGCCCGGCCTAGGTACCGGCGCAGCAGCAGCGCATCCTCCTCATAATCTTCAATGATGAGGACGCGCAACGATTTACGGTTTGAGACTACTTCGACGGCGGACATTGATTCAGCAGCAACCAGTACATACCAAGCTGTTTGGTGGCCTCGGCGAAATCATTAAAATTGACGGGTTTGCGAATATAACTATTCACCCCTAAACGATAGCTAGCCACAATATCAGGCTCTTCGTCTGACGAGGTCAATACAACTACAGGCAGCAGTGCTGTTTTGTCAGACGCGCGGATGGCGCGCAGCACCTCCAGGCCCTCCACTTTGGGCAGCTTAAGGTCCAGCAGGACGAGCTGGGGCATTCTTTCTGATCCATCCAGAATCGCTTTGATGAAGTCCAAAGCTTCCGCCCCGTCGCGAGCGACCTTGATGTCATTGGCGACATTGGCCTTGCGTAACGCGCGGAGTGCCAGTGCCTCGTGGTCCGGATCGTCCTCTACCAGCAAAATCATACGGTCACTCATCCCGATCTTTCATTTCCAGCGGATGCTTCGAAGTTGCTAGCCGTTCAGCGTGAAGTAGAACGTGGCTCCCGCCCCGATGGCGCCTTCTGCCCAGATAGTGCCGTGGTGACGCCGAATGATGCGCGAAACGGTCGCAAGTCCGATGCCTGAGCCCTTGAAGTCCCGGTCCCCATGGAGCCGCTGAAACGCGGTGAACAGCCTGTCCACATATTGCATGTCGAAGCCCGCTCCGTTATCCCGGATAAAGTATACGGTCTGGTCTTCCCTGACTGTCTGTCCGAATTCGATACGCGCCTCCGGTGTCCGCGAGGTAAACTTCAACGCGTTTCCCAGCAGATTTTCAAACGCTACCCGCAGCAGCCGAGGGTCCGCTTCCGCCACAATCCCCGGTTCGGCTTGAAAAACCACAGAGCGTCCCCCCTCGTTGGCCATCAGTTCACCGAATACCAGGGTGGCCAGATCCGACATCTGCACCGTCTCACGCTGGAGTTCGGAGCGGGTGACGCGCGAGAGTTGCAGAAGTGCGTCGATCAGCATGCCCATGCGCTGCACACCGCCGCGTACGCGCGTAATGTAGTCGCGCCCCTCGGCATTCAGGACATCCGCGAAATCCTCTGCCAGGGCCAGAGAGAAGCCGTCGATGGTGCGCAGCGGCGCGCGGAGATCGTGTGACACAGAATAGGAAAAGGCCTGCAATTCCTGGTTGGAGACCTCGAGCTCCCTGGTGCGCTGCTCGACCCGCTGTTCCAGCTCGGCATTCAAGCCGCTCAGTTCGCCGTTCAGTGTGCCAATCTGCGCCGCACGGATCGCCAGTTGCTCACGATCACGCCGCGCGTTGATGAGCTGCTGAAAGGCCAGGACGATGAGCACGAGGTCCAGCACCGAGGCAACCGCGAAGGTAATCACCACGTTGCGCCGCGCGGCTTCTGCCTCCGCGTAGCGATCCCCGAGCAACCGCTTCTCTTCATTGGCAATCTGGGTCAGCATGTAACGGACGCTGACGCCGCCATCCGGACTATCCGTCCCCAGCGCCGGACGGAGTGCCTCATTGGAAAGACCTGCCCCGTTCATCCTGCGCATGGCGATCGCTGCATCCAGCACGCCAAAGCGCAAGGAGAGACGTCTTCGCAAGGTCACAATTCGCGCTTGCTGGCTCACGTTATCAATCGCAAGCGTAGCGACCTTGTCCACGTCGGCCATAGCATCGCGCCCCGACTGCCGGTAGCGCTCGACGTACTCCTCGGACCCCGTTAGCAGGAACGCCCGCACGGCGTTATTGGCGGACCCCATCGCGGACGTTGTAGCCTCTGCCTGCGTCAGCACCTCGAGCGTGTGCGCGAGCCAACGTTGCGCACTGAAGAGCTTGCCCAGGGCGTGTGAGGCCACCCAGACATTCAGCAGAATGATCAGAATGGGCCCCACCATGATCAGGCGGTAGCGGGTATTCGACGTCATCGCTTCCACGGTAGCAGACGGTCAACCGAAGCTGCGCCCGCGGGCATGCAACTTCAGTTGACCCTTTCTGCTCCTGCCGCCGAGAGTGTCTCGGGACGAGACACTCTTGGCAGCCGCACTACTTCGCTACCATGGCCAGCTGCTGCTGGTACTCCTCGTACGGGCCCTTGTGATCGGTGATGTGGAAGTCAGACGGACCGCCCTCGAAGTGCCAGATGCGCGTGCCGACCTCTTCAATGAGATCCTGATCATGCGTCACCAGGAAGACCGTACCTTCGTACTTCTGCAGCGCCTGATTCAACGCATTGATCGATTCCAGATCGAGATGGTTGGTCGGCTCGTCCAGCACAAGCACGTTGGGCTTTTGCAACATCAGCTTGCAGAACAGCAGCCGCGCTGCCTCACCGCCGGACAGCGCCTCTGTCTTCTTCATGCCCTCTTCCCCGCGGAAGAGCATCTGCCCGAGAATGCCGCGGATGTCCTCCTTGGAGGCCTTCGGGTCATAGCTGTGCAGCCATTCCGCCGTCGTCGTACCCTTTGGGATCGATGCCGTGTGGTCCTGCGCAAAATAACCGATCTGCGCCTCGTGACCCCACTTCACTTCGCCGGAGTCGATCGAGACATCCGTCTCTTCGACCGCGGGCCCATTAGCCAGCAGGGCCTTGATGAGCGTGGTCTTGCCCTGGCCGTTGCGCCCGACCAGAACCACCTTGTCGCCACGCATGACCTGGCTCGAGAAGTTGTTAATGACGTGCTCGATCTTGCCGTCCGGCTGCGTGTAGCTCTTGTTTACGTCTTTGAACTCGAGCAGGTGCTTGCCCGAGGGACGCTCCAGGCGAAAGCTGATAAAGGGGCGCTGGATGTTGGAGCGCGCCAGATCGGTTGTCGCGAGGCGCTCGACTTCCTTCTTTCGCGAGTTCACCTGCGAAGACCGCGTGCCGGCCGAGAAGCGCGCAATGAACTCATTCAGCTGCGCGATCTTCTTCTCCCGCTGCTCATTCTGGCCTTCGATACGGCTGCGCACCTGCGTCTTCTGCAGCACCATATCGTCATACCCACCGTTGTAGGTGATGATCGTCTCGTAATCGATGTCTGCAATATGGGTGCAGATCGTGTTCAGAAAATGCCGATCGTGGGAGATCGTGATGACCGTGCCGTTGTAGCGCAGCAGGAAGCTCTCGAGCCAATGGACCGACTCCAGATCCAGGTAGTTGGTCGGCTCGTCCAGGAACAGCGCATCGGGGTTCCCGAACAGCGCCTGCGCCAGCAGCACGCGCACCTTCTGGCCCCCTTGCAGCTCGCTCATCTTGCGCTCGTGGACCTCGTCAGGGATGTCCAGACCCTGCAGCAGGATGGCGGCGTTCGACTCGGCCTCATAACCATCCTCTTCCCCAACGGTGCCTTCGAGCTCACCCAGACGGATACCGTCTTCGTCGGTCATTTCGGGCTTGTCGTAGATGGTCTCGCGCTCTGCCAGCGCTGCCCACAACGGCTTGTTGCCCATGATCACCGTATCGATCACGCGGAAGGAATCGAATTCGTACTGGTTTTGCTTCAGGACGCCGAACTTCTTGGGGCGGACCACTGTGCCCTTCTGGGCATCGAGCTCGCCGGTGAGCACCTTCATAAAGGTCGACTTGCCGGCGCCGTTCGGACCGGTCAGGCCGTAGCGCCGGTTGTCCGTAAACGTGACGCTGACATCTTCAAAGAGCAGCTTTGCGCCATAGCGCATGGTTACATTAGAAACAGAGATCATCTGATCTCCTATGCTATCGTGAACGGGCAAATTTATGCCAAAACGCTAGATTCTTGCCCTTCAACGTCTACTTCCGCCGGGTCTACGGACCGGGCAGGGTTGTAGCACCTCGACCTTCGCCGGCAGCATATAGAAGGCTCCCACCACGGCCACCGATACCCACAGAATCAACTCCACCATCTCGACTCCTTTTGCTTTGCCTTCTCATTGCATGCCTAACTCCCGATGAGGAGCGTCGGGCCGCCTGCACTGCAGGCAAACGGCCCGGAACGCTTAGCCCCTGAGTGTAGTTAGCGCGAGCCGCCAGCTGTCCGCAGGGTCTCGCCGGCAACCCAGCGGGCGTCGTCGGAGGCCAGAAAGACTACCGCGTCTGCCACGTCATCCGGCCTACCCAAACGGCCCAATGGCGTGGTGGCCAGAACCTGCTTTTCGAATTCGGAGCCCTCGCCCGTGTAGCCTGCCGTGTTGGTGCCCTCGGTCACAATCAAGCCGGGATTAACCGCGTTTACCCGGATCTTCTTCGGCCCAAGTTCCGCCGACAACACCCTCGTGATCGCATCCACCGCACCCTTGGTACCCGAGTAGACGCTGGTGCCCGGGAATCCTGCCGTACTCACCACGGAGCTCACATTGATGACGCTGCCACCCTCTTCGCCAAACAACGGCAGCGCCGCCTTGGTGGTGAACAGGAGACCTTTGACATTGGTCCCGTACTGCCGGTCAAACTCTTCCTCTTCGAGGCTCTCCAATGGCGTTGGGCCGAAGACGCCCGCGTTGTTCACCAGGATGTCGAGCCGGCCAAATTGCTGCTTTACTTCCGCAAAAAGGGCCGAGATGTCTGCCGTTTTGGCGACACTGGCGCCGATAACCACGGCCTTGCCGCCTGTCTGCACAATGTCCGCGGCCACACGTTCGGCACCGGCCCGATCAGAAGCGTAATTCACCACCACGCTGGCACCCTCGCGCCCGAGAGCCTTTGCAATACCCGCACCGATTCCCTTGGATGCCCCTGTGACTACCGCAACCTTGCCTGTCAACTTACCCATCGTGTTTCCGCCCTTCGAATTCGGTCGAACAGTTCGACGCTTATCGAATAGATGGGCCAGTTCCGGTCAAGTTGCAAAGAAAGCTACATCGACGCCAGATGCCGTAGATAGGCCTGCCACACGTCACGCCGAAACGACAGGTTCATGCCACGCCCTTCGCGTTCTGCGGAGACCAGATTTGCGGCCTGCAACTCTTTCAGATGATGTGAGATTGTGGCCGGGCTGATACAGCCCTGCGCGTTCAGCCCGGTGCACGCCAGTTCCCCGGCCCCGGCAATCTGCTGCATCATCGCGAAGCGCCGGGGGTCGGCCAGGACGCGACTGATGGCAGCAACCTCTTCACTGGAAAGCTGGACTTCAGGGCCGGGCTTTGACGCGCTGCTCACAGGGAGCAGTGTGGCACTTGCAGACCACAACTTTCAACGTACGTTCCCGGAGAACGGAAGTGAGCTCAAAAGAGCACGGAGCAAGCCCGGCGGAAGCGTGTGCTCCCTGGCCAGACCTGCTCCTGTGTCGCTCGGCTATGCTCCCCCCACCTGCAAGAAATGCCAGGCACCGGAACGGTGTGCTGTACGGTGGTGAACACACTGTGCCACGGTGAGACATTCTCCTCAATGCCCCAAAGACGCTTGTTGCTTCAACGCGATGCGGCGCATGAAAGTCACCCTAAGTGGCAGTAAACGGGCGGTAAGTCGCGGCACGATGCACGACCAGCCAAATTCCGGAATGGGCCCTTGTTTCGTACACGAAACAAAGGCCCATCAGGTTCTGTGGGGGAAACTAAGACGGTTCGAGTGGTTTACCATATGGAAAACACCGACGAATCCTTGCGCAACGCAGTGATTCGTGATCCCCACGTGCTTTGGACACACCAAAGTCGGATAAACGGGAGATTGGCCCATGCACGGCATCGGAGGCAAACTCCGCACATCACGTCTTCAGTGGCAGCTCACTCTGCGTGAGGTGGAGGAACGCAGCAGTCGCCTCGCGCAGGAATGGGGCAACCCTGCCTACCGCATCTCTGCGAGCTGGTTGGACCGCGTGGAACGGGAAAATCGCGGGCTGTCTGCCACCAAGCTGATCGTTCTGGCCTTTATCTATAACCTGACCGCGGAGCAGATGCTGGCGCTGTGCCCACCGTCGGCCACCTCCGCGGTGCAGATGGAACATGCGTCGAGCCCCAATGCGACACTGCTGCTGACGCAGGGACCGCTGGAGCAGCATGCCAAGCAATGGCTGCCCGAAAAGCTGGTCACGGATCCGCCACCCGAAGAGACTACGCTCCTCCCGGCTGAGGCCAACACCATGCCCAGCCATTATCGCCGCGGCATCATTGGACGGCGTGACCGCACGCTGGAGCCGATGATCCGCGCCGGATCCATCGTGCTAATTGATACGCAGAAACGGGCCATTGCTGGACGCAAAGAGTGGACCCACGAGTTTGACCGGCCGATCTATTTCCTGCTCACACGCACGGGATATGTGTCCGGGTTCTGCGAACTGGATAAGGAGTCGGAGTGGCTGACGCTGGTGCCGCACGCCCTTTCCTATGAATCCAACAAGCGCTGGCGGTACCGCAAAGAGATCGAAGTAGTGGGTACAGTGGCGGGCGTGTTTATGCGTCGCGTGGCATAGGCCGCTTCCGGACGCTTCGGGTCCCTCTGCTACAGCGCTGCATGTAACTGCGACCAGCCGGGCACCTGGCTAGCCTCATAGAGCGACAAAATACTACGCGTCATACTGAAGTACACCGCAACCGCCCGTTGGGCGTAATCGGGAAACACCGCTTGCAAGTTGCCGCGCCGCTCGGCGCCTTTCAGCCGTTCCAGGTGCCACTGGATCTCGCGGGCATTCAGCCGCAGCTGTTCGGCCACGGGCAGAGCCTCGGGATACCAATGCTGCACATAGCAGGCAAGGTCAATCAGGACGTCGCAGTTGGCCGCGAGCGCTTCCACGCCTCCCATGCCGCCGAGCATGTCCCACACCTGCCCGTCATCCAGTTCAACGGCCGTCGCTGTCTGTACCGCGGACCCATCGAAGGCTCCGGCGATCACGGAGACCTTGTCCCGGTCGACCGCGACCAGACGGGCCATTAACGCCTCCAGGGAGGAGTTACCTTTCATTCGCCTGGCCTGCCAAAAGGAATATCCAGCCGCGGCCAGCAAAAGGGCCAACACCAGCAAGACAGCGATGGCGAAAATCTCTGAGTGCGCAGTCACAGTCTTCTCCCGCTTCGGAGCGTGTACAGATCATATGTGATACGCGCCTGCAAAGCGCGCAGATGTTGGCGGGCAGCTTCAGGAAGTTCCCTTGGCGCCGGAGCGTCCTGCCAAAGGGTCACCACCCAGTACGCCATGCAACCCAGATAGAACGTCTTGCCCGCTTTGGTCAGGATCAGATCAACACGTGCCAGATATTCCGAGCCGTACAGCGCATGGCCTGCTTGCAGCGCCAAATCAAAGATCGCGTAGGCGCCAAAGCCCTGTGCAATGCGCGCCACATGCGTGCGCCAGGGCAGGCCAACCGTCACAGAAAGCATGACCATGCCGATAAACAACTCGCTCATCAGGATGGAGATAAAAAAGTTACCCTTCTGCACAAGCGATTGCTGCCAAAGCAGACTGACGGGGGTTGCCAGCCAGGTGAGCACACCGGCCGTGAAAAGACTGCCCGCAATCAGCCATGTCATCCCGCGGCGCGCATCGGGTGCCCAGTGCCCAAGGGGACGAAAGACATGTCCGGCGGTCTCATACACCACACCCAGCTGCAACACCACGTCTACCAGGATGGCCAACGACCAGTACGACAGGAAGTACGTGCGCGCCACGTAGTGATGCGCCAACTGGATCAGCACCAGGGTCCTGAGAACGCCCCCTGCGAGAAACGCAGTAAAGAAGGGGAAGTCGCTCGCCCGGTGCCGCAGCACCAGCACGGCCAGAAGAAGGACGTTGCCAAAAAGACCAGCGGCCCAGAGCAAAGAGTCGAGATCGCTGAGGATCATCGCCACTCTCCGTTCTGGGCCGCGCGACACATCAAGGTGCCGTTATCTTAACCGAGCTTCAGGCGAGTCCGAGAAGAACCAACAGCGCCTGCGCTGCCGCGCTCACGCTCGAGCCGGGGGTCGCAGCCGACGACGTGGGGACGGCATTCTTGCAGCCACAGCTCGGTGGTACTGGATCCGTGCCGGTAACCCCGCTCGTGGTGCCAGCCGTCGAAACCTTAGATACACTCTGTGCGCGAACGCTGTCGATTGCAGAAAATGAGACCGTACCGAGGACAAGGGCGAAAGCGAAACGACGGACTGAGGAATTGATCACGGGAGCTCTCCTTTTTACGAGCGCGGGGTGCGCTTGAGTTGGAGATTAGGGATTTCCTTGGGAAATTCTGACTGTTTTGGCTTCACAGTTGCGTAAGGGAAACCTGTGCCCGTCCCCGGCGGCGAAGCGGTTTTGCTGTCAACCTGGCAGAAGTACCCAAATAAATCCCAGATTGTGTTTGCTTGTTGTCGATAAGCAACAAGCAACGGTATGCTTTTCTCCATCCCTACCCTAAGCAGAAAGCGATGCTGCAATGAACGATCCGAAGGAAGACGAGGTTCAACACATGCTGGTCACGGTAGTCCGGTCGCTGGTCGACCGGCCTGATGAGGTCGTGATCACGCCCCTACCCAACGAGACAAGCGTGACCTTCCGGGTGCAGGCGCACCCCGGCGACATGGGCAAACTGATTGGCGTCAACGGCAGAACGGCGCGCGCACTGCGCATCATCCTGGGCGCCAATGCTGCCCGATTGAAGAAGAATCTCAGTCTGGACATCCTTCAGGCAGATGCAAGCATGCCGAAGGCCTTGCTGGACGGCAATCTCTGATCCCACGCCGCGGGACGCGCAGAGCCCAGCCGCTTTTTCTGCCATCCCGCAGCCTGTGCTCCCAGTCCGCCGTGGCCCTGTCCGCCTGGTTGGCGAGCACAGCACAGGCGCCTTCCAGGCAGCCTTACATGGCGTGCGTTGCGCGGCGGGGATCTCTAGACTTCAGACAGCAAGGAGAGAGGCAGCGGGCGAGGCCGGAAGCTCTGCGCGCTGTCCTCCTCTGGGCGTCAGGCCAGGTACACGGTCTGGCAATAGGCCTGGTCAAAGTGCTGAAAGGGGCCGAACTCGCGGGCTGCTGCCGTCATCAGCCAGAAGCCTCCACTGGCCCTGGCGATGAACCAGTCGCCCCATTGCCAAAGGTTGGAATCGATCTGTTCAAACAGGGGTTTGCGCATCGTTCTTCCTCGTCTCTTCGGTGAGGGCCAGCGATTGCCGGCCTGTTCGAAGACCTTAGGAGATGTGAAGATGCGGTGAGAATACCGCGAACGGGGTAGAACCTCCCGCGGGAATCTGGTACGTGAACCTGTTTGAGGACCGGCCCCGTACCTTACCGATCGCGCAGGGGCACCACGTACAGAGAGCCACCCCCCGTGGTGAGGCGATTGGCACCACGGTCCAAATGAAACGAGGAACGGCTGCCCAGATCACGCTCATACAGCTCGCCGTAGTTGCCGACGGCTTCGATCACCTCCGCACCCCAGTGCGGTCGTGCCCCGAGCATTTGCGAAACGCCAAGGCCCTGCCCCAGCAATTGCTGGATCTCGGGCCGGCTGCTGCTTGCCATGGCTTTCACGTTGGCCTGCGTAATGGCCAGCTGCTCCGCCTGCAGCAACGCCTGGGCGGTCCAGTAGACGACCGTAGCGAACGAAGTGTCCCCGGCCCAGGTCGCCATCGCCAGCGGGTCGTCACGCATGGTCTCCGGCAGGATGGTGAACTCCGCGGCACGTGCTGCGTCAATGCCCCGCATGTTTGCAAGCTGGGTCAGGTCGCCCGAGACGGCGTCACAGTTGCCGGTAAAGAAAGCCGCTTCCATCTCCCCGGCTTCCGAGAACGGGTACCAGGTGTAGGCAATGCCGTGCCGCTCCGCATAGCTGTGCAAGCCCTCCTCCGCAGCCGAGCCAGTCAGAAAACAGACTCGCTTGCCGGCGAGATCCGCGGGCGTGTGCACCGCGGCGTTCTTCGGCAGAAGCATGCCCTGCCCGTCCAGCAGCACGGGCGCGGAGAGCGCCACATCCGCCGTCATGTTCGCGACGGACAGGCTGGCGGTGGCGACAAGATCGACGACGCCAGACTTCAAGGCGCGCACGGCAAAGGGTTCATCCGGAAAGCTCTTGACGATCAGCCGCGCGCCCGGACCCAGCACGGCAACCGCCACGGCCTTACACAGATCGATGTCAAATGCAGCACGGTTGCCGTGGTCCTCGTTGCGCGAGTAATCCTCCTCTTCCTTCACCACGCCGCAGGTCAACGCGTCCGCAGCGTGGATGCGATCGAGCGTGGGATGCGGCAGCGCGGGAAAGGCGGGCGGCAGCGCCGCAGACTTAGGAGGTGCCTGCAGGGCGGCTTGAGCTACCGAGCTCGCGGGCAATGCCAGGGCGAGGAAAACCAACAGCGTGGGACGAATCATGGAGGGGAAAGCTTTCTTTGCGTACGCGTGATGCTAGCGGCTGTGCCCTGAACAACGGGACCGGGAGGACCATGATGGTCCCCCCGGCCCAGGTGCAATGCACGTTGTTAGGGTGTCCAGTTGCCGGACGTGGGAACGCCTGGCGTGGAGCCCGGCCGCGGATTGAAGTCAGCCGGCACAGGGTTGGGTTTGCCATGATCGGTCGGCTCAATGTTGAGGATCTGGCAGCCGTTGTTGTTGTACTGCGGCAGGTTCATGTAGAGGCTCTTGGGAATCTCGACATAGCTCGCCGGCAGTACGGGCTCGGCACCCGTCAGGCGAGCGTTGTCGAACGCGGAGAACATGTTACCCACGCCGGGTACACCGGCGTCCGCCGGCCCAAGATACTTCTGGTCCAGGGTCTTTTCGCCGGTGGCGCGCGCCTGCTTCTCATCGGGCAGATCGGCCAGTGGCTTCAGGCCATAGATCTCATTGATCAGCTTGATGATGGAGCTATGCTCGGCGGCCTCATGCGAGATGCCGTGCACCACACCGTAGGGCGACATCACGATGGCCGGGATGCGCGGGCCCTGATCGAGCGGCTCACCGTACGGGTCATAGTCGCGGATCACCTCCGGCGCGTGGTCGTACAGGCCATCGGTCTCGTCATAGGCGATGATGATGGCGCTGTTCTTCCAGTACGGGCTCGTCGCGATCGCGTTGACTTCCTGTGCGAGCAACGCGCTCGAGATCTGCAGATCGGAGTAGCCCGGGTGATCGTCGTTGCCGTAGAAGACGGTCTTCAGAGACGGGTTGGGGTCCACCGGGCTCAGGCCCTGCAGGTTGTTGTAGCCACCGCGCACATAGAACACGCCACCGTCGCGGGGCAGGTTCTTTGCGGTGATGTCGCTGAAGAAGTCCGTGAGGCCATGCAGGTGCGGGGTGATCTGCGGGTTGTTGGAGACGTAGCCGAAGTACTGCGGACCGTTGTGGTGCGCGATGTAGTCGGCATGGGTGGCTGTGGAGGTTGTGTCCGTGGTCTCGTGATCGTAGCCCTGCTGATACCAGCCCCAGTTGGTGGGCATCTGGCCGCTGCCGGTGAGCTCCTTGATGTCTTTCTCGATGTCGGTCAGATCGGTCTGCGGCTGGGAGTCCTGCTCTGTCAGCGTCCCGGCCTCCTTGCCCATAAAGCTCAGCGGCAGCGAAGCAAAGGTCAGGTTTACTTGTGGATTAGCCGCAGGAGGATTGGCCGGCTGGTTGCTGCCGAAGTAGTCCAGCTGCGAACCCCAGAAGGGATCACCGTCGCTCACAACCGGCACGCCGTTGCCGCTGATGGACCCAAAGGCCTTGGTGCTCTGCTCAGGGTGCTTCACCCACTGCGTCTCGCCAGACTGCCCGGCCACCATGGCGATGGCATTGGGCGTAGAGGCCGAAAGGACTGTCTGGTGGAAGTTGTCGAACAGCGTGAAGCGATCGGCGTAGTTCCACATCACTGGCGCGGTGTTGCAGTCGACGTAGCCCATGACGAGCTCGCCCATTTGCTTCTGCCGCAGTGTCGGCCGGCGGTTGGGACGGCCGTACTGATCCAGCGTGACGCCTTCTTCCGCCAACGCATAGCCGTCGTTCTTCGTCACGCCGTTTTGCAGATCGATCTTCTGGATGTAGGCCGTGTGCGAGTGGTTCACCGAGTCCGTGTCCGCGGGGTACAGCGGTACGGTCTTGCCGTTGGCATCGGTGATCGTGAGAGGGATGCGGAACGGGCTGATGGTGCCCACCTTGCCGGTTGTGTCCACGAGCGGTTGCACAAAGCCGGGCGTCTCGGCGGCGGGCTTGGAGAAGAAGCCGTTGGCGCCGGGGTAGGTGCCGAAATAAAAGTCGAAGGAACGGTTTTCCTGAAACAGCACAAAGACGTACTTGATGTTTTGCTGCAGCAGAGCGAGCTTCTGCGCATGGGTCAGCTTTACCTGGCGCTCCGGCTGGACCATTCTGGACTGCACGGCGGGGCTTGACTTCGGCCCGAGGGTAACGGTTTCTTCGGTGGTCTGGGCTCCGGCCCAGCTACACGGAAGCAGGGCGGCGTAGGCAGCCATCAGGACAGGAATTCTGCTGCGGGACTTCTTCATGCGTACATCTCCAGGGGCAATCATCGACGCGAAACGGCGGGCGCTGCTTTCCAATGAATCGCACTTCGATGACAGGCAGATGAATAAGGCAATAACACTTCTGTTTGTGCGCTGGAGTTCCTGCCGCTGACGTCTCTCCGCTGACGTTCTCCCGCCGGCGTCTGTTCTGCCGCTTACTGCTGCACCTGGCCTGTCGCCAGCGGTTGATCCCGCGGCGTCCGCATGGTGGGCGCGGCAGCGAGCAGGCCTTGCGTGTAGGGGTGTTGTGGGTGGGTAAGCAGGGCGAGCGCGGGTCCCGTCTCGACGATCTCTCCATGCCGCATGACCGCGATGCGGTCGGCGATTTGTCCAACGACCGCAAGGTCATGCGAGATAAACAGCAGGCTGAGTCCGTACTCTGCCCGCAGCCGCTTCAGCAACGCCAGGATCTGCGCCTGCACGGTGACGTCCAGCGCCGTGGTCGGCTCGTCGGCGATCACCAGGCGCGGCCGGTTGATGAGCGCCATGGCGATCACGATGCGCTGCCGCTGCCCGCCGGAAAACTGGTGCGGGAAGTCGCGCAGGCGACGCTCCGGGTCCGGCAGGGCCACGGCATGCAGCACCTCCAGCACGCGGGCGCGCACCTCGCGGCGAGACGTTCGCGGCGCGTGGGCGAGCACCGCCTCGGCTACCTGCCTGCCGATGGCCATCACCGGATTCAGCGCCGTCATCGGTTCCTGAAAGATCATGGCCACGCTGCGTCCGCGCTCACGGCGCATGGCGTCTTCAGAAAGCCTCAGCAGATCCACGGACTCCGACGCGGTCTGCAGACAAACCTGGCCACGGAGGTCGGCCTGCGGTCCCAGAAGCCGCATCATCGCCAGCGAGGTGACCGATTTGCCCGAGCCGGACTCGCCTACCAGGCCCAGCGTCTCGCCCGGCCCCACCTCGAAGGAGATGCCTCTGACCACCTCACGATCGCCAAAGCTGACCCGCAGGTCGCGCACCGCCATCAACGGCGCTGTGGGGTCGTCGACCAGGCCGCCGAGCCTGTCAGGACGCTCAGACACACCTCTCACTCGGCCAGAACTCCGTTTGCTGCGACGGTTGCTGCGGAAGACGCTCTTGCACGCGCCTGGAGTGTCGCCACACTCGCGGACGCAAGAAGCGTGAGCGCGCCTGCGTAGAACTGACCACGCACGAGGGAGAAGGGCCCGATCAGGCCATGCACAATGTCAGTCGCAAGGGGCCGGTAGTTCAACAGCATCGCAACGGCAATGAGGAGCCAAACCCACCGTAATTGCACTGCCCGATTGGCATCGATCAACAGCATAAAAGGCATGAAGAGCACGATCGAGTAATGGGTCCACGCAATGGGCGCAAAGAGGGTCGCGGCGATGATGGCCATCATGGCGCCCAGCGGCGCTTCCGCTATGGACACGCCTACTTGGCGACGCCGCCAGTCCAGCCATCCACCCCAGGCAGTGAACAGCAGCATCAGCCCCGAGGAGGCCAGGCGCAAGGCCGTTGGCAAGGGCAGGATGTTAATGTCGTAGACCTCATCCGGCGAGTAGAAATGTGCCATGGCCCACGCCGCAAATGACTGATTGTTCTGTGCGAGCAGAAGCACGCGCGAGATGCGCCCCAGCCCCGCAAGATAGGTGTGCATCAGGGCCGGACCGACCGCGGCCTGCGTGAGAAACCACAGCACCGCAGACCAAACCACCGTGCTCAGGGCGGCCTTCCATCGCCGCGTCAGCAGCCAGTACACCACGAGCAGGACTGGCGTGACCTTTACGGAGGTCGCACATGCCAGCAGCAAGCCGGCAGCAACCGGCCAGTCACGCTCCGCCAGGATCAACGCCGCAACCGTCAGAAAGACAAACAGAATATGCGTCTGGTTCAGATACATGGCGTACTGAAAGGGCTGGGAAAGCACCAGGGCTATGGCAACCACGGCGATCGCCAGCGGATTGAAGAACGAGCGCGCCCAGTACTTCGCCGTGAGCCATAGTGTTCCGGCAAAGGCGAGCATGTTCAGCACCGTAAAGAGGTGATTGAACCAAGAAAAGCTGATTCGCCGGCAAAGCGGCTCGAGCATGTATCCCCACAGCGGGGTCTGCACGTAGGGGTGCAGAAAGCCGGTGAAGCCGCCTTCGTGCGCGACGTCGGTCCATGTATCGTCGTCGCCGATCTCGGCGAAGTCCTGCGGATCGTAGCTGAACAGATCGCGCGCATGCCCTTCGGCCAGCAGGCGCGACCCCACATAGGAGGACGCCAGGTCTTGACCATCGGCGTGGCGGTACCGCAACGAGCCACCACACACAAACAGTGCAAGCACCGCAACGATCGCGGCCCAGCTCGCAGGCCTGTTCCGCAGGAGTTCTCGCCTCATCACACCTCCCGACGGACAGGTCTCTACGATGCTAACCGAGTGTCTCCGCAGATGGATTGCCTTTCCCCGTCCTGAGTCTGGCCAGCGGCCGTGCCGGCGCCAACTCTGCGTCCGGAGCTCCCCTTCGCTCATCCAAATCGTATGGCCACTCCGTTGCGTCTTTCGGTCCTCGATCAGTCTCCTGTCCCTGCCGGTCACACGCCGGCCGAGGCCCTGGCGAATTCGCTGGATCTGGCCCGTCACGTCGACAGCCTCGGGTATACGAGGCTGTGGTACTCCGAGCACCACGCGATGGACATGCTCGCCTGCACGGCCCCAGAAATCCTGATTACCCGCGCCGCCGCTGCGACCTCCCACATCCGCGTAGGCTCCGGCGGTGTCATGCTGCCGCACTACTCGGCCTTCAAAGTTGCCGAAGTTTTCCGCACGCTGCATGCCATGTTCCCCGGCCGCATCGATCTCGGCATCGGGCGTGCTCCCGGCGGCGGTCAGTTGGAGTCACTCGCGCTGCGCCGCTCTCGCGGGGGTCCCCAGGCCGACGATTTCCCACAGCAGCTCGCCGAGCTGCAGGCCTACCTTGACCCGGCGCGCTTTCCGGCGGACCATCCCTTCCGCAATGTAGCCGTCGCGCCCGCCGCGCCCGGTGCGCCCGATATATGGCTGCTCGGCTCCAGCATGTGGTCCTCCGTGACCGCTGCCGCCGAGGGCCTGCCCTATGCCTTTGCGCATTTCTTTTCCGCGAACGGCACGCGCCAGGCCATCGAGTTTTACCAACGCAACTTCAAGCCCAGCCGCTTCCCCCACGATGGTCGCCAGACACCCGAGGCGACGATCGCCATTGGTGTCATCTGCGCGCCCACGCAGGAGGAGGCCGACTTCCTCCACGCCTCCGTGCGCCTCATGCAACGCCGCATCCGCACCGGTGACCGCCGTCCACTGGCGACGCCGGAGGACGCGCTCAAGCAGCTCAACGCCACGCCGCAGGCACCCAATCCTCTGCTGTCCTTCACTGCCGGATCCTTCGATGAACCCGACGAGGAGTTCCCCCGCTACATCGTCGGCACGCCCGACCGTGTTGCAGCGCGACTCCGTTCCGTGGCCAACGAGCTGCAGATCGGCGAGCTCATCGTGAACACGATTGTCCATTCCCATGAGGCGCGTCTTCGCAGTTACACTTTGCTCGCCGAAGCGATGGGTGTAAGGGCGGCAGCCGAGGCGCAACAGGCGGCCTAATCTATACGCCCTCACGCGGGTCTCCGAATGCAGAATTGTTCCTGATTCTGCACAAAACACGTAAATCAAGGAGCGGTCTCCGGGCGGGGAACTATCCCTTTCCCAGCCCCGTATAGCCACCCGGACCATGGTGCGCTTTCTCGAAGTGCGGGCCCCGGGAGCGTGACTTGCTGCAAGCCAAAACCATCCGTAGCAGTTCGTCTTCTAGGTTCCGCCTGGCCGCCCTGGGGCAGCTCGCGTTCACCCTCCTCTTGCTTGGCTTCAGCTTCAGCTCTGCCGCAGCGCAGGCCGGGGAGCCTGATGTCTCCGGAAAGCCCACTGCCCTCCCTGCCACCGCCCCGCAGGAACAGCCACTCAATGACCGCACCGTCCCCAGACTCAGCGGTCCGCTCCGGCTGGCCGACTTTGAGGGCATGAAGCCCTCCGCGGCCCTTGCCGACCACCTCGCGCACGTCAGCGGCTTTACCCAGATCAGCCCCAGCGACGGCCAGGCGGCCACCCAGAAGACCGAGGTTTACCTCGGCTATACCGCGGACGCCCTGTACGTCGTCTTTCTGTGCTTCGACGACCACCCCGGCCTGATTCGGAGCCATCTCACGCGCCGCGAAAATGTGTCTACCGACGACAATGTGTTCGTTTTACTCGACCCGTTTCAGGACCATCGCCGCGGCGTGCTGTTTCAGCTCAATCCCGCCGGTGTGCAGGCCGACGCCGCGTGGACCGATACCGTCAATACCGATTACAGCTACGACCAGGTCTGGGACTCCGACACCCGCATCACCTCCCACGGCTGGATGGCCCTGTTCGCCATCCCGTTTCGGTCTGTGCGCTTCCGGGGTGGCTCGAGCAACTGGGGCGTTGTGCTCAGCCGCAACCTGCCCCGCAATTCGGAGACGGATGACTGGCCACGTGTCACCACCTCCATCTCCGGCACCCTGACTCAGGAAGGCACGCTGCGCGGCGTGGAAGGCCGGGGTGGCTCCGGTAACTACCAGCTCAATCCATATGGCCTGGCTCAGAACGAGCACACCCTTCTCTCTGTCGATCCCAACAACCCTTATTTCAGTACGCGTCATCTGGAGGGCACGGCCGGGGGCGACGCCAAGGCCATCCTCCACGATTCGATTGTCGTCGACGCCACGATCAACCCCGACTTCAGCCAGGTCGAATCTGACCAACCCCAGTTCACCGTCAACCAGCGCTACCCGGTGTACTTCCCGGAACTACGACCCTTTTTTCTGGAAAACGCCAACTATTTCTCCACGCCCATCAACCTGCTCTATACCCGCAACATCGTCCATCCCGAGTTCGGCGTCCGCGCCACCGGCAAGCTCCGCAACACAAACATCGGTCTGCTCACCATCGATGACCGCGCACCCGGCGAAGCCTTTGCTCCCGGTGATCCCGACCACGACAAGCATGCGCTTTTCGCCGTCGGCCGCGTCACACAGGACCTCGGCAAAGGCTCCAGCATTGGCGCCATTTACACCGACTATGAATTTGCCGGCAGCTTCAATCGCGTAGGTGGTCTCGACTTCACGGCCCGCTTCAACGACAAGTGGAGCGCCCTTGGGCAGATGGTGGAAAGTGCCTCCAAACCACTCGGTGGAGGCTATGCCGCAGGTCCCGCGTCGTGGCTCGAGATTACCCGCAGCGGTCATGCCTTTTCGCTCGACAACACATACGGGGACAACGCCGCCGGCTTCGGGTCGCAGGTCGGCTTCATCCAGACCACGAACATCCGCAACGACCAGTGGCACTCCGAGTATCAGTGGTTCCCTAAGCACTCGATCGTGCAGAGCTACGGCCTTGAGACCTCCGGTCACGTCTCCTGGGATCACGCGGGCAATCGCGTAGAGCACTTCACTACCGTCGATCCATTTATCCTGCTGCCCCGCAAGACCGTCATTGCTCCACTGATCGGGGAGAACTCCGACACGCTTGGGCCGCAGGACGGTTATCACGTTCCCGGGAACATCAACCTGACCCAGAATTTCGGCGGTTTCGTTGTCAAAAGCGCGCCCCTGCGTCAATTGAATTGGAACATCGTCTTCACGCATGGTGGCAATCCGAACTTCAACCCGGCCGCTGGCCAGCCACCCTCGCTTCTGCATGAGGAGTACCTGCAGGCCCTGGTCAGCGTGCTGCCCTTTCACTCGCTCACGGTCGACAACACGTATCTGCTCGACCGCAATCACACCGCGCGCACAGGCGAAGATGTCTTTGAAAACCAGACCCTGCGCACCAAGCTGAACTACCAGTTCACCCGTGCGCTCTCGGCACGTGTCATCGTCGAATATGACTCGGTCCTGGTCAACCCCGCGCAAACTTCGCTGGTGCGCACCAAACAGGTCGCCACGCAGGCCTTGCTGACGTGGCTGCCGCATCCGGGCACGGCCATTTATGTGGGCTACAACAACGACATTCAGAACCTCGACCGGACGCTGTGCCAGCGCGTAGCGGGCATCGGCTGTGATCCCAACGAGCCCATCCTCGGGCGCTCGTCAAACTACCTCAACGACGGCCGGCAGTTCTTCGTAAAGGCCAGCTATCTGCTGCGGTTTTAGCTGGCTGATCTCAGTTATTTTCCGAAGTGCACCACAAGACCGCTGGAAATGCTGAGCAGGGTGCTCGCCGGGTAGCTCGATGTCGAGTTATACAGCGAGGTGTTCGCCGTGGTCAGCGAGCCATAACCGATCTCGACGACGCGAAAGTCCAGTCGATGATTCAGCGTGTAATCCACCCCGCCAAAGACCTTGAAGAGGCCCTTGCTGGTGCGCACGGCTGTAAAGGGAGCGCGTGTGGTGCCGGCACCGCCGGAGATCTGCACATAGGGCTTCAGCCGGTCACCGACCTTGGCCTGGGCGCGGACGCCGATCAGGAAGTCGTTCAGCAGGGCATTGCTGCCGCGCTGCCACTCGTCCCGCAGGTCCACGCCGAACGCCGCATGGGGCCCCTGCGCGAAGGTGTAGGACCCGCCAATGGACACGCCGCCACGCAGCGCCGAGGTGTTGCCCTGGCCCAGGTAGGCGAAGGTGCCGGTATCCACCTGCGAGTTCGACACACGGGTCACGATCGGATTGAAATAGGCAGAGTACTGCGCATGCGCGCCCGCTGCCGCAATGCCGAGCAGGCACGCCGGGAGAATCTTTCCCCACTTCATTATTGGTTCCTTGGGAAGCTGTCCGGGACCGGTTCGCCTGCGACCTGCCCTCTGCAATTGCAGGGTGGCAAGCCAGCCGCGATCGCGATCGCAACGGCGAAGAGTCCGGTCCGGATGGGTCATAAACGGTACCCCAGGGGCGCTGATTTCAGACATCCGAATCGAGGGGCTCCTGGGCAGGACGGGATGGCTGCATTATATCGACCGTGATCGTCCGCTGGTCGACGTGGATAGATGCCCGTTCCCCCACTTGCGTGGAATTAGGGGTCAAGTCGATAGACTGACTCGCACCATGAACGTTTCAAAACCGCTCGATCATCCCTGCCCACACCTCGCCACACCTCAGGAACAGGAGCGGGATCCGGAATACCGTGCCTGCGGTGCCCCTGCGGGCCAGACCTGCACCTGGGCGAGGCGCCACGACGGTTTCGGGGATCCGCCCTTCCATTCCGAAAGACTGGAGTCCGCCTGCAACCCCGGGCCTGTGCAGAACCTCGCCCCTGCACTCCTGCGCGAGGCCATCCTGGAAAGCGGGCTGGTCTGAAAAGCTGAGGTTTTCGGCTCTGGGTAAAGTAGGCTTGCCGGAGATGTCGAAGCGCGACGCCGGTCCTCCGCAACACGCATTCCAGCAACCCACTCCCGACGAGACCTCCGGCCAGACCGGCCTGGGAAGTCCCACAGAGCTGCCCCTGCCCGACGGCGTGCCGCTGCCAGGCGCGATCCCGGGGCGTCAGCGCGCCGCCGTCATCTTCATCTTTCTCACCGTCTGCCTCGATATGCTCGCCCTGGGCATGATCGCGCCCGTGCTGCCTCACCTGGTTGAAGGCTTCGTCGGCGGCTCGACCGAAAAGACCGCCGAGGTCATCGGTCTTTTCGGCACCGTCTTCGCGATCATGCAATTCTTCTTCTCGCCCGTGCTCGGCTCCCTTTCAGACCGCTATGGTCGCCGCCCCATCGTGCTGCTTTCGAACTTCGGCCTCGGCTTTGACTACGTGCTGATGGCGCTGGCGCCCTCGCTGCGCTTCCTCTTCATCGGACGCATCCTCTCGGGCATCACGGCGTCGTCGGTGCCCACGGCGCAGGCCTACATGAGCGACATCACCCCACGCGAGCGCCGCGCCGCCGCCTTCGGCATGCTGCAGGCCGCCTTTGGCTTCGGCTTCATCGTCGGCCCGGCGCTGGGCGGATGGCTGGCCGGCTTCCATCCCCGGCTGCCCTTCTGGGTCTCCGCCGCGCTGTCCCTGCTGAACGCCGTGTACGGCCTGTTTGTGCTGCCGGAATCCTTGCCGCTAAAACACCGGAGTCCCTTCTCCTGGCGCCGCGCCAACCCCGTCGGGTCGATTCGCATGCTCACGCGCACGCGCACCCTGGTCGTGCTGTCCGTGGTGCTGCTGCTCGGCTACATCGCGCAAAATTCACTGCTGAATGTGTACGTGCTCTACACCAACTACCGCTATGGCTGGACGGACCGCACCGTTGGCGTCTCCCTCGCAGCCCTCGGCGTGATCACAGTGCTGTACGGCCTGTTTCTGGTCAAACGCGCCTCCAAGCTTGTTGGCGACGAGCGCGCCGTGCAGCTGGGCCTCTTCGGCGGATCTCTCGGCTACCTCATCTTCGGCATGGCCCGCACGGGGCTCGGCTTCCTCTCCGGGATGCCCCTGTTGAACCTCGTCGCGATTGCCTGGCCCGGCTCGCAGAGCATTATGTCCCGCGTCGCCGGTCCGGAAGAACAGGGCCAGATGCAAGGCGCAATTAACAGCCTGCGCGGCATCTCCGGCATCATCGGCCCGGGCCTGTTCACCTGGGTCTTCGCCAAAGCCGTCGGCGACTGGGCCCACTGGCACCTGCCCGGCCTGCCCTTCTTTGTCGCCAGCGCCATGATGCTGGTCTCCGTAGTCCTAAGCCTCACAGCCCAACCCAAAGCCACGGAGGCGTAGCCCCTCACTCCTCACTCCTCACTACAATCAAACTGATGCTCTCCCCCTACGACGCCC